>CANEVO010000041.1 GCA_947442255.1 Opitutia bacterium
CACGAATTTCACCATCTTGCCGTCGCGGAACTTCGTCCCGCCAAGGTAGTGCGGCGTGGCGACGCGCTTTGGATCGAGCAGGCCGGTGAGCCATTCGCGGCTGGCGAAGCCCTTGAGGTCGGCCGCGGAGACCGGATCCTTGGGCTGGCCGCCCAGCCCGTCATGGCCGTCGAAGCGGTGGCAGCTCGCGCAGTTCTTGGCGAAGAGCTTCGGGCCCTGGGTGAGAGCGTCGTTGCGCAGCAGCGTCACCGCCCCCGCCGGCGGAATGCCCTCGGCCGATTGCGCCAGGACGATCACGCGCTCGGCGTCGCGCTGGGCCGACCGCACGGCGGTGGCGTAGTCGGGATTGCGCTGGTCTTCCCGCACGGCGCGGAAGGAGAGGAAGGCCACACCGGCCAGCATCGCCCAGAGGAAACCCACGTTGAAGCGATGCCCGAGTTTCCAGTTGCCCACGAAGGGCATGGCGGCGAGCGCGAGCAGCAGGACCGTGGGCAGCACGATCGCCCCCCAGATCTCGGTGCCGCCGGGGAAATATTTCAGGAGTTCGAAGAGAAAGAGGAAATACCACTCGGGCCGCGCGGCGGAGAACGGCTCGGATGGATCCGCGGGCGCCCCCAGTTCGGCACCGTGGGTCCGCACCACGAGGAAGAGGACGACGAGCAGCACCGCCAGGCACGCCACCGCGTCGCGCAGCACCTGGTCGGGCCAGAACGCCGCGTCGGATTTTTTCCGCGGCTCCTTGGGCGTGAGGCCGTGGCGGCGGAAGAGGTAAACATGGGCGACGATGAAGGCGATGATCGCGCCCGGGATGATGCCGGCGTGCAGCGCAAAGAAACGCGTCAGCGTGTGGTGGCCGTAGTCGCTGCCGCCCACGATCACCCGCTGCAACGCCGGGCCGATCAGCGGCGTGATCGCCGCGATGTTGGTGGCGACCTTGGTGGCCCAGAACCCCTTCTGGTCCCAGGGCAACAGATAGCCGGTGAGCGACAGCGCCAGCACCAGCAACAGCAGCAGCACACCCGTCCAGAAATTGACCTCGCGGGGCGCCTTGTAGGCGCCGTCGATGACCACCTGCATCAGGTGAATCACCAGGAGCACGGTCATCGCCTGGGCGGTGTAATGGTGCAGGCCGCGCAGAAACCAGCCGCCCCACATTTCGTGCTGGATGAAATAGACGCTTTCCCACGCGGTCTGCGAACTCGGGCTGTAGGCGAGCCAGAGGAAGAGGCCGGTCACCACCTGGATCGCGAAGCAGAACACGAGGGTGCTGCCCCAGACGTACCGCCAGCGCGCACCGCCGGGCACGTTTTCGAACAGCGTCTCGTGCAGCAGCTTTTTGTAGCCGGTCCGCTGATCCAGCCAGTCGAGCGAGGCCTTCATCAAACGGGAATCTTCTCCTGCACGCCGGCGCGGAAGTTCTGAAACGTCACCCAGACTTCGCCGTCGTTGCGAATCTCCACCGGCAGATCATCCAGCCCGCGCGGGCTCGGACTCTTAGGATCGCGCACCTTCCCATCTAGGGCGAAGCTGCTGTTGTGGCACGGGCAGTGATAGTGGTTTTCCGTTGGCCGGTAATCGACGAAACAACCGGCGTGCGGGCAGACGACGTTGAAGGCACGCACGCCGCCTTTCGCGAGTCGCTGCAAATAAACCGCGCCCACCGGCACATTGGGCGAGCGGTTCCACGCGTCGACCCGCGTCGCGAGCACGGGAAACTTTCGCGGCGACCCGTCCTCGGGCAGCGAATCGAGCGCCGCGACGAGCACCGCGCCGCCGCCGGTGGATTTGCGGCGCAGCGGATCGAACAGGACCAGCAGTCCCGCCAGCGGCGGCACCACCGCGATCACGCCGCCGACGGCCACCGCACAGGCCTTGACGATGAAATTGCGGCGGTCGGGGGTCGGCTGGGTGTGAGGTGTGTCCATTGCCAGGGCGAAAATGCGACCGGAGCCGGCCGCGGGGGTAAGACGACGGATAAGCCGGGATTGGTTTCGGAAGTAAACTCCAAATGGGCCGCCGCCGCCACCCTTTCAGGCGGGCCGGACGGCCTCCGCGACGAGTCCGGCGATGCCGGGGGGCAACGCCAGCCCGCCGGCGAGCGCCTGGCCGGGTGGACTCATCTTGCGCCAGGTTTTACGCAGGATATCCACGAATTTCTCCCGGGGGTATTCCGCGTGTTGCGCCGCAAAAGCGCCGATTTCGTTTTCCAGAAAAACAAGGCAGGCGGCGTCCTCGAGGGCCTGCGTGCCGGGGTTCGTCTTGAGTCCGGTCTTCGAAACCCACGTTGCGACTTCGGCGGCGTCCGCGGGTGGCACACCCGCTTCGAGCAGCAACGCGCGGGCTCGTTCCGCCTGTTTCGTGTAAAGCGAGCGGCGCCACGCGTGGTAGCCGGGCTTGTCGAGGGGAAAGCTCGCCCGCGGCACGAGCCAGCGCTCCTGGTGCTGGCTGCGCGCGGCGAGGCGCAGCAACGGCGTCGCGCCGGGGACGAGGCGCAACACCCACGCCTCCATGCGGTCGGCGTAGATGAGTTCCGCCGCGCGGCCGTCGGGCCCGCGGCTGGGATCGGCGGCGTGGGCGGCGTCGATGAGGGTACGGGCTCGGGCGTGGACGTCCATGGGCTGCCAGTGGAAACCGTTGCGTCTGGGCCGGCAAGCGGCAGATTGCCCCCGTCACCATGAGGTCCCCCGCCCTCGGGTCGTCGCGTTCCGCGCGAACCTGCTCCCCGGAAAATTCGTTCGCGGTCCGAAGGCGAACGGCCCCGGAACCGTTCCCGTGAACGCGCCCGCCGATTGCCGCGGCTGCGGGGTGTGCTGTCATTCGCAGCTGGCCACCTTTGTGCGGGTGACGGGCGAGGATTGGGCCCGGCTCGGTCCCGACGCCGACTGGCTCGCGCACTTCGTGGGCCATCGGGCCTACATGCAGATGCAAGACGGGCATTGCGCCGCGCTCATCGTCGGCCGCCACCCCAGCGGGGCACACGATTTTTTCTGTTCCATCTACGAACGCCGGCCGCAGATCTGCCGCGACTTGGAACGCGGGTCGGCGCAATGCCTCGGTGAACTCGACGCGAAATCCGCGCGGGTGGCGGCGGAGGGACGCCGCGCGGCGCGTTCCTCGTGAAACCCGGGGCGCCCCGTCCGGTTTTCAGCCTTTTCCGCCGCGGAGCACCACGAGGTGATCGACGCCGCTCTTCTCGAATTCCCGCCAGTAACCGTCCTCGATCGTTTCGAGCCGCTGCTCCTCTTCCTCGGTCAATTCCTCGCTCAGCTTGGTCGCGCTGAACTCGTTGCGCAGGTCCCGCTCGGAGAGACGGCTGACGAGTTCGCCCCAGAAAGCATCCTCGGAGAACTGCTCCAGTTTTTCCTGCGAGGCGCCCCCGGTGAGTTTCTCGTTGGGAAAATACTGCCCGTTCACGTCGGTCTCGACCAGGTCAGCGCAGCCGAAGACTTCGGCGAGCGAGAACGTCTTTTGGGCGATTTCGGCGTAGCGATCCGGCATGGTGGCAGGGTCATCGGGCCGCGACCCCGCGACCCAGAGCCCCAGGTGCACAAGTTCCAGGAGCCGCGCGTATTCCTTCGTGGTGAACGATACCTTCATGCGGCAACAGAGCATGATTTCCCATCGGGCCTGCAAGGGTGGAATGCCCCCGGCTTCCGGCGGGCATCTGGCCGGAAAGAGGGTGCGGGCAGTGTGCGGATGCCCGCCTGGCCATTGACCGGCAGCGGCCGGAGTCGCAGCGTCGCGGCATCCCGCTTCGCCCCATGGTTTCTTTGTCTTCTCCTCAACCCGCCCCGGCTTCGCGACTCGTGTCGCTCGATGCCCTGCGCGGTTTCGACATGATCTGGATCCTCGGGGCCGACGCGCTGGTGCGCGGCGTGGCGAAACTGTGGGACATCGCGCCGCTGCGGATCGTCGGCGAACAACTCCATCACAAGGAGTGGGCGGGCCTCGCCTTCTACGACCTGATTTTCCCGCTGTTTGTATTCATCGTCGGCACGTCGCTCGTGTTTTCGCTGACGCGGCTCGTCGAGCAGCACGGGCGGGCCGAGGCGGTGAAACGCGTTCTGCGCCGAGCGGCGATCCTGTTCCTGCTGGGTATTTTCTACAGCGGCGGTCTGAGCAACGCGTGGCCGGGCATCCGCCTGCTCGGCGTGTTGCAACGCATCGCGCTGGCCTACGCCGCGACGGGGCTACTCTTTTGCTTTTTCAAGCCGCGGACGCTGGCCATCGTCGGTCTCCTCGTCCTGAGCGGTTACTGGGCGGTGATGACGTTTGTGCCGATCCGCGATGTAACGCTGAGCCGGGTGGCGATGGCCAGACAGTTCGACGCGTCGGACCCGGCGGCCGCCCGGGTGCAGGCACTCTACGACACCACCACGGCGCGGGTGACCGGGCGTTTCGAGCCCGGGCTGAACGTGTCGAATCACTTCGATTTCAAACACCTGTCCGGAAAAAAATACGACCTCTACTGGGACCCCGAAGGGATCCTGAGCACGCTGCCTGCGATCGCGACGTGCCTGCTCGGCGTCTTCGCGGGCCTGTTGCTGCAGCGCACCGACCGCAGCGAGATGCAGAAGGTCGTCTGGCTCGTGGCCGGTGGTCTGCTCGCGCTGGCGGTGGGCTGGCTGTGGCACCTGCAGTTTCCGGTGGTGAAGAAGATCTGGACGTCGTCCTTCGTGCTTGTGGCGGGCGGGTGGAGCAGTGTCCTGCTGGCGGCGTTTTATTACCTCGTCGACGTCCGCCGTTGGCGCGCGTGGTGCGTGCCGTTCGTCTGGGTCGGAATGAACCCGATCACGCTCTACCTCGGCAGCAACATCTTGGGGTTCCCCCGGATCGCGCAGCGACTCGCGGGCGGGGAGGTTAAGCTGTTTTTCGACACTCGGATCGCGCCGGGCGCCGGCGACGTCGTGCTGGCGCTCACGGCCTTGCTCCTGATGCTCGCCGTCGCCCGCTTCCTCTATCAGCGGAAGATCTTCCTGCGGCTCTGAGCGGCGTTGACCCCCGGGCAACGGCCGGCTGATTTTGCTTCGATTCACGGAAAATGCGCCCGAAAAAAACCGCCGACCAATGGTTCGCCGAATACGCGGAGAGCCATCAGAACCACGTCAACGAACTCATCCACTGGGTGTGCGTCCCGCTGATTTTCTGGTGCGTGCTGGGTTTCGTGTGGTCGATTCCCGTGCCGGAAGCGTGGGTCGAAGCGGCGCCGTGGTTTAACTGGGCGCTGGTGGCGATGGCGCTCGCGACGCTGTTCTACACGCGGCTCTCGCCCCCGCTGGCGGCCGGCTTGCTCTTCTTCATGACGATGGGCTACACGGCGCTGGTCGTGCTCGACCTGTCCTCACCGTGGCCGGTTTGGAAAATCTGCTGCGTGGTTTTCCTGCTCGCCTGGACCGGCCAGTTTATCGGCCACGTGTTGGAGCGCCGGAAACCGTCCTTCTTCAAGGACCTGCTTTTCCTCCTGATCGGCCCGGCGTGGCTGATGAGTTTTATCTACAAGAAAATCGGCCAGCGCTATTGATCCACCGCGGCCGGACCGTAGCCGACTCCTGCCGGCGCCACGAGCGGTGGCACGTTGACGACTTGGGCGCCTCCGCGCCAGTGGGCGCGGAAGAGCTCGGACACCCAACCGGCAACGCGATTACTTCTTCGACTCGTCGACCACGAGGAACCGCGCGCGCCCGGCCCGCCAGAAGCGTACTATGACTTTCGGCCCCTTGATCTCCTCGCTCAATTTCACCGCTTCGCTCGAGCTGGTCACGGGCCGCCGGTCGAGCTCGAGAATCACATCGCCCTCCTTCAACCCTTGCCGGGCCGAGGGGCTCGCGGGGTCGATTTCCGTGATGATCGCGCCCTTGATACCCGCCGGGATGTTCAGCTGTTCGCGCATCTCCGCCGAAATATCGTCCACGGCGACGCCGTTGAGCACACCTTCGTCCTTGGGCTTCGTGCTCCCCACGTCATCGCCCGCCGCCCGGTCTTGGGTGCGCCGGACCAGCGTGGCACTGGCCGTGCCGGGTTTCCGATCGCGCAGATAGCCGACGGTGATCGGCGTGTCGGGCGCCAGCTGGCTGACCGTCAACAGGAGATGCCTCGCGTCGCGAATTTCGGTGTTGTTGATCTTCGTAATCACGTCGCCCGCCTTGAGGCCGGCTTTCTCGGCCGGCGAATCGGCGGTGACTTCGGTGATGAGGGCACCCTTGTCGGCGCCGAATTGTTCGGTGAGCTCCTCCGTCAGGTCCTGCGGCCCGACGCCAAGGAAGCCGCGCTCCACCCGGCCATGGTTGACAATTTGCTCCGCCACGGACCGCACAAGATTGATCGGGATCGCGAAACCAAGGCCGGCGAATCCGCCGCTGCGGCTGAGAATCGCGGAATTGACGCCGACCACGCGGCCGTCCGTGTCGAGCAGCGCTCCGCCGGAATTGCCGGGATTGATCGCCGCATCGGTCTGGATGAAATCCTCAAACGGCCCGAAACCGACACCGCGGCTCAGCGCGCTGACGATCCCGCGGCTGACCGACTGGCCGACGCCGAAGGGATTGCCGATCGCCAGCACCACGTCGCCAACCTGGAGTTGGTCGCTGTCGCCAAACGTGGCGGGCGAAAGGCCGGCGGCCTCGATCTTGAGGACCGCGAGGTCGGAAAGCGCGTCTCGGCCGACCACCTTGGCTTCGTAGCGCTTGTTCGATTCGCCGATGGAAACGCGCACATCATCCGCGCCCTCGACCACGTGGTTGTTGGTGAGAACGTAGCCGTCGGTGGTGACGACGATGCCGGAGCCGAGACCTTCCTGCGTCTGCTCGGGCGCCCGGCCGCGTGATCCGTCACGGGGAGTGGGTGTCCGGGGGAGGGGCGTCGTCCGGCCGCCGCCGTCACCCCGGCGGTTCCCGCGGCCCCCCTTGGGTTCGTTGCCGGTGTCATCCTCGGGAATATTGAAGAACCGGCGCAACGCGGGATCGTTGAGAAAGGGCGTGAGATCGGGTGCGACCACCTTCTTCGTCGAGTAAACGTAGACCACGCTGGCGGCGGTGCGCTTGACGATGGCCGCGTAACTCACGCGCTCCGCGGCGTCGCGGTTGATGGGTTTGCGGTCTACGAGGAGTTTGAGCGGCGCGCGCGGACCTTCCTCGGCCTTGGTCTCCGTCTTCTCGGCTTTCTTGGGCGCGGTGGATTTGTTGCGCGTGGCGGGAGCCTTGGCGTCGACGGCGCGCACAGTCAGACCTGCACCGATGGTCACGGCCAGGACGGCCGACACGACGAGAAAGCGGAGAGAGAGGGTCATCTTCATGAAAGGGCTGGGGGAACAGAGCGTGTGCCGCTGCGGTGGAGGACGACGGCGGCGGGAATAAGTTGGGCGGGCGGTTCGAGGGTCTGACGTATTCCCATGAGGGACGTTCCCTTTTTCGTTATGCGGCATCCGCATAAACGCAAACCGTTGCGAGCGCCGGCCCAGCGCCAGCGCCGCCGCTTTGCCGGAAGATGGGGCGCTTTTAGCGCGATCCGGAACCGTGCCGGGCGGCGCGGAGGCGCTCGCGCATCTTGTCGAGCTTAGCCTGCTGGTCCGTCGTGAGCAGGGACCGCATCTGGGTGCGGGCTGACTGGGCCACCTCGCGGGCCTTCGCCTTTTTTTCTTCCCGTGTGAGGCTCTGGTCTGCGCGGATCGCTTTCAGGGTGCCGGCCGTGGCGTCACGTTGCGCCTTGAGCTGGGTCTTCTGCTCGGCGGTCAAATCGAGGCGCTTGAGGACCCGGGCCTGCACGGCCCGGCGGGCCGCCAGCGCGCGCAGGGGAGGGCGCTCGGGCCGGGGAGCGGCCGGGGTGGTGTTGCTATCGGCGCTGAACGCCGGCAGGGCGGTGGTTGCCAACCCGAGGACGATAAAGGAGATTTTGGAGAACGTGTTCATGGCAGGAAGCAGGTTAAGCATTGGAGGTTCACGGCCATGACGTCACGCCGGGAATGGGGTTACAGGGGCGTTGCCTCGGCCGGCCCGCTCCGGCCGGTGCCAAACCCCGGATTGACCGGGTGCGGCGCGGCGGGCTAACTCTCGCGCTTATGTCCGCCGAATCCACCGCTTCCGCCGTCTCCATGGAGAACATTGTCGCGCTCGCGAAACGCCGCGGCTTCATCTTCCAGTCGTCCGAGATCTACGGCGGACTCAACGGCTTTTTCGACTACGGCCCGTTGGGTTCCGAGTTGAAGAAGAACATCCGCGACTGCTGGTGGAACGACATGGTGCGGCGCCGCGACGATATCGTCGGCATCGAGACCTCGATCATCATGCATCCCAAGGTCTGGGAGGCGTCGGGTCACGTGGCTGGCTTCAGCGATCCGCTGGTGGACTGCAAAGCGAGCAAGCAGCGCTACCGCGCGGACCAGTTGTTTTTTGCGGCGGTGATCGTCGACGGCAAGACCGTGGGCTACGTCTCCGCGCTCGAAAGCGAAAACACCGCCGGCCAGCTCCAGACGGCGGCGGAAAGCTTCAAGCGCAAGAAGGCGATCCAGGGCACGCTGGCGCCCGTGCAGCCGAAGGACATGACCGAGGCGCAGCCCGACGAGATCGCGTTGATCCCGTCCCCCGCGACCGGCGAACCCGGCAGCCTCACGGCGCCGCGTTCGTTCAACATGATGTTCCAGACGAATGTCGGCGCGATGACCGACGCGTCCTCGGTCGCCTACCTCCGGCCGGAGACGGCGCAGGGCATGTTCGTGGATTTCAAAAACGTCGTCGACACGGGTCGCGTGAAGCTGCCCTTCGGCATTGCGCAAATCGGCAAGTCGTTCCGCAACGAGATCACGCCGCGCAACTTCATCTTTCGCTCCCGCGAGTTCGAGCAGATGGAGATGGAATATTTCATCCACGAGGACGCCGACTGGGCCAAGTGCCACGAGGAGTGGATCGCCTGGTGCGAGGCCTGGCTGAAGAGCATCGGCCTGCCGGACAGCCACCTCTCGCGCTACGCCCACCCGAAGGAGAAGCTCGCGTTCTACTCCAAGGGCACGGTCGACATCATGTTCAAGTATCCCTTCGGCGTGCAGGAGCTGTGGGGCATCGCGGCGCGGGGCAACTACGACCTCGGCCAGCACGCCGCCGCCAGCGGCAAGCCGCAGGATATTTTCGACGAGGCCACGAAGAAGAAATTCGTCCCGCATGTCATCGAGCCGGCGGTCGGCGTCGACCGCATCCTGCTCGCCGTGCTCTGTGCCGGCTATGCGGAGGAGGACGTGAAGGACGAGAAGGGCAACGTCGAGAAACGCACCGTGCTCCGGCTTTCGCCGCGCATCGCGCCGGTGAAGGTCGCGGTGCTGCCGCTGTTGAAGAACAAGGAGGCGCTCGTGGGCCGCGCCCGCGAACTCCACGCGAAGTTGCAGCGGAAGTACGCCGTGTTCTACGACGACGGCGGCGCCATCGGCCGCCGCTACCGCCGCCAGGACGAAATCGGCACGCCGTGGTGCGTGACCATCGACTTTGAGACCATCGAGAAGGACGGCAGCTTCACGCTGCGCGAACGCGACTCGATGACCCAGCGTCGCATCCACGAGGCGGAGCTCTTCGCCTTGCTCGACGAGCAGGTTTATTGACCAGACCGTTCCCGGAATCCGGCCGGCGGTTGCGCTCCCCCGTGGAGCGGACGACCCGAGCCCGTTCTGCCCGCGACGCCTAAACGCATGTCCGCTCCCCCCACCGTCGACTCACCCGACGCGTTCGCCACGTTGCGCACGCATCTGGCGGCCTGCGACTCCGGCGTGCGCCATCGCGGGCAGGACTATCACCGGCGGGGCCAGGTGCTGAGCGTCACCCGCGTCGACGCCCGGACGCTGCGCGGCGAGGTGCGCGGCACGAAGCTCTACACGGCCGAACTTCTTCGCGCGGGCCGGGGCTGGCGGAACACGTGTTCGTGCCCGTTGACGGGGGACTGCAAACACGTCGTCGCGCTGGCCCTGCAGTGGCTCCAGCAGCTTGGGATCGCGTCCGGGGCGCCACCGGCCGTTGGTTCGCCCGCGCAACCGGCCGCGCCCGAACCACTCCGGATCGTTTCCCGGCAGCAGTTGGAAGCGATCCTAGTGGAGAAGCTTGGTCATCCGCTGTCGGCGCAGGAGGGTGCGTTTCTCGGCAAGCTTGCGCAGATCTTCCACAATTTCCGGCAGTCCGGCCGCGTGGCGGCGCACGATCTGAAGCGCCTGGGCTTCGCCACGGCGGAGGCGGGCCGCACCGAATTTCAACCCACGTTTCAGGGGTGGTGGACGGAGCCGCCGCAGGATGCGCTCGAGCTCTGGCAATACCTCGCGCATGACATCGAATCGTCGGGCTTCGCCGTGCCAGAGTTCATGCGGCCCGTGACCGCTACGGCGCCGTTGCGCGCCCGCTTGGGCGACCAGCAGCACCGCGAGGCGGCGCGGCGCTGGACCGACCGGTTTGAGCGGCTGCGTGCCGGGGCGGCGTCCGGGCTGAACGAGGCGATTGCGCCAACGGAGCGCCTCGACGTACGCCTCGATGTCGGCGCCGGCAAATGGGCGCTCGAGACGCGCGCCCACCCGGAGGCCCCGTGGAAGGCCGCGCCGCGCGCCTTCATCGAGCGGTTCACGCGCGAGAGCGCCGGGCTCTCGGCCGTCGATGCCAGCCCGGCCGTCTTCGCCTTTCTCGCCCTTTGCCAGGACCAGTGGCGTCAGGGCTTCGCGCTGCAACTGGCGTCCGAGAATGCCGGCGCCCGGCGGTTTTTGCACCGCGTGCTCACCCATCCGCTGGCCCGCACGGTCGTGACCGGCGCCGGCGGCCGGCCGCTGGTCTCCGCCGCGGAACCATTGCACTGGGACGTCGCGCGCGCCGATGGCGGCGGCGACAACTTTTTGGTCGCGCTGCATCGCGCCGATGGCACCCCGCTGCCGGCGGCGGCCCTTTACCTGCCCGGCCAGCCCGCGCTCTACCTGCACGCAGGCATCGTTTATCGCGGCCCGCCCGCGCTCGACGGCAACTCGGTCGCCGCCGCGCTTGTGCCGGCCGAGGTCATCGAGCATCCCGAAGTCCTGCAAACGCTGCACAGCCTCGGGGCGCGGCTGCCGGCCGAGATCGCGGCGCGTTTTGCCCCGGTCACCCTGCGCGCGCGCTTCGAATGCCATCTGGCGAAGGATTTCACCGGACAGGAAAATCTGCACGTCGACCTCGTGGCGGTCGCCGATCATCCGCCGGTACGCCGGACTTGGTCGCCGGCGGGTTGGAGCCCATTGCCGGCGGTCGTCGCGGCGCCCGCGGACGGCAAAATCCAGTCCCTCGACCTCGGCCGGGTCACGCCGGCCATCGCGCAGCTCGACGCGCTCGGTCTCGCCTTCAGCCGGCTCGAGGGAAAATGGATGCGACGTGTCACGCGGACGTTCGCCGAGGATTTCATCGCGTGGCGCGAGGCGCTCCCGCCGGATGTCGAGGTGGCGGCCACGGGTGAACTCGCCTCGCTGCTCAGCGGGCCGGTGCGCGCGCGGGTGGAGTTCGAGTTGAGCGAAACCAAGGCGCACCGCGACTGGTTCGACCTCGCGCTCGCGCTGCGCCCGGAGGATTCCACGCTGACGCCCGCGGAAGTCGCCTTGCTCCTCAAGGCGCGCGGCAAGCTCGTGCGGCTCGACGGCAAGGGATGGCGCCGCCTGAGCGTTGATCTCGAGGGCGCGCCGCTGGCGGCGCTGGAGGCGGCCGGGTTCGACACCGCCACGCTGGCCGAGGCCGCGATTGCGGGAGAGCGGCACCGGTTTCACGCGCTCCAGCTCGCGCAGACCGGCGTGGGCGAGCTGCTGTCCGACCGGCAGTCGCAGGCCCTGCGCGCGCGCGCCAGCGAGCTGGTGCATCCGGCGCAGGCGCCCGCATTGCCGGCGGGCCTGTGCGCCGAGCTGCGGCCGTATCAGCGCGAGGGCTTCGAGTTTCTCGTCTTTCTTTCGCTCAACCGGCTCGGGGGCGTGCTCGCCGACGACATGGGTCTCGGCAAGACCCTGCAGGCGCTGGCGTGGCTGCTCTGGCTTGCGCAACGCCAGCCGGCCGGCGAACCGTTGCGCGCCCTCGTCGTGTGCCCGAAATCGGTGATCGGCAACTGGGAGGCCGAGACGAGGCGGTTCACGCCGGCGCTGGATGTCGTGCGCTTCGTGCCGGGCGGGATGAAGCCCGTGCTCGCCGCCCATGCGGGCCGGCCGTTGATCGTCGTCGCGAACTACACCCAGCTCCGCCTGCAGGCGAAATTCTTTCACGATCAGGCCTGGCACGCGGTGATCCTCGACGAGGCGCAGTTCATCAAGAATCCCTCGTCGAACGTGGCGGTCGTCGCGCGCGAACTGCCGGGCGAATGCCGGCTGGTGCTGACGGGCACGCCGGTGGAAAACCGCCTGCTCGACCTCTGGAGCCTGTTTGCGTTTGCCCTGCCCGGGCTGCTCGGGACGCAGGCCGCGTTCAAGCGCCACTACGCGCAGGACAATCCGCTCGCGCTGGCGCGGCTGCGGGCGCGCGTGCGGCATTTCCTGTTACGGCGGACGAAGGCGCAGGTGGCGGCCGACCTGCCGGCGCGCACCGAGGAAGACGTCGTGCTGGAGCTCGAGGGCGAGCAGGCGCGGCTGTATCAAGCGGAGCTCAAGCGCGCGCGGGCGCAGTTGCTCCGCGTGGAATCGCCGCGGCAGCTCGACAAGGCGCGCTTCAGCATTCTCGCGAGCCTGATGAAGCTGCGCCAGATCTGCTGCCACCCGGCGCTGCTCGGCCCGGCGCACCGCGACGCGCCCTCGGCCAAGCTCGAGGAATTGCTCGAGCGCGTGGAGGAGCTGCGCGACGAGGGCCACCAGGTGCTCGTCTTCAGCCAGTTCGTGACGATGCTCGAAATCATCCGGGAGCGGCTCGCCGCCGCCGGAATCGGGCACCTGATGCTCACCGGCCAGACGGAGGATCGCGAGACGCTGGTCGCGCAGTTTCAGGCGGAGCGCCACCACACGGTGTTTCTGCTGTCGCTGAAGGCGGCCGGCTTCGGGCTGAACCTCACGGCCGCGTCGTATGTGATTCTCTACGACCCGTGGTGGAACCCGGCGGTCGAGGCGCAGGCGATCGATCGCACGCATCGCATCGGCCAGGTGTCGCCGGTGAACGCGTATCGCTTCATCGCGCGCGGCACGGTGGAGGAAAAAATCCGCACGCTGCAGCGCGAGAAAGCGGCCCTGGCGGGCGCGGTGGTGCAGGAGGAGTCGCTCGCGAGCGTGCTCGATCTGGACAGCCTGCGGCAGATCCTTGGGTGAGGCGGCCCGCCCGCGGGTAGCTTTACTTTGGATCGGCATCGAACGGCTTCAACCCAACCCGGCAAAGCCGGAACCAGAACTTTCCGCGGATAAATGCTTGGTTCAATCCGCGTCCATCCGCGGGGAAAGCATAGGAGCGCTCCACGAAAGATCGTCGCAAACCTGCACGTTGTTCGCGAGTGCAGGCTCTAACTTCCGTCAATCGGGGCTGGCCGCGCGGACCGCATCGCCCTTACTCGTCAGCCGAAAAGCCATTCCCGCTTATCCCCATGAAGTACTCATCCTGGTTTCTGTGCGTCTCAATGTGTCTGGTCGCGGCCGGTCTCGCCCGCGCGGCCAGCGTGAAGGATTTCGGCGCCAAGGGCGACGGCGTCGCCGACGACACCGCGGCCATCCAGCGCGCCGTGACGGAAACCACGGACGGCGTGGTCGATTTCCCGCGGGGCGCCTACCGGCTCACGGCCACCGTGCGCGTACCGCTCGACGGCGTCGGGCGGATCAGCCTGCAGGGCGGCGGCGTGGGCCGCGTCGTGATGGCGGGCCGCGGCCCAGCCTTTTATTTCGCGGGCACGCACCGCGGCACGGCCGGCCCGCAGAGTTTCAAGCCGGGCATCATGGACCAGGAGCGCATGCCGCAGGTGGACGGACTGGAGATCGTGGGCGCGCATCCCGAGGCCGACGGCCTCGAATTCAGCTTTGTGATGCAGCCCACCGTCCGCGGCTGCTTCCTCCGCGAGCTGCGCCACGGCATCCGGTTCTCCGCGGGTTCGCCGCCGCCCGAGCGCATCACCACCAGCAACCGCAACCCGATCATCATCGGCAATCACATCTACAATTGCCTGCAGACCGGCATCATTTTCGAGGGCGTTGACCTGCACCAGATCATCATCAGCAGTAATCACATCAGCTACTGCAAGCGCGGCGGCATCCGGATCACCAACGCCTCGATTCGCAACCTGGAGATCGTGGAGAACTGCATCGAATACAACTACGACGCCAACGCCTCCGAGTCGGCGGACATCTGGATGGATGTCGGCAAGGGCAGCATCCGCGAGGGCGTCATCACCGGGAACAACATCCAGGCGGTCAAGACGCCGGGCGGGGCGAACATCCGGCTGGTGGGCACCCCGGGGACGCCGAACAAGCTCGGCCTGTTCGCCATCTCCGGCAACCACATCAGCAGCCAGAACGTGAACATCCACCTGCGGAACGTCCGCGGAATCACGGTGAACGGCAACAGCCTGCTCCGGGGCGGCGAACAGGCGCTGCTGATCGAGGGCAGCCGCAACATCGTCGTCGGCACCAACGCGGTGGACAACAACCCGGACTATATCGAGAAGGGTCAGCAGTGGCTCAACGGCGTCGTGGTGCGCGACAGCGAGGGCATCATCCTGAACGGACTGCAAGTCGACGGGTCCGCCGCGGGCTCGAGCAGCCGGGGCGGCGCGGTGGAGATCACCGGCAGCCGGCAAATCTCGGTGAGCGGCGGGCAGATCCTCGCGCCGAAGTTTCGCGGGCTTTATATCGAAAACTCCCAGCAGGTGCAGGTGACGGGCATGATGATCACCGCGGCCACGGACGCGAAGGACCTTGTGGCCGGCATCGAGATCCGCGGGGGCGGGGCCGTGACGTTGGGCGAAAACAGCGTCGCGCGTGGCAGCGCGGGCGACGTGGTGCGCAAGTAGCCGCGGTCTTGCATCGCCTTCGCGGAGGCCCGGATATTTTCCTGGAGACGCGGCGTCCCCGCCGAGTTTTTCTCCGGTGGCCAAGTATGGCGCTAAGGGCAGAAATCTCAATCCGGTGCGGGCGAAGGTCGTGGCGGCGGCACGGCTGCTGGATCACCGCTGGGGCAGCCTGCCGCTGTTGGCCGGCAAGGGCCGGCCGGCTTCCCTGGAGGGCGCGACCGTGCTGGCGGAGGCGGGCGGGCTCGCGGACACGCCGGGCGGCTGGCGGCGCTATCGGGCGTATCTCGAAGTGCTGGCCGAGGAGGAGGCGAAGCTGCGGGACAAGAAATTCGGGCGGCTGAGCCGGGGCTGGGTGGTGGGATCGGCCGACTTCAAGTTGGCCCTGCGGAAGGATCTCACCGCACGGAGTTCGCGTTTGGAGAGGTTGGAACTGGCGGGGGCCGATCGCGCGGGGCAAAGGGAATTGCGCGCGGAATTGTGGGAAGAGACGTTGCAGGCCGGGGCAAAAAGTCTGGGCCTCGCGCTGGGGAAATTGCCGGCGCAACAGTCGGCCGCGGAAAAGGTGCTCCTGGCCGCGCTGATGAAAACGGCGACGTCGGTTTCGAACGGCTGGCTGGCGGAACGGCTGGCGATGGGAAAGACGGCGAGCGTGAGCCAGTACGTGCGCCGGTTCCGGCTGGCGGGCGGGCCGGCTCGGCGGGATTTCAAGCGCGCCTTGTCAAGAGTCACGACGTGACCCCGTTTTCTCGGCGCGGCGGAAAATAGTCCGCGGCGCGCGCGAACCACGGCGCAACGAGAACAAAGGCAACCACCAGCCGGCGAAGCGAAGTCATCGAGTGTTTCTGCCTGCGGGAACTAGCGGCCGGAATGCATCGACGCGATGCATTTTGCCGGAGGCTGGCGCCGGGTGGTTTCAAGCAACTCGGGGAACGACGGGTTCCATTTGGGTCCGAAACCAAATGGCCGCCGCCCTGCCGGGACGAGAATCGCGCTGGCTAAATCACGGCGGCTCCGCGCAGGATTCCGGCGACGATTCGGTTTCGCCGTCTTCCCCTCAACCCCTCCTTCCCCGATGTTCGGTCTCCATCCCTACGACTTTGCCGTCATTGTCGCCTACCTCGGCCTGATGGCCGCGATCGGCCTCTACGCCGCCCGCCGCGTCCGCAGCACCAGCGAGTATTTCATGGGCAACCGCAAGTTCGGTAAACTGCTCATGATCGGCCAGTCGCTCGGCGTCGGTACGCACGCGGACCAGCCGGTGGGCACGGCGGGCAAGTCCTACGAGTGGGGCTTCTCGGGCATCTGGTTCGGCTGGAAATTCATCTTCTGCACGCCGTTTTACTGGCTCATCGCGCCGATTTTTCGGCGGCTGCGCTACATCACCAGCGCGGAGTACATGGAGGCCCGTTTCGGCCGGGGCTTGGGCATCCTCTACGGTCTGTATGCGGTGCTGTACCTGATGTTGAACATGACGGCCATGCAGAATGGCGCGGCCAAGGTCGTGAGCCAGGCGACGGCCGGCGGGATCAGCCACTCCGTCGTCATCTGGTCCATGTCCATCATCTTTGTCGGCTACAGTTTTCTCGGCGGCCGCGTGTCCTCGGTGATGACGGATTTTTTCCAGAGCCTCCTCATTATCGTGCTGTCGGTCATCATCCTCCCGTTTGGCTTTTCCCAGTTGGGCGGCTTTCATGGCGTCAAATCGGCGCTGTCGGACGCGCAGCTTTCCCTCGCGATTCCGGGCGGACTAACGCTGGGCCTGATCGCGGTCCTGAGCCTCCAGAGCCTGTGCTCGATTTTTTCCCAGCCGCACGTGATGGGATCGGTCGGCACCGGCAAGACGGAGACCAACTGCCGCGTGGGCTTCACCTACGGCAATCTCGTGAAGCGTTTTTGCACCATCGGCTGGACCCTGGTGGGACTGATCGTGATCGCATTGGTGGTGCGCGGGAAGATTCCGGCGCTGCACGACCCCGAGGCCGCGTTTGGCGTCGCGTGCCATTACCTGCTCGGACCGGGATTCCTCGGCCTGATGGTGGCGAGCATCTTGGCCACCAACATGTCGACCTGCTCGGCCTTCATGGTCGATATGGGCGCGCTCTTTGTGCAGAACCTTTACCGGCCGTATTTCCGTGCGACCGCTCCCGATACGCACTACCTCAACATGGGCCGCATGGCCGGTGCCGTGATGACGCTTAGCTCGATGGGCTTGGTTTACGTGATGCCAAACGTCCTCGATACCCTCCTGCAGGGGGACAGCCTCGCGGCCTTCATGGGCGTGCCGTTCCTCGCGGGCTTGATCTGGCCACGGGCCAATCGCGTCGGCGCCGCTCTTTCGTTTCTCGCCGGCACGGGCGTCAACATCGGCCTGAACCTCGCGTGGCACGGCAACGTCACAGCGTGGCACGCGAACATCTTCATCTACTCCCTCATCGCCAGCCTGGTCGGGCTCGTGGCCGGCAGCCTGCTGACCAAGCCGGAACCGGCCGCGGCGTGGGAGGCCCTGCAGGAACGTCTGCACACGCCGGCGTCGGTCGATGGATTCCCGGCGTCGGAGGTGAAAGCCCGGGCGCAGGAGGCCGAGGCCAACGGCGAGGGACTGCTCCTCATCGATGTCCTCCGTCTCCGGCAGACCTTTTCATTCCGCCGCTACCGCGCCGACCTGGTCGGTCTGGCCGGTGCCCTGGGTGTGGTCGTCGTGCTGATCGCGTGCGCGTTTGCCATCGCCCACGCGTAAAGTGCCCGGCGGAAATCGAGGCGCATGGTGCCGGTCTCCGCCGCTCGATTTGATGCAATATTTCCTTCGATGGGCTCGATTTTTCCGCCGGATTCTGGTGCTCGGTGTACTCGCCGGGTGGATCGGGACGAGCCCGGCATCAGCCCAAAACAATCTGCTGTGGAACGGCGGGTTTCATTTTCAGGCGTTCGAGACCTCGCGTGATGCCGGGTCGCCGGCCGCCCGCACCGGCGCGGTGCCCTTTTGGGATCAGGCGGCCTATGGCGATGCGGAAGCGTGCCGCGCCCCGGCCAATACGGTATTTCGCCCGCAGTTCGCGGTCGATGGCGTCGTGGTGATCCATCCGGGAAAATTGTTGAAACAGCTGGTGCTGCTGCACGAGGCCCAGCTGGATCATGGCGACATCGTTTCGCTTTCCGTTTTTGGCTATCAGGCAAAGCCGGGCGCACTCCGCGCCGCGCTCTGTCAGATGCAGCTGGACGATGCGCCGGGGGAATGGGCGCCCCGCGAGTTTGGGCAGAAGGACGCGCGCAGCTTTCCCCGGCATGCGCGCGGCGAATTGGTGCGCGTGGAACTCGGCGGCAGCGGGTCGGGTGATGGCACCGATTTCGAATTGAAAATCGAAAACGCCCGCATCACCGGGGCGCTGATCGACGATCCGGCCCAACCGAGCGAGCGGGCGAACACCCTCGGCATCCAGGTCGAATTCACCAACACCTCCGAGACCGACGTCTGGATCTATTCCCCGTGCCTGACGCGCGGGCCGGTCGCACAAAACCGCCGGCCGGACCAGCGGCCGTTGCCGGACTATTACCGGCACCTGCCTCGAACTCTCGCAAAACTGCGGCGCGGGGAACCGCTCCACCTCATCGTGATGGGTTCGAGTATCGATCGCGCCAGCGCCAATCCGCCGCTTTATCTCTACGACGAGGATCCGCGTGCGGCGCATTTCAAGGAACCGCTTTCCAGCGGCGATCTGCTTTTCGACGGGGCGCGGGTCGGGCATCCGGAATGGACGCCTTACATCGGCCAGTGGCGCCACTATTTCAGCTTCGCGGGCCGCCTGCGGCAGAGCCTGATGCGGCGTTTCAATTACCCGATCGACCGGCTCCTGCTCAACTTCATGGCGTGCGACGGCTCTTCGATCGGCGAGTCGCATTCCGCGCTGGAACCGTGGGCCGCGCTCGCTTTGCCGCCGAATCCGGAGACGAACGGACAAACGGCCGGCCCCACGTGGGCCCAGCTGCACCCGGCGGTTTTTTCCCGGCCGGAGGGCCCGCGCCCCAATCTGGTGATCTTTGGCGGCGGAGCGAACGAAAAGGTCGACGGGGCGGAGGAGGTCGCCGTATTCGAGGGATCGATTCGCTGGTTCCAGCGGCACTACCCGGGGATCGAGTTTGTTTTTTGCCTGTGGCAGAATCAGGAAAAAGCCTCCGTATCCGGGGCGATCCGGGATCTCGCGCTGGCCTACGGAATTCCGTTTCTCGATTTGGGCCGGGAGCTGCACCTCGCCACCCGCTACGTCAACCGCCTGGGGTTCACGCCGGGCGACGGGCATCCGCAGGCGGCCGCACACTACCTTTGGGGGCGGATGCTCGAGCGCGCGTTTCAACCCGTGGACCCGCTCCAGACCGGTGTGGCGCAAAACCATCTGCCGGCCCGCGTCAGTCCCTACACGATCGGGTGGGAGGGAGAAATGCGCACGTATCCGGCAGCTTCGCCCCGGATTCATGAAAATGCGTTCCTCCTCGACGACACGGTGGTAAATCTTTGGGCCGACAGTGCCGCGCCCACGATCGGCGTCCTGCTTGACGGCGAGTCCGGAGAAAGTCCGGGATTCTACAACGGCAGCCGCCTCAAGCCGGCCAAGGCCCGCAATCCGCGCAACAGTTCCTTCGCCATCGGCCGCCTCAGCCTGGGCGACCGGCACGTGGTCGAAGTCAAAGGCGCGGACACGCGGATTGTGGCGGTGGATGCCAAGACCGCCCTGAATCGCGCCTGGCATGGAGTGGAGAGCAAAAGCTGGCAGCTGCACGGTCTTCCGACGGCGCCGTTCGCGTCAGCCTGGGGCGCTCCATATGGCGCCGTGCAGGCGAAGCTGCCGCCGGGTCGCGCGGTGCAGCTGCGCTGGATTGGAACGGATTGTTCCATCGCCTGGGTGACGCAAGCCGGCGCGGGGACGCTCGTGGCCAGGGTCGACGGCGTGGAACGGCTGCGCGAAACAACGGATGCGCCGTTCACTCTGGCTTCGGGCAAGAAAGTTCATCTGGAAAACCGCAAGGGTGTGCGCGGGCTGCCCTATGGGGTGCACGAGCTCGTGCTCGAAGCGGCCGGCGGGCCGGTGGCGGTGCTCGGCGCCTTCAGTTACGACACCCGCGCCAATCACGATGGTCAGCGCACGCAGGAAGGGTTGGCCGCTCCCGGCGATCGCCTGGTGTTTTCAGCTCCTTTCGCAGCGGAACCGATCGTCGTCTGCCACGGTGGCTTGCAGGTGCGGGAGGTCTCGCGGGAAGGGATTACTTTCGGCGGCGAGCAAGCGGGTTTTTATCGAGTGACGGGGGACCGATAGTAGCCCAACCCACCACAGGCAATCGCAAGCCGTGGAGGGATCGCAAATTCTGCCGCCCCGAAAGATTTCCGCCATGGTCCTCGGGCATACGTACGCGGAGGTTCAGGCGCCCTGCTGTGCCAGCTGCAGCTCTTCGCACGCGCGTTCGAAGCCCCGGCGCACGGTCGTCAGCCAAGCGCCGAAATCACGTACGTCGATTCCCGCGGTCTGCAACCAACCGGGCGACGGCAATTCCGGAATCATACCATCAGCTGTTGATATTAGGACTTTACTTTAGTCGATAATTTTTCATTTTAGGGCATGGCAAGAAAACTACCGGACTTGGGAGAGAAACTGGTGGCGGAGATCGAGGCGGCGTGGGCGCAGCCGCAGGAAGCTTGGGCGCGCCGACGGCTGCTGGTGGTGCGGTTGATTGCGCAGCATGAGTTTACCGTGGAGCAGATCACCCGAGTGGCGGAGGTGAGCCGGCAGAGCGTCTTCACTTACCGCGACACCTTGGTGGCGGGTGGCGTGGCGGCGCTCTTGACCCGGAAACGGGCGCCGGGTCGAAAGCCCGCGGTGCGCGGCGCGGTGGCCCAGGAGTTTATCACCCGGTTGGAGGCTGGAAAGTTTCGGCAGGCCCGCGATGCGCAAGCGTGGATCAAAAAGCGGACGCACCGCCAGTTGACCGAAAGCGGTGTGCGGCAGCTGTTGCGCCGAGTGGGCGGCAAGCTCAAGGTGCCACGCAAGTCGCACGCGAAAAAAGATCCTGCCAAAGCCACGGCCTTCAAGGCGGAACTGCCGGCGCGCTTGACCGCCGTGGTGGGCCCCACGCCCACGCAACCGGTCCGCCTGTGGGTGCTCGACGAGCACCGCTACGGTCTGCTGCCAGTGATCCGTCGGGTCTGGGGTCGGCGCGGAGTCCGCGTGCACGCGCCCTACGCCACCCGCTACAAGTGGGGCTACCTGCATGAAGCCCTGGAAGTCGACGGCGCGCATGCCTGCGAACTGCTGCTGACGCCGGCCATTGATCGGGACATTCACACCCTCTTTCTGCGCCAGATTGCCGAATCCGATCCCACGGCCCTGCACGTGGTCATCGCCGATCAGGCCGGCTTTCATCTGCCCGCCGGCGATGACCGCATTCCTGCCAACCTTAGGTTGCTACCGCTGCCGCCCTACTGCCCCGAACTCAATCCGGTCGAACGTTTCGGCGGTCTGCTCAAAGCCGCTTTCTCGAACCGGCTCTATCTGAACCTGCGCAAACTTGAGGATCATCTCATCGCCGCCGCCGGGCCTTGGTCCACCCCGGCCGCCGTCGCAGGCCTCATCCACGGCTGGCTTGCCGATAAAGTAAATCGTGGCGCTTCAATCTAGAGTCTAAATATCAATAAATATTATTATCAGTTCCTCGGGCACGCAAAGAAATGAGCGTGCCCACCGGGCCGTGGCCAGGATGGCGCACAGTTGCCGGTGGCTTGGGGCCTCTTCCGGTGCCAGTTGATGGCGCACGGCCGTGGTCACCGCGGGCGGGAATCCCCAGCGCTCGATCAGGGTCCCTCCCGCTTCGGCGTGGGAAAACCCCAGCCATTCGCGTTCCGCGGGAGCGAAATCCAAGGGATAACCGGAGGACTCGATCGCGGCTGTCCGGCCGGATCGGGTGGCATGGCGGTTGGTCACCACTAGGCCCAGCCCGTGCAACAATCCGGCAGTGTAGGCATCGTGGGCGTCCGCGGCGCCGCTGTGTTCGGCGAGACTGCCGGCCGCCAGCGCGCAGGCGATGGCGCGGTGCCAGACGATCGGCGCCGTGAGTCGGTACGCCGCCAGCGGATGACCGACCAGCTCTGCCGTCACCGCGAACATCACGAGCTTCCGCACGCCGTTGAGGCCCACGCGCTGAATCGCCTCCATCAACGAGTCCACCCGGGCACCGTGCCCGAAGTAGACGCTGCTCGCCATCTGTACCGTCCGGGCCGTGAGCGCGGGTTCGAGCCGGATCAAATCCGCGATGCGATCGAGCGGCGTGTTGTCCCGGGCGAGCAGTTCCTCCAAGGTGCGCAACACCTTTGGTTCCGAGGGCAGATCCCGGACCTGATGCACGAGGGCTTCGGGCGTGATGTTGGATTCGACGCCGCCGGGCACACTGCGCTATCGGCACAACGCCGGCGCAATTAACCAAATTCCCCGGGGTCCGCGGGCGGAGGGCGCGGCCGCCCGACTACTTCAGCATCTCGGTCAGCAACGGCTTCATCGCGTCGGCCCAGAGCTGATAGCCGGCGGCGTTCGGGTGAAGCTGGTCGGGCATGATCGCGAACGGAATCTTGCCGTCCTGCCCGACGAAGACCGCGTTGATGTCGAGGAAGCGCACGTTGCGGCCGTCGTCGAGTTTCGCCAGGTCGGCGTTCACGGCACTGATCACGTCCGTGCGTTTGATGGCATCGGCGATGGCGGCCTCGGTGATCCGGCCGTCCTGGTCCTTGCGGGCGCCGCGGGGGAAGATCGCGAGCACGAGCACCTTGGTGCCGGGGATCTTCTGGCGGATCAGTTCCACGATCTTGCGGTCGGCCGCGGCGATCTCGGCGGCGGTATGGCCGGCCGAGTTGTTGGTGCCCAGCATGAGGACGGTGACTTTCGGGGAGATGCCGTCGAGCTCGCCGTTCGCGATGCGCCAGATCACATGCTGGGTCTGGTCGCCGCCGATGCCGAAGTTGGCGGACTGGTTTTTGCCGTAGTAGTGCTCCCAGATGTGCGGAACCCTGGTCCAGCCGGCGGTGATCGAGTCGCCGATGAAGAGGACATCGATGGGCCCGGACTTGCCGCGGGCGAGAAAGGATTCGTGGGCCTTGCGGAAAGCACCGGTGGTGTCCTTCTTTTCGATGGGGGCCGAGGCATCGACTTTGGCCGTAGCGGGCGCTTGGGCGACGGCGAAAGGCAGCAACGCGACCAGGGCGAGGATGGAGAACAGTTTTTTCATGGGGGAAAAGGGAGCGTGGGGGAATCGGCGGCGGGGAGGCGAGCCTGCGGTGGGCGTGGCGGCTGGTGCGGTATCGGTGGAAAAGCGGTGCCGTCCCGCCGTGGCCGGGCGATTTGACGTTGGCGTGATCGCCCACTTTGGCCTTTGCTGCGGCCGTCATGATCCGCCCCTACTCCAAGTTTATCCCTGTGCTTTTTTTGGCGATCGCGGCAACGGCCGCGCTGACCGCGATCCACGGCGCCCAGACCGCCGCGCCCGCCGCCCGGGTTTTCCGGGCGGGTGCCGCGACCAGCAACATCACGCCGCCGCTCGGCGCCGGCATCGTGGGTAATTTTGTCATTCCGCCGGCGACGCAGATCCATGACGAACTCCACGCGCGCTGTCTGGCGCTCGACGACGGCACGAGCCGGCTGGTGTTTGTCGTGGTGGACAACGTTGGGATCAACCGCGAGGTGTTCGACGAGGCGAAGCGGCGCGTCGAGGCGGCGACCGGCGTGCCGGTGGCCAACATGATGATGTCGGCGACGCACACGCATTCCGCCACGAGCGCCCGCGGCTCGAATGCGATGGTCATGCGGGCTTCGAATGCGGAAACGCGCGATCCCGCGGCGATTCCTCCACTCGACGACTACCAGGCTTTCCTTGCGCGGCGGATCGCCGACGGCGTGCAACGGGCGCTCAACAACCTCGAGCCGGCGCAGATCGGCTGGGGCGCGGGCCAGGTGCCGCAGCACCTGTTCAACCGGCGGTGGCTGATCAAGGACGGGAAGACGGTCGTCAATCCGTTCGGCGGGCAGGACCGGGCGTTGATGAATCCGGGCTCGACCCGGAAGGATCTGGCCGGGCCGGCGGGACCGACCAACCCCGAGGTCTATTTCGTTTCCCTGCAGTCCACCGCCGGCCGTCCCATCGCGTTGCTGACGAATTATTGGCTGCACTACGTGGGCGGGGTGCCGACCGGCCACATCTCGGCGGATTACTTCGGGGCGTTTTGCGATCGCCTGCAGGAACTGCTCGGAGCCGACCGCCAGGATCCGCCCTTCGTCGGCCTGCTCGCCAACGGCCCGTGCGGCGACGTCAACAACGTCGACATCAAGGCAGCGCCGAGGAAATACGCGCCGTACGAAAAAATCCGGCTGGTGGCCAATGACGTCGCGCAGGAGGTGCTGCGGGTGCGCAAGACGATCCAGCATCGCGACTGGGTGGAATTAAAGGCGACGCAGACGGAGCTGGTGTTGAAAACCCGCCGACCCGGGCCCGGGTTGGTGGAGCGGGCGCAACAGGTGCTGGCGCGGCCGGCCACGGTCTCGCCGGTACACAGTCTGGAAAAGGCCTATGCCGAGCGGACGATCTCCGCGCGCGACTGGCCGGAAACGGTGAGCGTGCTGCTGCAGGCTTTCCGCATCGGCGAACTCGGCGTGGCCGCCATTCCCTTCGAGACGTTCACCGCCACGGGCCTGGCGATCAAGGCCGCCAGTCCGTTCAAGGACACGTTTACGATCGAGCTCGCGAACGGCAGCAACGGCTACCTCCCGACGCCGGAGCAGCACGAACTGGGCGGCTACGAAACATGGCTCGGCACCAACCGCGTGGAGGTGGAGGCGTCGCGCAAGATCGAGGCCACCATCGGCGCGCTGTTCACGCGGCTCAAGTAGTGCACGGTGCCGGTGCGGCTGAAAACCGGATGCTGACAAACCCGTTTTCTTCCCAACGCTCCCTTCCGAGCCTGCCCCCGTCCCCGCTGTTGCGCGGGGAAATCGTGGCCCGGGCCAGGCAATCCGACTTTCCCGAAAAAATGAAAAAACACCGATGGCTGGAGACAGGAATAATCATGGCCGGTGCGTTGCTGACCACCGGCGCGACCGTGGACCGCGGCCGGCTGGACCGCGAAAATCTGCTTGAGTTTCGCGATGACAAGGGCGCGATCGCGCCGGTTCGCTCCATCGGCGACTGGCAGAAACGGCGCGCGGAAATCCTCGCCGGGGCGCAGAAGGTCATGGGTCCGCTGCCCGGGCCGGTGAAGCGGGTGCCGCTGGACGTGAAGGTGGAGGAGGAGGTCGACTGCGGTTCCTACGTGCGCCGCTACATTACGTATCTGGCGGAGCCGGATTCACGGGTGCCGGCGTATCTTCTGATTCCCAAGGCCGTGCTCGACGGCTCGGTGGGCGAGGCCCGGCCGGGCGTGCTTTGCCTGATGGGAACCAACCGCGACATCGGCAGCAAAGTCGTGGTCGGCCTCGGCGGACCCAAGGGTCTGCCGAACCGCAACTACGGCCAGGAACTGGCCGAGCGGGGCTACGTGACGATCGCGCCCTTTTATCCGCAGATGGGGCACTACAAGCCCGACTTGAAGAAGCTCGGTTACCAAAGCGGCACGATGAAGGCGATTTGGGACAACATCCGGGCGATCGATCTCCTCGCGTCCATCCCCGGCGTGAAGCAGGGCGGTTTTGGTGCGATCGGCCATTCGCTGGGCGGGCACAACGCGATTTACACCGCGGTGTTCGAGGACCGCATCAAGGTGATCGTGTCGAGCTGTGGCTTCGATTCCTACCTCGACTACAAGGATGCGTCCGCCTGGCAGCCGGGCCGGGGCTGGGCGCAGGAACTCTACATGCCCAAGATCCTCGATACGCCACTGGCCGGAATCCCGTTCGATTTCCACGAACTGATCGGCGCGCTGGCGCCCCGGCCTTTTTTTGCCAACGCCCCGATCCGGGACAGCAATTACAAGTGGCGTAGTGTCGACCGGGTGGTGGCGGCAGCCGCCCAGATCTACCAGCTCTACAACGTGCCCGGCCTGATCCAGGCCGAGCACCCCGACTCCATCCACGATTTCCCGACGCCTGCCCGGCACCTGTCCTACACCTGGATTGAGCGGGCGTTGAAGTGAGCGTGGCCCGGTCCTAACGCGCCGGCTTTTGAGCGGCGCGGAGTGCCGCCAGCGCCTTGGCGGTCTTGATGGCGTATTGGACCGAGCGTTCGAACGTATCGGGTTTCAGGTCCCGCTTGTTGATGAAATCGGCCGCGCCGCCTTCCATCGCCGCGAGGTCCGTTTCTTCGCGGCTGTCGCCCGTGAGCAGGATGACGGGCGTGAGGCAGTTTTGCGACTTGGCCTCACGGAGCAGTTGCAGGCCGTCGCCCGCGCCGAGATGATAATCCAGCAGGCAGAGGGCGTGGGTCCCGCTCAACAGCCGCTTCAGGCCGTTGTCGTAGTCCGGCACATGCTCCACCGTGAAGGGGTCACCGCGGAACACCGTCACCAACATGCCAACCAGTTGGGCGATGAGCGGATCGTCGTCGATCAGGAGAATTTTTTGAGGAGTGTCCATGGTGGCGACGCGGCGGTAAGAAAACCCGCCAGCTTGATTTTCGGGCCGAGATTACGGTGGGCGAGGGGTTGCGCAAGGCCGCGCGCGGGCATCACACGCGGAGAAAAATCCGCTGCCGATGCAGGAACCAGCAGAACAGAACCGCCAGCCCGAGCCCGGTGAGCGCCACCACGAGCCCGCCGAAGCCGCGGGTCACGTGCGTGTCCAGAAATACCCGGACGTCGCCGCCGACGAAACGCTCGGCGAGCCGCGAAAAACCCACGATGGACGCCGTGAGATAAATCGTGATCGGGTTCATCCCGATCCAGACGAACGGCTGGCACCACTTTCGGAGTCCGCGCACATCGATCAGGTGGTAGAACAACGCAAGCAGCAGCGCGGAACAGCCGCTGGTAACCAGGCAGAACGACGACGTCCAGATGCGTTTGATCAGCGGAAACCAAGGGCTCCAGGCGAGGCCCAGGGCCACGAGCGCGGCGCCCGCGGCGAGCAGCCACCGTACCTTGCGCGGCGGCGGCACCCGCTCGTCCTTCAGCAGGCGCCCCGCGAAGGCGCCGAACAAGCAAATCGCGATCGCCGGCAGCGTGCTGAGGATGCCCTCGTTGATATAGTAGAGCGGCGTCTTCCGGCCGGGCACATAGTAGAGGAGAAAATCGACGTAGTTGGTCAGGTTGTGTCCCTCTTCAAAGAGCCCGTTGACCCGGCCTTGCACTGCGCTTGCGATGGCGAAAGGCGACTCCGAGCCCACCTGCCGCGCCAAAGCGGTCGCGGTTTCCTGGTCAATTTTGAAATCCGGAAACGGCACAAACCGCAGCAATGCCCAGTAGCCCGCAAGCAAGACCACGGCGATGGCGGCCACCATCTTCAGCCGCGCCCGGCAAATGCTGTAGATGAGCGCGGCGAAGAAATAACACGCGGCAATCCGCTGCAGCACGCCGCCGAGCGGGATGTCGGGCCACGGGTTGTTCAGGCCGCCCGAATAGAAGATGCCGAAGAGATAGAGCAGCAGGCTGCGCCGGGCGATGCGGCCGGCGGTCGCGGCCGGGCCCTCCTGCGCGAGGGTCTTGTCGAGCGAGAAGACGAGCGAAACGCCGATGAGAAACAGGAAGAGTGGGAAAATCAGATCGTAGAAACGAAATCCCTCCCACTGCACGTGGCGCAACTGGGTCGAGAGCATGCCCGTGAAGACATTGGCGTTCATCCGGTCCAGCGCGTGCACCAGCGCGCCCGCGCCCACGATCCAGAACATGTCGAAACCGCGCAGCGCGTCGACCGACAGCACGCGATCGGTACCGGTCTTCCCGGCGGAGGGCGCTTCCGGGGCGAAAGCTGGGGGCGTCTGGAGCATGAAGCCGCGAGGGGTCTAGCCCCGGGCATTTGCGGGTCAACCGGGAAAGCCGGCGTGCCCCGCGGGTGCATGCTTTGAGATAGTTGGGTGGAGACCCTGGCGCGGGCTCGAAACCCGCCGCGCGGTGCGCCAGGGTGCCGGGCTCATCCTGCCGCCATGCCTGAAGCCCTCGCCGTCATCGCCGTGTTTTTCGTGACCGTTGCGGTCTACGTCGCGGCTTGGCTCCAGGCGCGGGATCCGGCGCAGAACACCCCGCGGCACGAGCTCGAGCGTTTGCAGGACGATGGCGGTGGATGACATCGCGAGGATGAGCCCGACGGCCGCGATGATTGCGGCCGTGCCGGCCACCTGGAGCCCACCGAGGCCGAAGAGCCGGGGGCGCATCTCCCAGAGATCAGCGGGCGAGATCGTAGAGCGCGCAGCCGGCGAACAGGTTCGGCAGCGTGTGGCAGGGGGTGTGCCAGTCGCCGGCCAGATGCGCGCGGCGGGCGATGCGGATGCCCTTGGCCGCACAAAAATATTCGAAATCGGCGATGGTGACGGGATTCGCCGGCCGGCTTTCGAACCACTCGGTGGTGTACACCTCGTTGCGGATCTTGCGACCCCGCAGGAGCAGGTTGAGACGGTTTTTCCAGAACGCGTGGTTGACGAAACCGACCGTCATCGTCCGTCCGACCCGCAGGGCTTCGAGGATGACGGTGGTCGGATGGTCGAGTTCGTGCACGGTGCGCGAACAGATCACGCGGTCGAAATGCTTGTCGGGAAATGCGCGCATGAACTCCGTCATGTCGCCCTGGTAGGCCGCCAGGCTGCGCCGGACGCAGGCGGTGATTTTGGCGAAATCGAGATCCACGCCGACGGCGGACACTTTTTTAGTCTGCACCAGATAATCGAGCAACACGCCCGGGCCGCAGCCCAGGTCGAGCACCCGGGTGTTGGGTTCGACCCAGTCCCCGATGATCTGCATGTCCACCGTGCGCTTTTCGACGAGTTTGGTCATGAGCGGAGCGAAAGGTGGCTGGGGCGGAATCTAGGAAGCAGACGGGATCGAGGGACGGGTTCTGGGTTTCCTGATTTCAACATGACCCGGTCTTTGCCTGCGGTTTCAGATCGAGTAATCGAACACATACGGCTGGTCGCGTTCGAGGAAGCCGCGAACGAGTGCGTAGAGCTCTTCCGACTCGAGCAGAAAGGAGTCATGGCCGAGATCGGTGGAAAGCTCGGCGTAGCTCGCGCGCTTGCCGGCGCGCAGCAAGGCCAGCGCCAGCAAACGATTCTGTTCCGGTGGGAACAGCCAGTCGCTGGTGAAGCCGACGACGAGCGTCTCGGCCTCGACCGGGGCCAGGGCGGATTCGAGCGAACCGCCGGTCTGCACGAGGTCAAACTGGTCGAGCGCGCGGGTGATGTAGAGATAGGTGTTGGCGTCGAAACGATTGATGAACGTCTGGCCCTGATAGCGCAGGTACCCCTCCACCTCGAACTGTTGCTCGAAGGTGTAAGCATCGTTGGGCGCGCTCTCCTTTTTGCGGCGGCCAAATTTGCGGTCCATGCTGGCGTCCGAGACGTAGGTGATGTGCGCCATCATCCGGGCGATCGCCAGTCCGACGCGCGGGCCGCCGTCCCGCGGATAATCGCCGTGGTTCCACGCCGGATCCTGCATGATGGCCTGCCGGCCGACCTCGTTGAACGCGATCGCCTGCGCGCTCTCGCGGCCCGTGGTCGCCATCGCGAGCACACGGCGAGTGAAGCGGGGGTATTCGATGGCGAATTGCAGGGCCAGCATCCCGCCCATCGAGCCGCCGATGACCCCCTGTAATTCCGCCACGCCGAGGTGGTCGAGCAAGAGCTTTTGCGACCGCGCCATGTCGCGGATGGTGACAAACGGAAACAGGATGCCGTAGGGCCGGCCGGTTTCGGGATTGACCGAGGACGGCCCGGTCGAGCCCTGGCAGCCGCCGAGCACGTTGGCGCAGACGACGAAGAAGCGCTGGGTATCGACGGCCTTGCCGGGCCCGATCAGATTGTTCCACCAGCCGGGCTTGCGGTCGTTGGGCGAGTGCCAGCCGGCGCAGTGGTGGTCGCCGCTGAGCGCGTGACAGACGACCACGGCGTTGTCGCGCGTGGCGTTGAGCGCCCCGTAGGTCTCATAGCGCAGAGTGAAGCCGGGAATGACCTGCCCGCTCTTGAACGTGAAAGGCTGCGCGTGGACGAAGTCGCGGGGCGTGACGAGCCCCACGTCGCCGGGTGCAAGATAGCGCGGCGCGGAGTCGGCAGCGGGGGCGATTTCCACTTCGTCGGTCATCGGACGGGCGAGCCAACCAGTGCCGGGGGCTTGAGGCAAGGGCGGTGCCGGGTTATGACGCGAGGGTGAAACCGGACGGGGCGGGGAGCCCCGGCCCCCATTTGATCCATGGTGGCCAGCGGCAACAATGGATCAGACCTGCGCCGCGATCGCGTCTTCCATCTCTTCGTTCGAGAAGACGACCTGCACGTCGTCGAGCTCCTCCAGCGCATCGTGCAGCTTCGCGAGGTTCCTGGCCACGGCGACGTCGGTCACGGGCACGGTGGTGACGGGAATATAGGCGATTTCGGCACTGTCGGGCTTGATGCCCTTTTGCTCCAGCGCGTGCGAAACCCGGTCGAAGGCGTGGACGTTGCAGCGGACCTCGAACCCCTGCTCGCTCGCGAGCACGTCGTCCGCGCCGGCTTCCAGGGCGATTTCCATCAGCGCGTCCTCGGTGGTGCGCTCCCGGCCGACGAGAAACTGGCCGGCGTAGAGAAACTGGAACGCCACGGACCCGCTGCTGCCGAGATTGCCGCCGTGGCGGGCCAGCACGGCCCGCACGTCCTTCGCGGCGCGCTGCTTGTTGTCGGTCGTGGCCTTCACGACGAACGCGACCCCGCCGGGGCCATAGCCCTCATAGGTGATTTCCTCGAACACGACCCCGGGCAGCTCGCCCGTGCCCTTCTTGATGGCGCGCTCGACGTTTTCCGCCGGCATGTTGGCGTCGCGCGCCTTGAGCATCAGCGTGCGCAGGCGGGCATTGCCCTCGGGATCGCCGCCCCCGGCTTTCGCGGCGAGCGTCAGATCGCGCGAGAGGCGTGAGAAAACTTTTCCCCGGCGCGAATCCGTGACGGCCTTCGCGCGCTTTACCTTGGACCACTTGTTATGGCCGGCCATACTCGTAAGTGGCGTAAGCTGTCAGAGGCGTCAGCGGTGCAAGCCGATCGTAAGAGGGAGGCTGGATTGGGCATATGCCTCTTAGGGCTTACTTCTTCTTCCCCGGCGTCACGTTCTTCAGGGCTTTGCCGCCCGGGGCGGCGGCCGGCGCCTCGACCGGGTCCTTCATCCGGTTGATCACGAGCTGCTGCACGATGGTGAAGAGGCCGTTGATAAACGAATACAGCGAAAGCGCGCAGGAGAAACGGTAGCAGAACAGGGTGAAGATGAAGGGCATGAACTGCATCATCTTGGCCTGCATCTTGTCCGTCGACGGCGACGGCGTGAGCCGCATCTGGATCACCATCGTGGCGCCCATGAGCAGCGGCATGATGTTCAGGGGATAGCCGAGGATCATCGCGATCGTGTCTTCGGAAGCGAGGTCCCGCGCCCACAGGAACGGCGCGAACCGGAGCTCGGCGGTGCTTTGCAGCATCGTGAAGAAGCCCATGAAGAACGGGATTGTGATCAGGATCGGGATACAGCCGCCGACCGGATTCACCTTGTGCTTCTTGAACAGCTCCATTGTCGCGGCCTGCTGCTTCTGCGGGTTATCTTTGAATTTTTCCCGCAGCGCCTGCATCTCGGGCTGAAGCTTCGCCATGCGCTTGGCCGAGCGCGATGCCGCCAGCGTGAAGGGGATGAAGAGCGTCTTCAGCGTCAGGGTGGTGAGGATGATCGCGACGCCCCAATTGCCGACGAACCCATGGATCCAGGTCATCAGGGTCAGCAGGATCTGGCTGAAATATTTGAAGAAGCCGAACTGCATGACCTTGTCTTGGTCGGCCTTGAACACGTCCGAATTGGCCAGCCGCCGGTATTCCTTCGGTCCGACATAGAGGTTGCCCGCGAGCCGGGACTCGCCCTTCACCGGGATGGCCTTCACGTCAAACTGGGCGGCGCCCGCGATGCCGTAGGCGTTGAGGTTGTCGTCGGGCAGGGCGCTCAGGAGCTTTACCCGCCGTGTCATAAGCCCGCCGGCGGGCTCGTCGCCGGTGAGAATGCTCGTGAAGAACTGGTTCTTCACCGCGGTCCAGACAAGCGGGCCCGGACTGGTGACCGATGACTTGGAGTCATGGGCGCCGAGACCGAAGAAGCCGCCGCTCGCCTCGAGATTCGACCGGAGGATGAAGTCCTGATCGCTGCCCGTCGAGAAACCGGTTGTGAGTTGCTCACCCATGTCGTTGGCGCCCGTCGGGGCGGCGGTGCCGACCGCGAGTGCGACCCGCATCGGTGGCAGGGGATCCGACGAAAGATTGCGGAAGATCGTCTCGTAGTGGACTTGGTAGGGATCGGTGACCTTGCCGGCGCTGGCGGCCAGCGAGAAGCGCCGGAGGACTTCGATGCGGCCGTCCAGAACGGCGCGGTAGGTCACCTCGGTGTCCGTGGCGGCAACGCGTTCGAAGCGAACGGTGCGGTCTAGGCCCGGCAGCGTTTCCGGCAGCTGCACGAAGGCGAGCATCGGATCGGCGTGGAGGGCGTTGTAAACAAAGGGCGCGGGATTGCCGAGTTCCGCCGGGTATTTGCGCAGGGCGACATCGCGGAGCGCCCCGCCTGAATCGGTAAAGCGGGCCTCGATGAAATCGTTGCGGAGCGTCGTGACGGTGGCGGTGGCGTCGTCCTTGCTGGCGGCCGCAAACTGGCTGGACGCGCCGTGATCGTGGACGGGCTGGGTCGCGGCCGGCGTGGTGGCGGCGGAAGGAGCGACGGAACGGGGCGGTGGTGGTGGCGGGGCGGAGCGCGGCGCGAGATAGAGTGCCGCCAGTGCCGAAAGCAGCAGCACCACGCCGATAGAGAAGTTCTTTTTATCCATGAAAAAGTTAAAGCGAAGGTGTCGTTACCCGCGCGCATCGCGGGACGGGACGGGCTGGCAAGGGATCGAAGCCGCCCGGGTGCAGCGGCGTGCATTTCAGCAGTCGAACGACCGCCAACCCGATGCCAACCGCCAGACCGCGCCCGCGGATCGCCTCGACGGCGTAGTGCGAGCAGGTCGGGAAAAAACGGCACCCGCAGCGACCGAGGGTGATGACGGGCAGCACGGGCGAAAGGGTGTGCTGGTAGACCTTGATCA
>CANEVO010000042.1 GCA_947442255.1 Opitutia bacterium
GAGGTTGAAGGTGAAGGAGTCGAAGTTATCGATAACGAGCAGCATGGCGCGGGAGGCGGCTGAACAGACTGAAAGACCGAAAGGCCGAATGCAAAGGGTGAAACGTGGCTTGGACAAGCACAGTGCCGGCGGGGTTGAGGACGAGGCTGATGGGGTGGGGGAACGGGTTCCGGGCTTGGGCCCGCGGATGGCAAACGCCAAGCGGGCTTGGGCTCACGCGGAGACGCGGAGGGGAAGAACGATTACGAGAACGAGAATGAGAACGAGGGAATGGGTTTCGCCGGTCGGAGACGCGGCGCTCCGGGAATGGCTCGAACCACGGCGTTCCTCAGATCGACCGACACCGGCTGATCCGGATGAGACGATTCAAGGTAAAGCCCACCTATATCAGCTCCGCGTCTCCGCGTGAGAATGGATTGCCTGGAAGTTAAGGTGAAAAAGGATTGGGTCGGGAGGGGAGAGCATCGAGAGTCGATCGAGTGTCAGATCACTTCCAGCTCCTCAAAACCGACTCTGCCACCGCCGCGCGTCGCGGCCGGCTGCGCACCCGCCACGGCACGGTCGAGACCCCGATTTTCATGCCCGTCGGCACGCAGGGGACCGTGAAGGCCCTGACGCCTCAGCACATCCGCGACATCGGCTCACAAATCATCCTGGGCAACACGTATCACCTCAACCTGCGTCCCGGCAGCGAACTGATTCGGGACTTGGGCGGGCTGCACAAGTTCATGGGTTGGGACGGCCCCATCCTGACCGACAGCGGCGGCTTCCAGGTTTTCTCGCTGGCGAAACTCCGTGACGTCCGCGACGACGGCGTGGCGTTCTCCTCGCATCTCGATGGCTCGAAGCTGTTCCTCGGGCCGCGCGAGGTGATGGCCATCCAGCAGAATCTCGGCAGCGACATCGCGATGGTGATCGACGAGTGCCCGCCCTGGCCCTGCGAACGGGACGCCTGCGCCCGCGCCGTCGCGCGCAGTTACCGCTGGGCGCAGCAGTGCCGGCAGATCGCCACCGACAGCGGGTTTCTGGCCGCGGGACACCACGTCTTCGCGATTGTCCAGGGATCGACCTTCGATGATCTGCGGCGCGAGGCGGCAGAGTCGCTCGCGGCGCTCGACTTTCCCGGTTACGCCGTGGGCGGAGTAAGCGTGGGCGAGCCCGAACCGGAGATGCTGAAACAGGTGGGTGCGACCGTGCCCTTCCTCCCCGCGGACAAACCGCGTTACACGATGGGACTCGGGACGCCGCCGCAGTTGCTCAAGATGGTCGCGCTCGGGGTCGACATGTTTGATTGCGTCCTGCCTTCACGGGTGGCGCGGAACGGCCTCGTCTTCACGCCCGACGGCCCGATCAATCTCCGCAACGAGCAGTTCCGCGCGGACCCGCGGCCGATCGTCGAAGGCCTCGACAACTACACCTGTCGGAATTTCTCGCGCGCGTACCTCCGGCACCTGACGGTGGCCGGCGAAATGCTGAGTGGCACCCTGCTCACGATCCACAACCTGCATTTCTACCTCGACCTCATGGCGCAGGCGCGCGCGCATATCGAGGCGGGCGACTATGGTTCGTGGCACCGCGCTTGGATCGCGCGGTACGACGCGGGCGTCGCGGCGCGGAGTGGGTGACCGCGCTGGCAATTCCCTGAGTTAAACCACAAAGGCACAAAGACACCGAGTCCGGGCTATTCCCGGCGTCTTCGGTGTCTCGGTGGTTCAACCTGCCTGGAAATCCGCTCAGAACCGGAAGCGCAGGCCGGCGGTGTAACTCCACGAGTCGCGTCCGCCGCCGTGGCGGGGAGAGTGGAAGGTGGCGCGCGTTCCAGCCGGGCGCCAGCCGCAGATTTGCTCGAAACTCATTTCGCCATCCCCCAGCGTGCTTCGACGTATGCGCATTCTTGTCACCGGCGGCGCCGGCTTCCTGGGTTCCCATCTCTGCGATCGCCTGCTCAAGGACGGCCACGAGGTCGTGTGCATCGACAACCTGTTCACCGGGCGGAAGTCGAACATCGCCCATCTCCTCACGAATCCGAATTTCGAATTCGTCCGTCACGACATCATCGATCCCTTCAAGTACGAGGTGGACCAGATCTATAACCTGGCCTGCCCGGCGTCCCCGCCGCACTACCAGTACAACCCCATCAAGACGATCAAGACGTCCGTGATGGGCGCGATCAACTGCCTGGGCCTCGCGAAGCGCGTCAAGGCCCGCGTCTTCCAGGCGAGCACCAGCGAGGTGTACGGCGATCCGCAGGTGCATCCGCAGCCCGAGAGCTACTGGGGCAACGTGAACCCCATCGGCCGGCGCTCCTGTTACGACGAGGGCAAGCGGTGCGCCGAGACGCTGTTCTTCGACTACCACCGCGAGAACAAGGTCGAGATCCGCGTCGTCCGCATCTTCAACACCTACGGTCCGCGGATGCATCCGAACGACGGCCGCGTGGTGTCGAACTTCATTGTCCAGGCGCTGAAGGGCGAGGACATCACGATTTACGGCGAAGGCACGCAGACGCGCTCCTTCTGCTACGTGGACGACTTGATCGAGGGCTTCGTCCGCTTCATGGCGCAGACACAAACGGTCGGGCCGATGAACTTGGGGAATCCCGGCGAGTTCACGATGCTCCAGCTGGCGCAGCTCACGTTGAAGCTCGTGGGCGGCAAATCGAAGATCGTCCACAGGCCCCTCCCGTCCGATGATCCCAGACAGCGCCAGCCGGACATTACCCTGGCGAAGAAAATTCTAAACTGGGAACCGACGGTGCGATTGGAAGACGGCCTGAATCGCACGATTGAGTATTTTCGCGGGCAGGTTTGAGCGTGGGCTACGGGAGCTGATGACAGGTGGGCGGCGGTGGGATTTCCGTGAAGCGGGGTTGGAGGAACGTCACGAGGCCGATCATCTTCGTCACGGTCGTGTAGTCGTTCACCACGGCATGGGCGATTCCGTCACCCGCTGGCTGCCGGGTCGCGGCATCTTTTTCCGCGCTGACCGTCGTGGGATGGATGATCGACGTGAGCAGGTCTCCGATGGTCCGCAGGCGCGCCACGTCTCCGCCGAGCGCGTTGGGGCTTCGAGGCGGACTTGCCGCGTCAGGTTACTCCCGGCGCCCGGCCGCGCTCCGCCTCTCTTGCCATTTACGCGGCACCGGTTGTCCGCCGGGCTGTCAGCGCGCTTCAGTGGCGCCGGTCTCTGACCGGCGTCCCGCCAGTCGGAGACTGGCGCTACGGCCTGCGATCGCGTGCGGGGCGCTGAATCATCCCGGCTAGCCTGCGCCGAACGCCGGTGATTTGACGGCGGTCGCTGCCTCCGTTCATCGGCCTTTGCGCCCCGCCCAAGCGGGTTCGAAACCGGAACGGATTTGCCGTTTGCCAACCCCCCGGGCCGGGCTATCGTCTCGGCCTTTCATGCTCTCGTTCATCCTTAAACGGTTTTCTGGCCGGCACTACAAAAAGTTCCTGGAGAAGGCCAGGCCGACGGTCGTGCGCATCAATGAGCTGGAGAAGGAGTACCAGTCGCTGACGGATGATCAGCTTCGCGCCAAGACGGACGAATTTCGCGCGCGTCTCGCGGCCGCCACCGACAAGAAGGCGGCCCTCGAGGCCGTCCTGCCCGAGGCGTTCGCCACCGTGAAGAACGCCGCCCGCCGGATGGTGGGCCGCAAGATCATCGTGTGTGACCACGAACTCACGTGGGACATGGTCCATTTCGACGTCCAGTTGATCGGCGGCATGGCCATCCACGAGGGGCGGATTTCCGAGATGGCGACCGGCGAGGGCAAGACCCTGGTTTCGACGCTGCCGCTATACCTCAACGCGCTCACCGGCCGCAACACGCAGCTCGTCACCGTCAACGACTACCTGGCCCGGCGCGACTCCGAGTGGATGGGGCATCTCTATTCCTTCCTCGGCGTCAGCGTGGGTTGCATCCAGCAGCAAATGGCGTCCGAGCTGCGCCGCGAGATGTACGGCCGCAACATCACCTACGGGACGGCCAGCGAGTTCGGCTTCGACTACCTGCGCGACAACGGCATGGCCACGCGCAAGGAAGACCAGGTCCAGCGCGACTACTGGTTCTGCATCGTGGACGAAATCGACTCGATCCTCGTGGACGAGGCCCGCACGCCCCTGATCATTTCCGGCCCAGCCCCGATCGAGCGCGAGCAGCCCTTCACCCGGCTGAAACCGCCGGTCGATCAGCTGGTCAACGACCAGGGCCGGTTGTGCAACAAGATCGTCGGCGAGGCCAAGGAGCTGCTCGAGAAGCCCGGCGTCACGGCCGAGGATCGCGAGCAGGCCGCGGAGAAGATGCTCCAGGTCAAGATGGGGCACCCGAAGAACAAGCAGTTACTCCGGCTGATGGAGAACGGCGACTGGCGGAAGCTCCTCGATCGCACCGAGACCGAGCTGAACTCCGACCTGCAGAAGACCGAACTTTACCGGATCAAGGAAGCCCTCTACTACGTCATCGACGAACGGCAGCACCAGGCGGACCTGACCGAGATTGGCCGCACGCGCCTCCGCCCGGACAATCCCGACGCCTTCGTCCTGCCTGATCTCGCGACCGAGTTCAGCGATCTCGAAAAGGATCCGCGCCTGACGCCCGAGCAGCGCGAGGAGAAGAAGCTCGCCGCCCAGAATCACTACGCGGAGGTCTCGGAGGAGATCCACGCGATCTCGCAGCTGCTGCGGGCCTACTCGCTCTACGAGCGCGACGTCGAGTACGTCGTGAGCCCCGACGGCAAGGTGATGATCGTCGACGAGAACACCGGCCGCGTGATGCCGGGCCGGCGCTGGTCCGACGGCCTGCACCAGGCGGTGGAGGCAAAGGAGAACGTCAGCATCGAGCGCGAGACGCGGACGTATGCGACGATCACGATCCAGAATTACTTCCGCATGTACGAGAAGCTGGCCGGCATGACGGGCACGGCGGAGACGGAGGCGACCGAGTTCAACGACATCTACCGGCTCTCGGTGCAGGTCATCCCGACGAACCAGCCCTGCATCCGCGTCGATCGGAACGATTCGATTTTCAAGACCCGGAATGACAAGTATGGCGCGGTGGTGAAGGAAATCGAGCAGGCCAACAAGCGCGGCCAGCCGGTCCTCGTGGGCACGACGAGCGTCGACGCCTCGGAAAAACTCTCCCGACTGCTCAAGCGCACCGGGATCATCCACACCGTCCTGAACGCCAAGTTCCATGCGCAGGAGGCGGACATCATCGCCCGCGCCGGGCAGCGGGCGGCGGTCACGATTGCGACCAACATGGCGGGCCGCGGCACCGACATCAAACTCGGCGAGGGCGTGCGCGAACTCGGCGGCCTGTATGTCATCGGCACCGAGCGCCACGAGTCCCGGCGCATCGACCGCCAGTTGCGCGGCCGTTGTTCGCGGCAGGGTGATCCGGGCCTGACCAAGTTCTACCTTTCCCTCGAGGACGATCTCATGCGCCTCTTCCTCCAGGGCAACCTGGCGTCGAAGCTGATGGAAGGATCGATGCAGGCGGGCGAGGAGCTCGAGCATCCCTGGCTCAATCGCTCGATCGAGAGCGCGCAGAAGAAGGTCGAGCAGCAGAATTATTCGATCCGCAAGCGCCTGCTCCAGTACGACGACGTGCTCAACCAGCAGCGCGAGGTCATCTATGGAATCCGCAACGGCGCGATCCACGCCGATCGGCCGAAGGATATCATCTTCGAGCAGATCGAGGAGGAGTTGCACACGCGGCTCGAGGTCGCCGGCTTTGGCGAGAAGGGCGGCCCGACGTCCACGGCGATCGAGAGCCTGGTCGGATGGCTCAATGCCCATTTCCCGGTCAGCATCCGGGTCGAAGAGCTCAAGGGCGACGATGCCGAAGTGCTGGTCAAGCTCGTGCTCGGCCGGATCCGGGACGCGTATGCCGTGAAGGAATCGGTCGAGATTCCCGAGGCGCTCGGCTCGCTTGAGCGGTATGTCGTGATCAACGCGATCGATCATCACTGGCAGGAGCACCTGACCGAGATGGAGGATCTGCGGCGCAGCATCGGGCTGCGCAGCTACGGCCAGAAGGATCCGCTCGTGGAGTACAAGGGCGAGGCCTACAAGTATTTCGAGGAGCTGATGAATAACGTGCGGCTGCAGATTTGCACCGGGCTCTTCCGCAGCGCCTCCAATCTCGAGACTTTCGAGAACATGCTCGCGCTGCTGAGCCGAACCGCCCGCGCGGTCGGGCCGGCGGAGGCTCCCGCGCTCGCCCCGGCGGCAGCGGAGGTCGCGGCCCCGGTCGTCGAGCAGGAGATCCAGTTGCCGAAGATCACCGTGCGGCGCGAAGCCCCGAAAGTCGGGCGCAACGATCCGTGTCCCTGCGGCAGCGGCAAGAAGTTCAAGAACTGCCACGGCGCCTGATCGCCCGGCCGGCGCGTTCGCGACAGCCTGGCCCCGGTCCGTTCGCCTGCGCGGCCCCACCTCTCCATGTCCGACCCTCTCCCGGTTGATCCCTACGATCCCCAGCCGACGTTCGTGCAGCGGCACGCGGATCAGGTCGCGGCGGCGGTGGTGTTTGTCCTGACGGTCTTCCTGGCGGTGGCATCCTTCCCCCCGTATCACGCCCCCGAGTTTGCCTACACGATGCTCGCGCCCGGTGTGCTCTGGGCGTACCGGCGTCCGGCATTCAAGCTTTTCGCCGGCACCTTGCTCGCCGCGCAGATGGTGGCGTGGACGATCCTGCTCGGCTGGCTGCACCACGTGACGTGGGCGGGGCTCTTCCTGCTCGGACCCTTCGTTGGACTTTGGATCGGGGTCTGGTACCTGGCGGTGTGGTGGTTCATGCCGCGGCTGATCGGTCGTCCGCACCTGACGCGGATCCTGGCCATCGTGGGGCTGGCGGGTTTGTGGGTCCTGATCGAGTGGACGCGGACCTGGCTGCTCGGCGGTTTCCCGTGGCTGCCGCTCGCGGCGAGCCAGTGGGAGCGGGCGACGATCCTGCAAGTGGCGGCCTTCACCGGCGCGTACGGAGTGTCATTCGTACTCGTGATCATGAACCTGGGATTTGCCGCTTATGCGCACCGGCTTTTCTGGGAAGGGGCGACCGGGTTTGCGAAGCGCAGCCAGGAATTCTTCTTCGCGCTCTTCCTGCTGCTGGCCTGCATCTGCATCCACTTCACGGAGGCGTTTCATCGTCCGCGATTTGTCACGCCGCTGGCGCGAGTCGCATTTGTCCAGCCGGATATTCCGCAGGAGCTGAAGTGGGATCCCTCGAAGCGCGCGGCGATCCTGAAGATCCTGGAGCAGGCCACGCTGGCGGCGGCCGCGGCCAGACCGAATCTCATCCTCTGGCCCGAGGCCGTCACGCCCCTCGCGGTGCAGAGCGACGAAGCCCTGCGCGATTTTGTGGGCTCGCTCGCCCGTCAGGCTCAGGTCCCTTTGCTGCTCGGCTCGATCGCGACCGAGCACCTGAACCAGCCCGACGAGAAGTGGCTCAACGGCGCCTTCGTCGTCCGGCCCGACACCGGCCTGGCGCCCGACTATTATGCGAAGCGGAAGCTCGTCCCGTTCGGCGAATACGTCCCGCTCCGTCCGCTGTTCGGCTGGTTGAAGAAATTCGTGCCCATCGGGGAGGACTTCACGGCGGGCGAGGATTCGTCGCCGCTCCTGCTGCCGCTGCGCCCGGAGCCGCTGGTGGCCGGGCCGCTCATTTGTTATGAGGATGTGTTTCCGCAATTGGCGCGACGCAGCGCGATCGCGGGCGCCAGCGTGCTGACGGTCCTGACCAACAACGCCTGGTTTGGCGAAGGTGGCGCGGCCTACCAGCATGCGGCGCATTCCGTCCTCCGTGCGGTCGAGACCCGGCGCCCGGTGCTCCGTTGCGGCAACGCCGGCTGGAGTGGCTGGATCGATGAATTTGGCGGCGTGCGGGCGACGCTGCTCGATGAGAACGACAGCATCTATTTCCGCGGCGCGCGCATCATCACCGTGACGCGGGACGCGCGCTGGATCGGCCGCGAGTCGTACTATGTCACCCACGGCGACTGGTTCGTATTGGTCTCGCTGATGCTGGCGCTGGCGGGTTGGGGCATTCTGAAGCTGGCTGGTCCGCCGAAGCCGGTGGTCACCGAGCCGGACGAGTCCGTCGCGTGAATACCGTCGGTGCCGCGGTTCGGGCGGAAGCGCCGCCGGGCCGGTGCCGGCTGTTGTTTCCCGAGTTCTGGCCGCCGGCAGTCCGGGCCGGCGGGGTGATCGCTGTGGCCCTCGGGCTGTTTTTCGGGGCGGTCCCGAGCCTGCCGTTTCTGGGCGGCGATGTGGCGGCGATCCGGGACGCGATGCAATCAGTTGGTCCGGGCTGGCCCGGGCCGCGACTGTTCTGGCAGGCGAAGCATACGGTGCTCGGCTACGACGCGCGGATCTTTCACGCCAGCGGCCTGCTGCTGCACGGCGTGGCGGGGCTGCTGCTGTTCATGCTCCTCCGGCAAATGCAGACCGCGGGCGAAGCCGCGGCCAGGTCTGCCTTCCTCGTCACGGTGGGCGGGGCGTTGATCTGGATGTTGCATCCACGGCAGACCGAAGCGGTCGCAGGTCTGGCTTATCAAGGCAGCCTGTTGGGCGCCATCGGCCTGCTGCTGACGCTGCTCTGCTTCGCCCGGGGAGCGGAGCGCGGCCGTCCCAGCTGGATGGGTGGCGCGATGGGGGCGTGTATCCTCGGCATGGCGACTGACCCCGTGATGCTCGCGGCGCCGTTGTTGGTGCTGCTGTACGATCGCGCATTCATCGCGGGTTCTTGGACCGCAACCTGGCGGCAGCGCGGTCGCTGGCACGCCGCGCTCGGGGTGACGATGGTTGTCGGTATTTACTTCCTGGCGCGGAGCGGCGGAACCCCGGTGGGCTCGCTGAGTGCGCCGTTCTGGGCCGCGCCGTGGTATCTGATGCTGTCCGTCTGGCCGGCGCCGCTGGTGTTCGATCGCGGACCGGACTTCGCGCCGGGAGGCGGATTCGCGGCCGGTGTGATGACGATTCTCCTTCTGGTCGGAACGATTGTGGCCGTGATCCGCTGGCCGCGCGCGGGGTTCGTGGCGGTTTGGTTTTGGGCCACGCTGGCGGCGGGATCGCTCGTCAACATCGCCGGCGTCGAAAGCTTTTCCGAGCATCGCCTGTACCTGCCGTGGGCGGCGCTCGTCATGGCTCTCGTGGCCGGGGCCACGCGACTCCGCCGTGTCGGGCTCGCGGGGCTGGCCGTGGCGGTGCTCGGCCTGGGCTGGGCGAGTCGCGAACGGATTTCCGTTTACGCAAGCAGCCTGGCGCTGTGGACCGACACCGTGACGAAGGCGCCCGGCAATCCGCGGGCTCACCTCGAACTCGGGCACGCGTTCGCGGCCGCCGGCCGACTCGACGAGGCGGTGGCGGCCTATGAGCACGCGATTCAGTTTTCACCCTCGACGGCGTCGACCCATCTCGGTCTGGCCGGTGCGGCGTTGCAACTCGGTCGGACCGGCGAGGCGTTGTCCGCCTACGAAGCCGCGTTGCGCCTCACGCCGGAGTCCGCCGCGATTCATCTCGATCTCGCAGCCGTGCAAATCCGCCTCGGCCGCGTGGCTGAGGCGACGGGACACTATCGCGAAGCCGCGCGGCTCGGCGTGAGCACCGCCGTCGGCAAGCGACACTATGGCCGGGCGCTCGCGGAGTCCGGTCGGATGGTGGAGGCGCTGGCGGAACTCGAGGCCTCCGCGAAGCTCGAGCCCGCGAACGCCCGCACGCACCTGGACCTCGGCATGGTGCTGTCCGCGCTCGGCCGCTCGATTGAGGGTCAGCGTCACTTCGTCGAGGCGGTGCAATGCGACCCCGACGACGCGGGGGCGCACTTCGCGCTCGGCGATGCGTTGCTCGAGGACCACCGGCCGGCGGAGGCGTTGTCGCACTACGAGGCGGCGCTGCGCCTGCAGCCCGAACGCGCGGCAGCGTTGCACGCGAGCATGGGCGACGCGCTGTCGCGACTCGGCCGTCCGGCGGAAGCGATTCGGAACTACGAAACGGCGCTCCGCCTGAATCCGGACAACGAGCGGGCGCGGGAGAATCTCGCCCGCATCCGGGCCGCGGCGGAGCGACACGGCGGCCGCAAAAAATAGCCGCCACTCGACACCCGGCATTCGCCATTCGGCATTCCCGCGGTCCGCTTTAGACTAGCAGAATGCGCCGCGGCTCACCTAGGGTTCCGGCATGTCCGCCCGCTATTCCCCGGTCGCCCTGATTCAATTTGCCACCGCCCTGATGAACAAGGCGGGCCTCGAGGACGAGAAGTCCCGCGTGGTCGCTGACATCCTGGTCGAGGGCGATCTGATGGGGCACACGACGCACGGTCTCGCGCTGCTCGGCGGTTACCTGGGCGAGTTGGAAACTGGCTCGATGACGAAGTCGGGTCAGCCGCGCGTGATCGCCGATTTTCCCGCGGCAATCAACTGGGACGGTCAGCGGCTGCCTGGACCGTGGCTCGCGGTCCGCGCGTTGGACCTCGCGACCGACCGGGCCAAGCAGCACGGCACGTGCACCGTCGTGATTCGACGGAGCCACCATATCGCGTGCCTCGCGGCGTTTCTGCGGCCGGTCACCGAGCAGGGGATGATGGCGATTCTCACCTGCTCCGATCCGGCCGGGTCCAGTGTGTCGCCGCACGGCGGCCGCCAGCCGCTCTACACGCCGAATCCGTTTGCCGTCGCATGGCCCACCAACGGTCATCCCGTGATCCTCGATGTCTCGATGTCGATTACGACGAATGGCCTGATCAAGCGGCTGTACACCGAGAAGAAGCGGATGCCAGGCAAGTGGTTGCTCGATGCCAACGGCATTCCCACGGACGACCCGGGGGTGATGTTCAACGAGCCGACGGGAACCCTGCTTCCGATGGGTGGCGTCGATCACGGTCACAAGGGCTATGCGCTCGCGCTCTTCGTCGAGACGCTGACCAGCGCGCTGGGCGGGCACGGCCGGATTCACAAGAAGGAGGGCTGGGGTGCGAGTGTGTTCCTCCAAGTGATTAACCCGGCCTTCTTCGGCGGTCGCGATGAATTTGTCGCGCTCACGTCCCACCTGGCCGACGCGTGTCGCGCCACGGCCCCGCGTCCTGGTTTTAATCACGTCCGCGTCCCCGGTGAAGCCGGCCTGCGCCGCCGTGACGAACAACTCAAGCAGGGCATCGAGTTGTACCCGAGCATCCTGCCGTCGCTCGAGTCGTGGACGAAGAAGCTGGGCGTGCCGCTGCCGGCGGCGATGTAAGGGAACGCGCGGTTGCGCGTTCCCAACCCCCCCCGCCCTGTCGGGCACCCCTCTCGAGAGGGGAACTCTTCACGTCGTCCAGAGGTTTGGTCGGATTAAATAGGCTTAACGAGGATCCCCTCTTGGAGAGGGGTGGCGCGCAGCGCCGGGGTGTGTCGGCTGGTCCGCGAACGGAAGTCCGCGGGGTGTGGCACTTCCGTTCCACGTTCTCGGCTGGAATTTCCTGAGTCCCTCGACAAACGTCAGCGCTCCCAACATGACCCCTTCCCAGCTCCGCCGCGCCCGCGCGGCCCTCGACACCTTCGTGGTTGAAACGCCCTCCTGGGGCTTTGCCGATACCGGCACCCGGTTTGGGAAGTTCTTTCAGGACGCCGCGGCGATCGATCTCGGTGACAAACTCGCCGATGCGGGCCACGTGCACGCCCTGACGGGCTGCTGCCCGACGGTGGCAGTGCACGTGCTCTGGGATTTCAAGCCCGGCGAGGATCCGAAGGCCGTCGCGCGACTGGCCCGGAAGCACGGGGTGAAGATTGGGGCGATCAACCCGAATCTCTTCCAGGACCAGTGCTACAAATACGGATCGTTCGGCAACAACGACGCGGCGGTGCGCGCCCATGCGGTGCAGCATTGTGTCGACTCGGTCGCCATCGGCCGGGCCGTGGGCAGCCGGTATCTTTCGCTGTGGTTCGCCGACGGCACCAATTACCCGGGGCAGGGGAGCATCCGCGAACGCAAGCGCGCCTTCGAGGACTCGCTGCGTCAGCTCCATCGCAAACTCGCGCCGAACCAGACGATGCTCGTGGAGTACAAGCCCTTCGAGCCGGCGTTCTATGCGACGGACATTGCGGACTGGGGGATGGCCTACCTGCTGGCGAAGAAGGCCGGGCCGCGCGCGAAGGTGCTTGTCGATACCGGTCACCACTACGCGGCGCAGAACATCGAGCAGATCGTGGCGTGGCTGCTTGATGAGGACATGCTGGGCGGCTTCCACTTCAACGACCGGCGTTATGCCGACGACGATCTGACGCTGGGCTCAATTGATCCGTACCAGGTGTTTCGGATTTTCCACGAGATTCACCTCTTCGCGAACGAGCGCGGGCGGCGTCCGGACATCGCGTATATGATCGACCAATGTCACAACGAGAAGCCGAAGATCGAGGCGACAATTCAAACGGTGGTGATGGCGCAGGAACTTTATGCGAAGGCGGCCCTGGTCGATCACGACGCGTTGCGCCGGGCGCAGGCGAAGAACGATGTCGTCACCGCGGAGCTGCTCTTGAAGCACGCGTTCTTCACCGACGTGTCGTCCGCGCTCTTGGCCTGGCGCAAGGCGAACGGACTCGTCGCCGATCCGCTGGCCGAACACCGCCGCCAGGGCTACGAGCGCAAGGCGGCGGCGGATCGGCGTCGGCGCCGGAAGGAACTCGGGATCGCGCGCGGCGGGAGCTTCGCCTGAGGCTGGCCGCTCCTGATGGAGGATGCGTCCGAGCCGCGGAGGGATTGGCCGCAAAAAGGCACAAGAGGCGCAAAAAATTCCCCAAATCCCCGGACAGGCGCGCACGAGGGCTGAATTCTTTACGCTGCTTCGAAACAGGCAGCCCGCGTCCACGCCCGTCTGGTGGATTGTTTTTTGCGCCTTTTGTGCCTTTTTGCGGCCATCCCCGCTCTGAGCCGCAGGCGTCCGGCCTTCGCTCAACCGCCCCAGACGCCGCCGTTGATATCGAGCGCGGCGCCGGTGATGAAGCCGTCGTATTCGGAGGCGAGGAAGACCGCGGCGCGGGCCACGTCATCAATGTCGCCGGCGCGCCCGAGGGGGATCGTCGCGATGATCGCCTTCTGGGACTCAGGCGGCGTGTGGACGGCGTGAAACTGCGAGCCGAGGATCAGCCCGGGCGTGAGGGCATTGACCCGGATGCCCTGCGGTCCGAGTTCCTTGGCGAGCCCGCGCGTCATCGTGAGCACTGCGCCCTTGGCGGTCGCGTAGGCGAGGGCGCCGGGGCCGCCGCCATTGCGGGCGGCGAGTGAGGACAGGTTGACGATGCTCGCGCCGCCTCCGGCCTTCGAGCCCGCGATCAAGTGTGGGACCGCAGCGCGGGTGATCCGGCGAACGCTGCCGACGTTGAGCGACATCACATCGGACCAGAATTCATCGTCGCCCTCGGCCATGGTGTGGCGCGCGATCATCGAGCCGGCATTGTTGATCAGGACATCGAGTCCGCCGAGGAATGCGACGGCCTCGGCGACGAGCCGGTTGCTCTCCTCGGTGGTGGTGAGATCAGCCTGACCGCTGCCGCAGCGACGGCCCAGCTTCTGGGCGAGGGCCGCGAGGTCGCGTGCGCCGTCGGCGCTCGAATGATAATGAACAAAGATGTCGCAGCCCGCGGCAAGGAGCTGGCGGCTGATGGCGAGACCGATGCCTTGGGCACCGGCGGTGATGAGGGCGCGTTTGCCCTGGAGTTTGCTCATGATGGGGGAGGGAGAGTTAGCGGGAGATTTCGGAGGCGCCGGGCCAGGTCTGGGGGCGAGTCCAGAAGGCATCGTCGCGTCCGCGATAGTAGGCGGAGAGCACGGTGTCCATGACGGCCTGGGTGCGGCGCGCGGACTCGGCCGTGCTCGGGCAGTGGCCGCGCCCGAGGAGATCGTCGACCACGGTTTGGATTAACGGCTGTGCGACGTGCGGTGGGTTGGGCAGATCGAAGGACTCGATGCCGCGGGCGGTCTCGAGGCGCACCGGATCGTTGGCGAAGAAATTGACGGTCACGCGGCCCTCGGTGCCGGTGAACTCGAGGACGTCCTCGCTGACGTGGCTGGCGAAGTTCCACATCCCGGTGCCGAGGACGCCGTCGCGGGTGCGGAAGGTCAGGGCGACGGCGTTTTCCGCGTTGCCGGCGACGGCATTGCGGGAGGCGCCGCCCTGCACGCCTTCAAGCGGGCCGAGGCAGAAATCAAGGAAGTCGAGGACGTGTGATCCGATGTCGAGGAGCAGCCCGCCGCCGGAATTTTCCACGGCGACGCGCCAGCCACCCTTGGCGGGATCCGGGTTGGCGCGGGTGGCAGCGGTAAGCCGGTAGCTTACGCCGGTGAGGCGGCCGATGGCGCCCCCGGTGGCGAGTTCCCTGACCTTCAGGAAACGCGGCATCGCGCGGCGGTAATAGGCGACGAAGAGCTTCTGGTTGGCTTGGGCGAAGGCGGCGATCATCGCGTCGCATTCGGGCGTGTGCCGCGCCATTGGCTTTTCCATGTAGCACGGCTTGCCGGCGGCGGCGACGACGAGGGCGTTCTCAAGGTGCGCGCCGGGAGTCGAGGCGACGTAGATCGCATCGACTTCGGGATCGTGGGCGAGGGCGCGGGCGTTGTCGTACCAGCGCGGCACCCCGTGGCGCTTGGCGTAGTCGGCGGCGAGGGCGCCGTTGCGCCGCATCACGGCGACGAGTTGTGAGCCCGTGGCCTTGCGGAAGCCGGGCCCGCTCTTCACCTCGGTGACGTCACCGCAGCCGATGATACCCCAGCGGATGACATCGCGGCTGACCAGCGAGTGGGGTAAGGGCATGGGCTCAGCCAACCGGTCGAGAGTTCAGGCGGCAAGCTGTTGCTCAGGATATGGGTCCTCTATGACCGATAGGACCTATCAGCAGCCACCGACCAGCCGAGCTGACACCCCAAACTCGGGGCCGCTTCCCAACGCGGCGGTTTCAGTCTGTAAATCCATTCGGTTTGCGGATGCACTCCGCTTCCCCCTCTTACCGATGAAACCCACCCCTGTGCTCCTCGTTTTCGCCGCGTTCCTAGGTTTCGCCTCGCCCTTCGTGCTCCGGGCGGCCGAACCCGCCGCGCCCAACCCCCTCGCCATTCCCGCCACCGACGACGGACTTCCCGGCGCCGGCCCGATTCGCCGCTACGAGTGGTTTCAGAAGTTGTGGCTCGAACGGCGCACGGCCTGGGCGGCGCGGGTTCAGCAGGATCAGGGCGCGTTGGTGTTCCTCGGCGATTCGATCACGCAGGGCTGGACCGACACGATCGGGGGGATGTTTCCCGGGACCAAGGTGGCCAACCGCGGGATCAGCGGTGATACCACGCGGGGCGTGCTCATCCGGCTGCAGCAGGATGTGCTCCCGTTGAATCCGCGTGGCATCGTCCTCCTCATCGGCACCAACGATCTCGAGGAACAGGCCGAGCTCGAAACCATCGCCGCGAATCTCGAACTCATCCTCGCCGCCTTGAAGCAGCACAACCCGTCGATGCCGGTCATCCTGTGCAACGTCTTCCCCAGCTCCGCCACCAAGAAGCGTCCCGCCGCGAAGATCCGCGCGCTCAACCAGCTTTTCTTTGCGGGCCTCGCCGACGAACCGCAGGTGACCGTGCTCGACACCTATGCGCTCTTCGCCAACCCGCTCGGCGATGCGAATGCCGAGGAGTTTCCTGATTTGCTCCACCCCAACGGCGTCGGCTACGCGCGCTGGGAGCGCGCCCTCCGGCCCGTGCTCGAAACCGCTGGCTTGGTGCCGTCGTGGCCCGACGACTTCACTCCCGAGCCCGGATTCACGACCCTGTTCAACGGTCGCGACTTTTCCGGCTGGACCTACAGCGAGACGCCGGCGCTCGGCGGGAAGACGGAAACCACCGACGGCCGGTTCGTGGTGCGCAACGGGCGCCTGGTCGTGACGCCGGCCCGGGTGCTGCGCGTCTACAAGCGGGTCGTGACCGAGCGCGTGTTCGCGAAGGACTTCGTGCTGAAGCTCGAGTTTCGCGCGAGCCCCAACGCCGACAGCGGCATCTATGTGCGCGGGCCGCAGCTGCAGTGTCGTGACTTCCTGATCGCCGGACCGTACATGGCGCTGAAGCACTATCGTCCCCTCGATTGGAACGAGATCGTCATCACGGTGAAGGGCGGTATCGCCCACAGCACCTGCAACGGCGAGGTGCTGATCGACGCGATGCCCATTCCGGCCTCCGGTTCGCTAGGCCTCGAAAGCGATCACGGCCAGATGGAATACCGCCGGATCCGGGTGCAGGAATTGCCGTAACGCGAACGTTCAAGTAGCGCCGGTCTCCGACCGGCGACGTGCCGTCCGGCCTCTTCCGTGTGGATCCCGCCGTCACGGGGCAGGAGACCTTTGGGTAGCCAGGGTCCTGGCCTCGCAGCGATAAAGACCTAGAACTTCAGGAGCTGCTTCGTGAGAAACGCGGTCTGGAGCGCCGAGAGTTCCTTCAGCCCGGTCTGCGCCATGGCAATGAGACTGGTGAGCTGATCCTGCGAGAAAGTCGCCTCCTCGCCGCTGCCCTGCACTTCGACGAACTGGCCGCGGCCGGTCATGACGATGTTGAAGTCAACATCGGCGTCCTTGTCCTCGACGTAGGCGAGGTCTAGGAGTTCGCGGCCGCCAAAGACCCCGACGCTGACCGCGGCGACCGAGTCGGTGATGGGATTCTCGGCGAGTTTCTTCGCGTCGAGGAGCTTCTGGATCGCGAGGCGGGCGGCGAGGAAAGCGCCGGTGATCGCGGCGGTGCGGGTGCCACCGTCGGCCTGGAGCACATCGGTGTCGATCCACAGCGTGTTCTCGCCGAGTTTCTGGAGGTCGATGACTGCCCGGAGCGAGCGGCCGATCAGCCGCTGGATTTCCACCGTCCGGCCGTCGAGCTTGCCGCGGGAGATGTCGCGGGACTTCCGATCGAGGGTCGAGTAGGGAAGCATCGAATATTCCGCGGTGAGCCAGCCGCCCTTGACGCCCTGCTGGCGCATCCAGGCTGGCACGCGCGGCTCGATCGTCGCGGCGCAGATGACCCGCGTGAGGCCGAAGGAGACCAGGACGGAGCCCGTCGCGTAGGGCGCGATGTTGGCTTCGAACGAAATGTTGCGGAGCTGGGTGGGCAGGCGGCCGTCGGCGCGGAGCGCGGGAGAAGACATGGCGGGGCACGCTAGTCGAAGTCCCGGGGGCAGGAAGCCCAGAATTCCGGGCCGCGGCGAAGACGGATTTCAGTTGGGAATTATCGCCGAACCGATCCCGGGTGCAGCCGGCCAGAGCGCCGCGGCCCCGGTGGGCGGACTCGGCTTGGCCGTGGCAGCGAACCGAGCATCCGGCGGCCGCGTTCGAAAACTCCGGCACGTCCAGCGGGGGCAACTCGCGGGCGCTCGTTGCTCCTTCGCCCGCCCGTCGCGGTGACTAGGCGCCGGGGGCGCTTTCCTCGCGATCGACCGGCTTGATCTTCGTGGGGAGCGGCTGATTCGCCTGCTCGTTCATGAAGGCGATCAGGCGGTCGTTGAAGGTGCGCGCCGGATCGTGGCCCATTTTCTTCAGGGCCTGAGTCAACGCCGCGACCTCCACCAGCCGGGCGATGTCCCGGCCGGGCCGGACGTAGAGCTCGATGTGCGGCAGCCGCTGGCCGAGAATCTCGTAAAAGTTTTCCTCCAGACCCGTGCGTTCCTCGATCGCGTCGGGTGTCCATTCCCGCAGCGAAACCACCATGTCGATCCGCTTTTCCAACCGGACGCATTTCACGCCAAACATCTCGGCAATGTTGATGATGCCGATACCCCGGCACTCCATGTAGCCGAGGTTGAGCGGCCGGCACGAGGCCATCAGTTCACGCTCGTCGAGCAGCTTGATGACCGTGAGATCGTCGGCGACGAGCGAGTGTCCGCGCTCGATCAACGCGAGGGCGCACTCGCTCTTGCCCACGCCGGAGTCGCCGCGGAGCATCACTCCGACGCCCTTGATATCGAGAGTGGTGGCGTGCTCGGTCCCCGCGGGCGCGAACTCGTTGTCGATCGCGAGCGTCGCGAGGTTGATCCAGTTCATCGTGATCATCGGCGTCCGGATGATGGGCAGATGCAGCTCCGTCGCGACCGCCAGTATGGGATGGGTCGGCTGGTAGTTGCGCGTCAGGGCGATGCAGGGGATGCCCTGCTTCACCATTTTCTCGAGGATCTGGACCTGCTGCTTCTGTGAGATGGTCTTGAGATAGGTCATCTCGGCGGCGCCGAGGACCTGGATGCGCCGGTGCGCGAAATACTTGAAGAAGCCGGTCAGCGCGAGAGCGGGCCGGTTGATGCTGCCCTCGTGGATCAGCCGGTGCAGCCCGTCGGTCCCGGTGACGAGCTCCATCTTCAACTTCTCGCGGTAGGTCTCGAAGAAGTGGGCGACGGTGATGCCGTGGATGGCCTTTTGCATGGCTGGGGCTCTGAGTTGAGAGCTGAGAGTTGAGAGTTGAGAGTTGAGAGCGGGAAATCGAAGCCCGAACGTCGGCCGGCAACAAAATTCGTTCGCGCCGACGCTCAGCTCTCAACTCTCAACTCTCAACCCTCAACTTCGCGGAGCGCGTCGCGCAGAAATCCTAGAGATCGAAGCTGTCCCCGAGATAAAACTTCCGGGCCTGCTCGTCGCGAATCAGGAAGTCGCCGGTGCCCTCGCTCAGGACCTGGCCCTTGTGAATCAGGTAGGCGCGATCGACGATGCGGAGGGTCTCGCGCACATTGTGATCGGTGACCACGACCCCGATGCCGCGGGACTTGAGCTGGAGCATCATCTTCTGCACCTCGGCGACCGAGATCGGATCGATGGCCGCGAAGGGCTCGTCCAGGAGCAGGAACTTGGGCTGCGACACGAGCGCGCGGGCAATCTCAAGCCGCCGCCGTTCGCCGCCGGAGAGGGTGTACGCCATCTGCTTGGCGAGATGCGCGAGGTGGAGTTCCTCGAGGTGAGTGCGGACGCAGGCCGCGCGTTCGGCCCGGGGCACCCCGATGGCTTCCACGATCGCAAGGATGTTCTGCTCGACCGTGAGCTTGCGGAAGACCGAGGCCTCCTGGGGCAGGTAACCGATGCCGTGCCGCGCCCGCTGGTGCATGCGGAGCTTGGTGATGTCGGTGCCGTCGAGCCGCACGCACCCGGCAGTCGCGGGCACGAGGCCGACGACCATGTAGAACGTGGTCGTCTTCCCTGCGCCGTTCGGGCCCAGCAAACCGACCACCTCGCCGGCACGAAAGCGGAGGCTGACCCCGTCGACGACGCGGCGGGAGCCGTACGTCTTGACCAGGCCTTCGGTCACAATTTCGGAAACCGGTGGGACGGGCGCAGTCATTTCGGCGTCGGGAGGCCAGGGACGGTGACCGTGGGTGGCGGCGTTTTCGGATCGAAACCGAGGTCGCGAATGGGCGGTGCGGTGATCTTCACGTTCTTGCCCGTCACTTGGCGCTCGCGGCGCAGGAGGACGAGCGGATCGCCGGTGGCGGTGGTGCCGTTGCCGTGATCGGTGACGGTGGGATTGCCGGTCAGCGTAATCCGATCCTCCCGTGGGAGGACCTCAGCGCGGGCGCAGGTCGCCTCGCGCTCGCCCTGGATGATGTGGACGTTGCCGACCGCGACGAGGGATTTGAAACGATCCTGCGTGCCGATCGTGTCGTCCTTTTCGCCCACGCGGGCCGAGATCACCTCCAGATGATCGCAGGTCAGCCGCAGGCCGGTGCCACTCACGACGACGCGGCCATCGAACACGGAGATCGTCTCCGTGTCGGTGCTGCTCATGTCGAAGCTCTCGCTGGTGATGACGGTCGGCTGGACGTCGGCGGCGCGGCCAGGGAGAGTCGTGAGACCGCCGCAGGCCAAGGCGAGAGCGAGACGGAGGAGGTGGAGCGACGGCATCACAGCTTAATTTTCAAGGGAGCGTGGTAGACTACCCGGACGTTTTTCCGGATGGAAACTTTTTTCCCCGCGTGGTCGTAGGACCACTCGAGTCCGTTGACCTCGAGTTCATCCCGAATGACGCGCACGCCGTTGGTGCCGGTGGCTCGGTTCTGCCTGGAATAGAACATCGCCTTCTGGCTCAGGAGGACGGTTTCCACCTGGGCGTCGGCGGTGCCCGAAAAAATCGTGATGTTCAGATCGGTGACCGCGATGGTGTTCTCGCCAGCCGGTCGTACGGTGGCGCCGCGCAAGGTCATCGAGCGAAACCCATCCTGATCCGTGAACAGCGGGAGCACCCAGTTCACGGCCGGGTTGGTGGGCGCATCGGCGCCCCCGGCAAGGACAGGGAAAAGGACGCAGCTAACGAGGATGGCGACGGTGCAGAACCGAGTGCGCCCCGCGGGCCGGGGCACGGAGGATCGAGCCTCGCTGGAAGGCGGAACGATCAACAAAGGCTGAGATGGCCAGCGATTCATGAGGGGTGAGACCGGCGCGCGGGCTTCTTGCTCCCGGAACCTTTGGCGGTACGGCTGGCGACCAATAGGTCACAGACTTCCCGGACCGCTCCGTGGCCGGCTTCGCGTTGGGTCACGAGATCCGCGGCCGCGATCGCGACCGGCATGGCGCCGGGCGGCGCGATGCCCACGCCGGCCCAGGCGAGCGCCGGCACGTCGATCACGTCATCGCCCATATACGCGCACGCCTCCGGGCCGAGGCCGAGTTTCCGGGCCAGTTCCTGAAGAGCGACGGCCTTGTCGGTCCGGCCCTGGATGACATGCGGGATGCCGAGTTCGTGCGCCCGGGTAGCGGTCGCCGCGGACGGCCGGCCGCTGATCAGGGCGACGGCAATTCCCGCCCGCTGCACCAGGTTGAGCCCGAGCCCGTCGAGAATGGAAAAGAACTTCGACTCCGTGCCGTCTGAGGAAACCAGAATCCGTCCGTCTGTGAGCACGCCATCGACGTCCATGGCGAACAAGCGCACGCGCGACCAAGTCGCGCTGGAAATTTTGGATTTTGGATTCTCGATTTTCGATTTCGGCACGGCGGCGGGATTTTGGATTTTGAATTCTCGATTTTGGATTTGGGTGTGGCCTGCGCTAGACCCGTGGGTGCGGGCTAGGATGAAGGGATTGTTCGCTATTCCGAAAGAATCGAAAATCGAGAATCCAAAATCCAAAATCTCCTCATCCCATCCACGCCGCGATCCGATTGATGATCGTTTCCTTCGTCGGCCGGAAGGCCTGTTCGAGCTCGGGGGCAAATGGCACGGGCATGTCGAGTGCGGCGATCCGCAACGGCGCGGCCTTGAATGAGGCAAAATGATCCTCGGTCAGCCGGGCCACCAATTCGGCGCCGAAGCCGTGGGTGCGCCGGCCTTCGTGGACCACGACCAGCCGACCGGTCCGAGCGAGCGATTCGCGGATGGCATCGAGCCTCAGCGGGGCCAGGGCGCGAAGATCGAAGAGGTCGAAGGACGTCTCGTACTCCTCCGCAAAATAGGCGCAGGCCTCGCCCGCGAGGTGGGCCATTTCGCCGTAGCTGACGAGCGTCGCGAAATCGCCGGAGCGCAGCCGCTTCGGCTGCCAGATGTCGCGATAGTTGGGATCCCAGTCGACCGGCCCGCGGCCCCGACGGTAGAGCCCCTTGTGCTCGAAGAGGAGGACGGGGTTGTTGTCCTCATAGGCGGCGAGCAGTGCGTTGAACGCATCCTGCGGCGTGCTCGGGTAGAGTGCCTTGAGGCCGGGAATGGCGAGCAGGAAGGATTCGAGTTCCTGGGAGTGGAACGATCCGAGCGTGAGTCCGCCGCCCGCGGGCAGCCGGAGGACCAGCGGGCAGGCTGCGCCGGAACGGAAGTGCATCGTCGCCGCGTTGAGCAGGATCTGGGTCGCGGCCTCCGTGGCAAAATCGGCGAACTGGAATTCCTCGATCGGCCGGTGACCATTGAGCGCGAGTCCGATCGCGTAACCGGTGCAACTGCTCTCCGCCAGCGGCGTATTGAAAACCCGAGGACGGCCGAACTCCTTGAACAATCCCTCCGTGACCCGGAACGCGCCGCCATAGGTGGCGATGTCCTGCCCGAGCACGAGCGATTCGGGGCGCTCCGTCAGGATTTTGCGCAGTCCGGCGTTGAGCGCCTGGGCGAGGGTGAGTTGCGGGATGGAAGTGGCGGGGGCCGCGTGGCCCTTGGAGTCACGGGCCTCACGGGTCGGGAGCCCCGTGCCACCCGCCGCGCCAATCGAAACCACGGCCGGCTGCCAGGGAAAGGGGGCGGCTACCGGCGCATAGACGTCGTCCTGCATCCCCGCCGGAATCGGGCGCGGGGTGGCGAGGGCGACTTTGACGCAGGCTTCGAGAAACGAATCCAGTTCGGCCTCGATCGCCGCCACGCGGCCCGGGTCGAGCCGGGCGCGGAGCCGGGGCAGCGGATCGCGGGCGAAGAAAGCGTCACTCTCGCCGGGCTGCAGGTATTCGCCGGTATCGTACGCGGCGTGACCGCGCAGCCGGAGGGTCATCGCTTCAACGATCATCGGGCGTGAGGTCCGCCGGACTTTATCGAGCGCGGCGGCCAGGGCGTGGGTCCCGGCTTCGACGTCGGTGGCATCGATCCGGAGGCCCTCCATGCCGTAGCCGGCGGCGCGGCGCCAGAGCTCGGTGCCGGCGGCATATTGCTCGGAGACCGGCGTCGAGTAGGCGTAGCCGTTGTTCTCGATGACGAAGAGGACCGGCAACGAGAGCAGCGAGGCCAGGTTCAGCGTCTCATGGACATCGCCCGTGCTCGAGCCGCCGTCGCCAAAGAACGCGATCCCGACCGCGGGACGGCCGAGCCGGCGCTGCGAGTCCGTGGCGCCGGCGACATTAGACAGCATCGCGCCGAGATGGCTGATCATCGGGAGCGAGCGATGGGCGGGATCGCCGTGGTGAATATTGCCCTCGCGAGCCTTGGTGGGACTGCCGGCGTTGGCGAAATACTGGTTGAGGTGATCGCAGAGGTGGCCGCTCCAAAGCAGGTGGCCGCCGAACCCGCGATGGGAAAAGGAAACGACGTCGATCGCCTTGTCCGCCAGCAGCGCGAGCGGGACGACCAGGCCCTCGTTGCCCTGGCCGCCGGTGACGGTGCCCTTGATTAGTCCCTGGCGGTAGAGTTCGAGAATCCGGTTGTCCGCGGCCCGGGCGAGATACATCCACGCGTAGATCCGCAACAGCGCCTCGGTCGGAGAGGATTCTAGCTCCGCGGGCCGCAGATCGTGCGACGCCAGGACGGCGGGAGGATGGGGGAATGCCATGAACTTTGGCGCCGAACGTGAGGAGGGCTGGCCGTTCCGGCAAGCCTAGGGCCGCGTTTCCACGCGGCCCTAGGCGCTTTCGATGATCGGAATGCCGCGCTGCGGGCCCGAATGGGCCGCTGTTTCCGATGGGAATTTCAGCGCGGCATTTGCGGCCGGAAATCCGCGCGCCATTTCTCAAGCAGTTGGGACGAAGAAAATCTTAAGGCAACCGGCCGGGCTTCTCCCACTCGCTGGCGCTCGTGGCTGCGAGAAACGGGCCCTTTTAGACAGCCTCTCAGGCGGCCTTACGCGAACCACTCGATTGCCTCGCCCGCTTTCATCACGCGGACGGTGTGGCCTGCTGCGGCTGCCTTCGTCGCGAAGGACTGCGGATCCTGCCGAATTCCGGGGAAGGTGTTGTAGTGCATCGGCACCGCGAGTTTTGGGCGCAGCAGGTGGAGCGCCTCGACGGCGTCGGCGGGTCCCATGGTGTAGAAGTCGCCGATCGGGATGAGCGCGACGTCGATTCCATGCCGTCCGATCAGGGCCATGTCGCCGAAGAGCGCGGTGTCGCCCGAGTGGTAGAGCACGCGGCCGCCGACACGAATGAGGTAACCGCTGGCCACCCCCATCGCCCGATTCTCGCCCTTCGGCAGCTCGAGCGCCGAACTATGGATGGCTGGCGTCATCTGGATGCGACCCCACGGAAGGTCGACTCCGCCTCCGGGCATGGGGTCGAGGGTCGTCGCGCCGAGCTCGGCAAAATGATTCGCAAGTTCAAACGGCGCGACGATCGTGGCACCGTGGAGCTTCGCGAGCGTCAGCGCATCGGCGATGTGATCCTCGTGGGCGTGGGTACAGAGTACGAAGTCGCACGGCACGGTGGCGGGATCGACCGAGCCGTGCGGGTTACCCGCGAGCCAGGGATCTAGCACCAACCGCGCCCCGGGGACTTCGACAAGAAAACAGGAATGGCCAAAGTAAGTGAGATGCATTGTGGGAATGCCGAGTGATGGAGTGCGAATGCCGGGTGAAGGCTCGAAGGTCAGGAAGTTGATTTGGACACCTCCGTCGAGACTTCGTGTCCGGGGCTCGCAGCTTACGCCGCGATGGAACCGGTGGGCGCGACACCTCCCCGCAACCGTGACCCGGATTAAACCCAGAGACGCGGGACCGATCGCCGAGGGCTACACTCCTACATCCACGCTGGGCCGGCGGTGGCGGACGCGTTCCCGATAGAGGAGGTACAACCCGGAACTAATCACGATCCCACCGCCGATCATCGTCCAGCGATCCGGCGATTCGCCGAAGACGATGGTCCCAATGAGCGTCGCCCAGATGAGTTGCGAGTAAAAGAAGGGTGCCAGCACCGATGCCGGCGACCGGGCGTGGGCGAGAATCAGGAGCCAGTGGCCGAGCGCCCCTGCCGTGCAAAACAGCAGGATAATCAGCCAGGTGGACGGCGATGCCGGTGTCTCCCACACGAAGGGAAGGATCGGCGCGACCACGATCGCGGACACGAGCCCGGTGTAGAACATCGTCGTCCGCGGCGAGTCATGCGCGGCGAGGAGCCGCGTGGTGATCGAGTAGATCGCGTTCAGGAACGCGGTAAGGACTGCGAGCAACATCGCCGGATGGAAGTGGCCAGTCCACGGGCGGGTCACGACCAGCACCCCGGCAAAGCCCACAAACACCGCCGCGACGCGACGTGGGCCGAGGGACTCGCCCAGGATGGGGGCGGCGAGGACGGCCGTGACGAGCGGGGACACAAACGAGATCGAGGCGACCATCGTGAGCGGGAGATACCGCAGCGCGGTGAAGATGCAGACCGACATGATCACGAGGCAGGTGGCCCGCGCGATCTGCAGCCCGAACCGTTGCGTGTGCATGATCCCCGGATGGCTCCGGGGATTCAGGAGGAACGCGATCAGGATGAAGCTGCCCAGATAACGGATCGCCACTGTCTGTAGCGGCGGCATGCCCCGGTTCAGCCACTTCGCGCAGGCATCGATGCAGGCGAAGCAAGCGACAGCCCCGAGCAGGAGCCCGATACCGGCGAGACGTTGCCGATGGGCATGGGCGGTGGAAGAAACGGAAGGCGCGGTCGGCATCAGGTGGCTGGCCGCGATGCGGCCAGCCTTGGTTTTGTCGCGCAAGCGACAAAACCCGCGCGGCCCTTACTTTGCGCGGGTCGTGATGCCCTGCGAGATCATGTCGCCCTGCACTTTGTAGAGCGCGCCCTGGCCGACGATGTAGAGGGTGCGGCGATCCTTGCCGGCGAAGCCGACGCTTTGCGGGCGGGTGCCAGAGGGGATGATGCCGAGTTCCTTGCCGGTCTTGTCGAAGACCTTGATGCCCGTGACCCCGCCGATGGCCGAGTAGATGCGGCCCTCGGAGTCGATGGCCAGGCCATCGCCGCCGCTCTGGGCGAACACGCGGCCGTTCTTCAGCATGCCGTCGGGCTGCACATCATACTGCATGATGTTCTGGCCGTTGGTGACGTAGAGGATCTTTTCGTCGCCCGAGAGCTGGACACCGTTCGGGTTCAGCGTGTCGTCGGTCGGCTTCACCACGCGGCCATCGGGCGTCAGGTAAAGCAGGAGGGAAGTGCGGCCGGGGGGCGGCTCGGGAAAGCGCGGGTCCGGACCGGCGGGATCGCTGAAATAGAATCCGCCCTTTTTGTCCGCGATGAGATCGTTGGGCCGGCAGAGGCGCTCGCCGTTGAACTTGTCCGCCAGGATCGTCTTGGCGCCGGGTGCAAGGACGCCGATGTTGGCCGGGCGGGAATTGGCCCCGACGAGGCGGCCCTTGGGATCGTAGGTCAGCCCGGTGGTCCGGTCGGTGTTCTCGAGGTAGGTCGAGATGGTGCCGTTCGGGTCGACCTTGATGATCTTGTTCGAATCCTGCTCGGTGAAGAGGACGCTGCCGCTACCGTCCTGCAGGGCGATTACGCCCTCGGTGGCGTTGAAGCCCTCGCGGAGGAGGACGATTTTAGTGCCGCCCTTGATCACGCCGGGGATTTCGGTGGCGACGACCTCCTTCAACGGCGGGGCGGGTGGTTGTTTTTTCGTGGCGGCGGGAGCCTGGCCGAAAACGGGCAGGCAGCCCAAGGCGCCGATCAGGGCGCACACGAAGAGGGCTCGATTCAACGCAGGGGTGGCGGAGTTCATGGAGGAGAGAGGTAGAACGTGCCCCGGGGCTGATCGAGCCAGAAATCGGTTCATCTCTGGGAGTCGCGCGCAGGCTTGCTGCGCCCAATGGTCGTTCGAATGCCCATGCGGGCGCAGCAACACTGCGCCCCTACGACTAAACCCTCGATCGGTTCCCGGCATCTCCGGCGCCGGTTGAACCGTAGAGTGATCGCACCTTTTGTGCCGTCGGTGTCCCGGTGTGGATCCCTCTTCCGTTGACACGTCCGGCCCGACTTGGGTCTGTTATCCCCCTTTCGCCACATGACCGACAAGACGCTGCCTTTCTCCAAGGAACAACTCGACGCCATCGCGGCCCAGGTGCCGACCCCGTTTCACATCTACGACGGGTCGGCGATGCGGCGGAACGCGAAGGCGTTCTACGAGTCGTTTTCCTGGGTTCCCGGCGGCTTCATCAATTACTACGCGGTCAAGGCGCTGCCGAATCCGTACGTTCTCGAGATTCTCAAGGCCGAGGGCCTGGGCGGAGACTGTTCCTCGGTCGCCGAGCTCCAGCTCTGCGAGGCCGTGGGCATCACGGGGAAGAATATCGTGTTCACCTCGAACGACACGCCGGCCTACGAGTACCAGAAGGCCGCGCAACTCGGGGCGATCATCAATCTCGATGACATCAGCCACATCGCCTTCCTCGAGCAGAGCCTCGGCGGGAAGCTGCCCGAGATGCTGTGCTTCCGCTACAACCCGGGTCCGCTGAAGGAAGGCAACGTCATCATCGGCAAGCCCGAGGAGGCCAAGTACGGCTTCACCCGCGAACAGCTTTTCGAGGGCTACCGGATCCTCCGCGACAAGGGCGTGAAGTCCTTCGGCCTCCACACGATGGTCGCGTCGAATGAACTCAACCCCGATTACTTCGTCGAGACGGCCGAGATGCTCTTCGACCTCGTGGTCGAGTTGAACCAGAAGCTCGGCATCCGCTTCGACTTCGTGAACCTCGGCGGTGGGATCGGCATTCCCTACCGTCCCGCGCAGACCGCGGTGGACCTCGCCTACGTCGGCCGGAAGATCAAGGACGTCTACGAGCGCAAGATTGTCGCGAATGGGCTCGGCCCGATCCGGATCGCCATGGAGTGCGGCCGCATGATCACCGGCCCGTACGGCTATCTCGTCACGCGCGTCCTCCATAAAAAGGAGATCTACAAGAACTACGTCGGGCTCGATGCCTGCATGGCGAACCTGATGCGCCCTGGGATGTACGGTTCCTATCACCATATCACCGTGCCCGGGAAGGAAAACGGCCTGAAGAAGGTGTACGACGTCACGGGCTCACTCTGTGAAAACAACGACAAGTTCGCGATCGATCGCGAGATCTCGGACCCGGCGATTGGCGACCTGCTCGTGATCCACGACAGCGGCGCGCACGGCCACGCGATGGGCTTCAATTACAACGGCAAGCTGCGGTCCGCCGAGGTCCTCTGGCAGGGCAATGGCCAGCACAAAGTTATCCGCCGGGCCGAGACGCTCGCCGATCACTTCGCCACCCTGGATTATCCGGGGTTGAAGCGGTAAGCGGCGACCAAGCGCGGAGCCCTCGCGGCGGGACAGGGCCGCACTTCATCGGAGCGTGCAGTCGGAGTGCTTTCAGCGGCGAGCGCGCCGAAACCGATTGGGGTAGGGCTGCCGCTCGTCGGCAGGCCCCTATTCACGAGGTAAAGCGGATTCGTCGCGAGCGACGGCCCTGCAGTCCACTGCACGATCCCGGCTGCGCCGGCGGGCCTCGGCTCACGAATGCGCCGCTCGCGGAACCTCCCGGAATTCGGCTCGCTTGACCGGGTGATTGTGGCACGTTTTCCCCGCCGGCCGGTCGGTCATGCCGGTGCTTCGCGAACTCCCCGCCCCGACATCCCATGAGGACCAGAACTGCCCGCTGTTTTCCCGGTGTGATGATCGCTCGCTGGTCGGGATTTGTCCTGCTGCTGGGCGCCGCCGTGCTCCCGGCTGCGAGCCACGCGGCGTCGGCTGCCTTCGGTGAAGCGGGCGCGATCGCCTTCACGGATCGCCATTGCTCAACCTGCCACAACGACGTGGATCGCGAGGGCGGACTCGATCTCGCGACGCTCGGTTTCAATCCGCAGGACCCGGCGAACTACCTCATCTGGGTGAAGGTCCACGACCGCGTCAGTGCCGGCGAGATGCCGCCGAAGGAGAAGCGGGCGCCGCAGGCTCCGGAGAAATCTGCGTTCCTCAGCGGATTGGGACAATCGCTCACTGCCCTGGGGCAGGAAAAGGACCGGCGCGAGGGTCGGGCGACGCGCCGGCGGATGAACCGCGTGGAATATGAGAACAGCCTCCGCGATCTGCTGGCGGCGCCGTTGCTGCGCGTGCAGGGCCAGTTGCCCGAGGATGGCGAGGCGTTCCGCTTCAACAAGGTCAGCAGCGCGCTCGATGTCTCCTATGTCCACATGGCGCGTTACATGAGCGCCGCGGACTTTGGCATGCGCCAGGCGATGAGCGCGCATTTCAACCGGCCCGCGCCGACGTCGAAACGCTACTACGCGCGCGAGGTGTTCACTGGCGGCGCGGGCGGGATGGCCGATTCGTTCCGCACGGGTTCACCGGATCGATTGAAGTTTCCCGCGCTCGGCCACCAGCCTCAGCCTGAAGTGCGGGCGCTGACGGCACCGATCACGGTGGGTGAATCCGATCCGCAGCGACGCGAACAGGAGGCAGTGGGCTGGGTGCATTCGCAATACGCGCCGACGGGAATCAGCTTTGCGTGGAGCGATTTTCAGGCGCCAGCCCTCGGCCGGTACAAGATCCGCGTGAGCGGCTATACGCTCTGGGTCGGCCCGCATGGCTTTCGACGGCACGAGGAAGGCACGGGCGATCAGAAGCGGAAGTTCGCCGGCCCGCCGCTCTGGCACCAGCCGAACTACAACGACGTCTCCCCGGGCCGCCGGAACGAACCGCTGGTCATCTATTCGCGGACGCCGACCGTGATTCGCCGCCTCGGCGAGTTCGACCTGCAGCCGGAGCCGACCGTCCACGAACTCGATGTGTTGCTACAGGCGAACGAGACCGTCGTGACCGATGCGGTGCGCTTCTATCGTTCGCGCCCGACGGGTTACCAGGGCGGGTTCACCAATCCGCTCGCGCAGCGGGACGGCGCGCCGGCGGTGGCGTTCCGGTGGATGGAAATCGAGGGACCGCTCGACGAGGCCTCGACCAGCGCGGGCTACCGGACCCTGTTCGATGAACTGCCGCTGCGGAGACCGGAGGGCGACGCGCCCGGCGTGAACATCGAGCTCGCGGGACCGCCGCCACGCGGTGGCCGGGGCGGTCGGGGCGGACCGGGCGGCCGGGAAGCCGTCGTCGAAGTCGTGACCGCGAATCCCCCGGCCGACGCCGAGCGCCTGCTGCGCCGCTTCATGCAGCGCGTGTATCGCCGTCCGGTGGACGAGCCTGACGTGCAGCTCTTCCTTCAGCTCATCCGGCAGCGGCTCGACGCCGGTCTTGGTTTCGCCGGCGCGATGCTGGCGGGATACACGGCGGTGCTGGCCTCGCCGGCCTATGTGTTCATCGACGAGGCGCCGGGCCGGCTCGATGACTACGCGCTCGCAACGCGGCTCGCGCTCTTCCTGTGGAATTCGCAGCCCGACGAAGCGCTGCGGGCCACGGCGGCGCGGGGCGAGTTGCAGCGACCCGCGGTGCTGCGGCGCGAGACGGAACGACTGCTCGCCGATCCCAAGGCGGAGCGGTTCGTGTCGGCCTTCCTCGATTACTGGCTCGAGCTGCGGAAAATGGAGGACACGTCGCCGTCCACGACGCTCTACAACGACTACTATCTCGACGATTCGCTGACCGAGGCGGCGCTGACGGAAACACAGCAGTTCTTCACGGAGCTGCTGCGCCACAACCTGCCGGCGCGGAACGTGGTCGATTCGGACTTCACCTTCCTCAACGACCGGCTGGCTTCCCATTATGGCATCGCGGGCGTCGAAGGCGTGATGATGCGGCGGGTGGCGTTGCCCGCGACCTCCCCGCGCGGCGGGCTGATGACGCAGGCGAGCGTGCTCAAGGTGACGGCGAACGGCACGACGACCTCGCCGGTGCTGCGCGGCAAATGGATCATGGAGCGGATCGTGGGCTACGACATGCCGCTGCCACCCGCGGCGGTCCCGGCAGTCGAGCCGGACATCCGCGGTGCGGTCACGATTCGGCAACAGTTGGAAAAACATCGCGCGGACGAGAGCTGCGCGACGTGTCATCGGAAGATCGATTCGCCCGGCTTTGCGCTGGAGAGTTTCGATGTGCTCGGCGGCTGGCGGGAGCGCTACCGCGCGACCGCGACGAACACCGCGCCGGAGGCCGGCTTCGGCAAGAACGGCTGGCCCTTCGCCTTCGCGCTCGCGCAACCGGTGGACCCGAGCGGCACGCTGAATGGGCGGCCCTTCACCGATGTGCGCGACTTCAAGCGGTTGCTGCTCGAGGACGAGGCGCAGATCGCCCGCAACGTCGTGCGGCAGCTCGCGATCTTCGCGACCGGTGCGCCGATCCGTTTCGCCGACCGCGGTGAGATCGAGAAGATCCTCGAGGCCACGCGGCGACAGGAATACGGCGTTCGCAGTCTCCTGCACGCGGTGGTGCAGAGTGATCTGTTTCGGAACAAGTAAGGCTGGCCGGGGTGGCCAGCCCTGGAGTCGCCCGAGGCGACATATTCGTTCGTGGCTGCGAGCGTGAGCGAGTGGCGGGAGCCGGGCGACCCAGCCCTCGGTTTGCTTGGGTTCGTGGTTCCGCCTGAAGGCGGAATCGCCGCCGTGGGCTCGCTGCGCCCAAGCTTCCGCCTGAAGGCGGAACTACGAAAGCCGGAGGCACCAGTAGCACCGGTCTCCGACCGGTGAAGATCCCGAGAGGCTGGCTAAAGGTAGCCACGAGCGCCGGTCTCGGATCCGATTTTCGCCGGTCGGAGACCGGCGCCCCTTACTTGGCGGTGGGCAATGTCGAGAACCGAAACTCGGTCGTGCTCCGGTAGGTTTCGCCCGGGCGGAGGATCGTCGACGGGAAGTGCGGCTTGTTGACGGCGTCGGGGAAGTCCTGGGTTTCGAAACAATAGAAGCCCTTGGGATCGCTGGCCGTCGGTCCGGCGAGCAGACTGGTGTAGACCTGCACGCCGGGGGCGGTCGTCCAAACCTCCATCACGCGACCCGAGCCCGAATCCGTCGCGCGGGCCGCGGACGTCAGCCTGTTGGGTTCGCGGCGATCGACGACCCAGTTGTTGTCGTAGCGCTGACGCTTGAGTTGATCGGCGCGGGCCCCGAGCGGCATCGGCTGGCGAAAGTCGAGCGGGCTGCCCTCGACGGTGTTGATCTCGCCCGTGGGAATCAGCGCCTCGTCAGACACGGTGTAGAGCCGGGCATTGATCGAAATCTCATGTCCGCGGACGTCGCCCTCGCCGGCGAGGTTGAAGTACGCGTGGTTGGAGAGATTGACGGGAGTGGGTTTGTCGGTCGTCGCGCCGTACTCGATCCGCAGCGTGTTGGCGTGGGTGAGCGTGTAGGTGACGGTGGCGGTGAGCTGCCCGGGATAGCCCTCCTCGCCGTCGGCGCTGACGTAGGTGAGCTTGAGCGCGGGGCCGTCTGGGCTGGTCGCGGGGGCGGCGGTCCAAATGCGGCGCGCGAAATTCTTCCGGCCGCCATGGATGTGGTTCGGCCCCGAGTTGGCTTCGAGCGGGTAGTCGCGGCCATCGAGGGTGAACCGGGCTCCGCCGATTCGGTTGATGACGCGGCCGACGACGATCGCGGCCTGGGGAAACCCGCGGGTGTAGTTCTCCTCGGAGAAAATCGCGGGCCGCACGATCCCGGCGAGCTGGCCGTCGCGATCCGGCACGCGGAGATCGGCGATGA
>CANEVO010000043.1 GCA_947442255.1 Opitutia bacterium
ACACTGCCACCGACGGAAGCACCGTGCATGTCGGGCGTCGGCGCCTTGGTTACTTCAATCGTTTCAATATTTCCGAGCGAGGCCTGTTCAAATTCGAACTGGCGGCCGGTGCCCGCCGACTGGGCGCTGGCCACTTGCTGACCGTCCATCGTCATCGAGTTCAGCCCCGCACCGACGCCGCGGATGCTCACCTGACGCACATCCGGCCCGTTATAGTCGGCCGTCATACCGGACATCTTCTGGAGCAAATCACCGACGTTGCCATCGGCGACGTTGCCAAACGTGTCGGCTGAGACGATGGCCTTAACGTTGGGCGCGATGCGCTGCAACACTTCGGCCTTGGCGGTGCCTTCGCGCTGACCGGCCACCGTAAATTTTTCCAACTGATAAACTGAGGAAGTAAGCTCGATATTGCTTGAGGTCGGCTGACCGGACTGCACGACCAGCGACACCTGCTGCGCATCAAGACCGGCATAGCTCACGGCCAGCGTGGCCGCCCCGGTTGACACACCGGTGAATTGAAACCGCCCCTGGCGGTCGGTGGTCGTGGTCCGGCCGGCGCCGACGAGTTCCACCACGGCGCCTTCAAGGTAGGCTTTCGTGGCGGAATTGCTCACCTGCCCCGTGATCGTTCCGCCGGTCGACTGGGCAACCGCCAGAAGCGGCATCAGGCAGGCAACGAGGAGGACGCTTCCGCCTCGGAAAAACAAATGCAGGAGGGATCTACCGGTGGGTTTCATGGTTCGTAGTAGGGTTGTTAACAGCCGCTGAAATTTTTATGAACTTTCCTCGACTGAGGCAAGTCCGCAAAGTCATGCTGGAGGACCAGAGTATGTCTTAAGCGGCTTAAAGTTTCGGAGGAAGCCAAAATAGGTTGCCCGTTGGATTGGATTGCTCGGCGCCAGGGTTGGGCGAATTCATCAAGTGGTTCGGATTGGGATGGATCCTCGGGAGGCAAAATAAAATAAGATTGAGATCACCCCGCTGCTTTTCCGCTGACCCGCAATCTTCGATCAACGGGCCGCCGGTTTTTCGTAGACGATCTTACCGCCGACGATTGTCATAGTCGCCCGCAGGGCGTTGATGCGGCCTTCCGGGCAGGCCAAATAGTCGCCGGAGAGGATCGCGAGGTCCGCGAGTTTACCTTTTTCAATGGAGCCCTTCCTCGTCTCGTCGAAACTCAGCCACGCCGCGTCAATTGTCACCATGCGAAGGGCTTCTTCGCGCGAGATACGTTGGTCGGGGCCGAAGACCTGTCCGCCTTCGGTCTTGCGTGTGACGGCGGTCTGAATGGCCAGAAACGGATTATACGGGTTGAGGGAAGTATCGGGATCAAAGCCCTGCATGTGATCCGAATTGAGAGCAACCTTTACGCCAGCCTGGCGCCAAGATCGAACCCCAATGAATTTCGCGAGTCGTTCGTGGCCCAACGCCTTGGCCAAGGCGTCCCCGTCCTTGTAGTACCAAGCCGGCTGGGTATCAACGCATGCTCCCAGGCGCGCGGCCCGCTTGGCCGTCTCCTCGTTCGGAAAATAGGCATGGATAAGATTGTAGCGGCGCGGTGCGATCGGGCTGTCGCCATTCGCCGCTTCCACGGCATCGAGGACCGCGTCGACACCGGCATCACCGGTGACATGCGACGACATCTGCCAGCCCAGGCGATGTCCCGTCCGGATGATGTTCTTGAGGTTTTCGGCGCTGATGCGGAGATCACCGCGATATTGGGGATCCGAGATGCCATAGAGCGCAAATGCACTCGGGCCGTAGGGCTCGCGCATGAACGAGGTTCCATAGAGCGTGCCGCCGTCCACGCCCAGCTTGAGCGGTCCGACACGGACCCAATCGTCGCCATCGCCGGTTTTAAACGGCAGGGCCCGGATTACTTTTTCGGTGCCCGCGACCGTGCCGTCGGTGCTGAGTCCAATGGTGACGGTCACTCGTACGGGCAGGCGTCCCTGGGCCTTGAGTTTCTGATACGTGCGATAGCCTTCCACATTCGTACTGCGGTCGCCAATGCTGGTGATGCCGATCTCGGTGTAGCGGTGCAGCAAAGTCACGAGCGAGTCATGGTATCTCTCCTCCGGCATCCCTCGGCCCGGGAGAAATTTTTGCACGAGCGCATTGCAATTATCCATCATGCCGGTCGGCTCGCCATCGGGCCCGCAGTAGATCTTTCCTCCCGGAACGGCCTTGGTTTCCTTGGTGATGTTCGCGGCGACCAAGGCGGCCGAATTCAGAATCTGCCGGGTCCGGTTCGCATACTGCCAGGTAAAGACCGCGGGATTCGACGGCGCTGCGGTGTCGAGATCGGCGCGATTGGGGATGCGCCCCTCGCGAATCCGGGTCACATCAACCCGCGGCAATTGAATCCACGCTCCCGGGTGGCCTTCGCTTACCCGCTGACGAACCCAATCCTGGATCTCGCCAAGGGAATGAAGTTGCCGGAAGGGCTGGAGGGCTTCTCCCCTCGCCGCGCCCGTGGCATGCACGTGAGACTCGATCAGACCCGGAATCACGGTGCGCCCCCCGGCATTGAGGGTGCGGGTCTGTGGCCCCACCCACTTGCGAATCTCGGCGTCCGAGCCAATCGCGGCAAAAACACCATCCTTGATCGCAACGGCGGACGCGCGGCTAAAATTGGCGTCCACGGTGAGTACGTTGCCGTTCACCACAATGATGTCCGCCGCGGCGTCCGCGCCTCTCGCGGCGAGTGCGGCAAAAGCCAGACCTAATATCAGGGGAATTTGAGTGGTGCCACTGCGCATGGTTTGAGGGGTTGGGGCTTCGAAAGCCGGAGCCGGCGCGCGAAACCGCCTGCCATCGTTGCTTCCGGCGCGGAGACAAAACAAGGCAGAAACAGAATTCGATTCTACCGCGGGCAATTTGCAGGGGATGCGACGCATTGTCCGGCGTCGTCCCGGATTCGCGGTGCGGCCCGAACCGCCCAATTCGAATCATCTCCGGGATTCTGCTTCCGGATCCATTTTATTCCTGCCTTGTTCTTGTGCTACCAACCGAGTCCTTCTCGGTCGGCACCACCACGGTCCCCTCCGCACCAACGATCCCAAGCGGCCACTGCAAACTGAGTTTCCCCAATATGCATTCCAAATTCCGGCTCGGCGCTCTCCTCCTCAATTTGGCCTTAATCGGCGCCGTGAGCGCCCAAACACCGGCGGCTGACGCGTCCGGCAGCGCCCTGCGCCTTGCGACGTTTGACCTCGATGCGACCCCGCCGATCGGTAGTTGGATGGCCTACAATCCGGTCGCCAACAAATGGGATCTTGGGCTCAGAGCGCGCGGGGTCGTGTTACTTGGGGCCGGACAGCCGATCGTGCTTTGTGCCGTCGATTGGATCGGTATCGCCAACGAAAGCCACGACGCCTTTCGGCAGGCGCTGGCGACAGCCGCAGGAACCACCGTGCAACGCGTGACCGTGCACGCCCTCCATCAACACGACGCGCCGGCCAGTGATTTTTCCGCTGAGGCGATTTTAAAAGGCGCCGGACTCCCGACCCGGCACTACGACGGTACCTTCGCGCGCGAATTGCTGCCCCGGTTGGGTGACGCCGTCCGTTCGTCCCTCGCCCAGGCAAAGCTCATCGACGAGCTGGGTCTGGGGCAGGCCCAGGTGCGTGAGGTCGCCTCCAACCGTCGGATTCTCGGGCCAGACGGCAAAGTTCGCGTGACGCGTTATACGGCGACGCGGGATCCGGCGGTTCGGGCGGAACCGGAGGGTGTCATCGACCCCGTCCTTTCGCTCGTCAGCTTCTGGAATGCGGGCAAACCGGTCGCGGTTCTGAGTTACTACGCCTGCCACCCGCAGAGCTACTATGGCACGGGTATTGCCAATCCCGATTTTCCCGGTCTCGCCCGTTTCCTCCGGCAAACCACCGTGCCGCAGGCGCTCCACATCCACTTCAATGGTGCCGGGGGAAATCTTGGTGCGGGAAAATACAACGACGGTTCGCCCGAAAATCGCCGGATCCTCGCTGATCGCGTGGCGGACGGCATGCGCCGGGCGTGGGAATCCACCCGCCGGGAACCCCTGACGGCAAAATCGGTGGCATGGAACTACGAGCCGGTCGCGCTGCCCCCGGCCCCCCACCTTTCGGAAGCCGCGCTCAAGGCGCGCCTCAACGAGAAGGACGGTCTCGACGTTCTCGCCGGTGCCGCCGCCCAACTGGCGTGGCTGCGCCGCACCGCCAGCGGCCATCGCATTGAATTATCCTGCCTCAGTCTCGGTTCCGCCCGGATCGTGCACATGCCGGGAGAGCTCTTCGTCGAATACCAGTTGCAGGCGAAAGCTGCGCGACCCGACCTCTTCGTCGCGATGGCCGCCTACGGCGACTACGCGCCCGGCTACATCGGGACAGCGGCGGCTTACCCTCAAGGCGGCTACGAGACCTCTCCCGCCGTCTCGCTGGTCGATGCCCGGGCCGAAAAGGTCTTGATGACGGGCGTGCGGAAATTGCTCGGGGCCCGGCCCTGATCCGGCTCGCAATCACGCCAGTCCGGACGCGGCGATCGAAGGGCGAAGGTTGAGGCCGCATGCCAGGACGTTTTTATTTTGCATTACCTTCGCAAAATAAAACCCTTCACCCTTTCCCTTCATTTCACCACCGCCCGATCCGTTCCGGCACTTCCCGCCACCTTACTTTCTCATCGTGAATTCCAATTCCAACTCCACTGCCTCCGATCCTAAAACGGAGCCTGCCGTCTCCTCTTTGAACCGTCCCGTGCGGGTTGGAATCATCGGCGGCGGTTTGATGGGACGCGAAGCCGCCTCCGCCCTGGCGCGCTGGTTTACACTCGTGGATTTCCCCGTGCGCGCGGAGTTGACGGCGGTCTGCGATCTCCAACCCGTGTTGCTCGACTGGTTCCGGCAGGTTCCCACCGTACGGCTTCTCACCCAAAATCACCACGAACTGCTGGCGAGTGCCGACGTGGATGTGGTCTATGCCGCGGTGCCGCATCATCTGCACGAACAGATCTATCTGGATGTCCTGCGCGCCGGGAAAGACCTGCTCGCCGAAAAACCGTTCGGCATCGATCTGGCCTCCGCTCGCCGGATTCGGGACGAGGCCAATCGGCTGGGCCGTTTTGTCCGCGTCTCCTCCGAGTTTCCCTTCCTGCCCGGTGTGCAACGGGTGTTCAAGCTGGCCCGTTCGGGCGCGCTGGGGCGCCTGCTCGAAATCCGGGCGGGCTTTCTGCACTCCAGCGACCTTGATCCGACGAAACCGATCAATTGGAAGCGCCAAAACCGCTTCTGCGGCGAAGTCGGCGTGATGGGTGACCTCGGCATGCACGTGGCGCACCTTCCGCTCCGGCTGGGCTGGCGCCCGGAGTCCCTCTACGCGCAACTCCAAAAGGTGTTTTCCCAACGCCCCGACGGCAAGGGCGGCATGGCCGCTTGCGACACCTGGGACAACGCGGTCCTGCACACCAACCTGAAACTAGCTGAGGGCACCATCCCGATGACGCTTGAAATGAAGCGCATGGCGCCCACCGAAACCAACACTTGGTATATTGAAGTTCTGGGGACCGACCGCGGCGCCCGGTTTTCCACCAAGGAGCCGAAGACGCTCTGGTGCTACCGGCGGGACAAGGAGCAATGGTGGGAAAAAACCGATCTGGGCTTCGGCATGCCGTTCCCGACGATCACCGGCGGCATCTTCGAACCCGGATTTCCCGACATGATTCAGCAAATGTGGGCCGGCTTTCTCGCCGAACGCGCGGGCAAACTGGGCGATCGCTTCGGTTGCGCGACACCCGACGAGGCGGTGCAAAGCCACGAACTCTGGGACGCCGCACTCACCTCGCACCAGAACCAGTCGATCGTTTCCCTGGCGTAACCGCAACCGCCGCGCATTCATCGCTCCACCATGTCTGACTCAGCCAAGCGATCCGGCATCCTGGCCGGCGGAAATTGGATCATCGACCATGTGAAGATCCTTAACACGTGGCCGGTACAGGACGCGTTGGCCACGATCCTCTCCGAGTCTTCCGGAAATGGCGGGTCGCCTTACAACGTGCTCAAGAATCTCTCCCGCTTGGGGGCGCGCTTTCCCCTCTCGGGCGTCGGCCTGATCGGTGACGATGCCGACGGCCGGTTAATCCTCGCCGACTGTCGTGCCGAGCGAATCGACACCGCCCAACTCCAGCGGACGACGGCGGCGCCCACGAGTTACTCCGACGTGATGACGGATCAATCGACCGGCCGCCGCACGTTTTTTCACCAGCGCGGCACCAACGCCCTCCTCGGCCCCGAACACTTCGATTTCAGCCGGACCCAGGCGAAGATTTTTCACCTCGGCTACCTCCTGCTGCTCGACCGCCTCGACGCTTTCGATGCCGAGGGAATCACAGGGGCGGCCGCGGTGTTGCGCGCAGCCCGTGCCACCGGCATGCGAACCTCGCTGGACTGCGTCAGCGACAGCAGCGATCGCTTTAGGGCCGTCGCGACCCCGGCACTGCCACACGTTGATTATTTTTTTGCCAATGACTTCGAGGCCGGCCGGCTGACGGGAATCGACGTCAACGATTGCGACGGCCGGGATCTCACTTCACTCCGGCGCACTGGAAAATTGCTGCTGGAGACCGGAGTGCACCGCTGGGTCTTCATCCATTCGCCGCATGGCATCTTTGCCGCCAGCCGGAGCGAGGAAATGTGGCAACCCAGCCTCCGCGTCCCCCAAGTCCGGATCAAGGGGGCCGCCGGTGCCGGCGACGCCCTCGCCGCGGGAATCCTTTATGGGCTGCACGAAGAATGGCCGTTGCCCGACTGTCTGCGGCTCGGAGTGAGCGCGGCAGCAGCCTCGCTCTTCGATGCCACCTGCTCCGCCAGCGTAAAATCTGCGGATGAATGCCTGAAATTGGCCGGGGAATTTGGCTTCAATGGCAACGCCGTGCATACCCGTAATTCCGGGCCGGCGCCGGTGAACTGAGCTTTGCCCGCCGTGGCGTCGGCCGGTGGCGGCGCGGACGCAGGGCCCAATCGTCAGCACTCGATCCATGTTCACACGACTCGCCAAAGCCTTGGGTCCGAAAGGCGATTACCTCGCGTTTTGCCGCTCGATCCGGCGAGTTCCGTTCCCGGTATCGGTCCCCATCTTCGGTCAAGTGGGCACAATCCCGGAAATTCTGAATATCCATGATAACTTTGCCGTGGGTGAATTGCGGGACCCGCATATCGAGACTGCGCTCAAAAATACCGTGAACCCGGTGGTGGTGGATTGCGGAGTGAACGTCGGCGTCACGGTGCGATGGTGGCTTCATCTCAACGCCTCGTGCCGAATTTTTGGATTCGACATGATGGAAGAAGCTCACGCCATCACCCGCCAGCGACTCGGTGCGGCGGCCACCGCCTATACCGGCACCACGGCCGTGCTGGCAGCAATCGATGGAGAGGAGGTCACGGTGTATTTTAACGATCCGCTGGATGGTAAGAATCAGACGCACCGGCCGATTGCCGGTGCCCGCCAGCGGCTCCTAACGACCGGTCGTTTGGACACCCTGCTCGCCCCGCATTCTCTCAGTCGGATCGATGTCCTGAAAATCGATATCGAGGGAGACGCCGCGAGGGCGATCGGCGGCGCGCCCAAAACGCTGGCCGCGACGGCCAACGTCATTCTGGAGGCTCACTCGGAAGAGGAACTCGGGGAGGCCGAGGTCCTGCTGGTCGAAAGCGGATTCCGCCTGCGGCGATTCCGGAGCCGCAACCTGTGGTTCCAGCGCCGTTGACGGCCGAATCGTTCCGACGCCACCGGGTAGACGCCCGCCGATCGAACTACGGGCCCGCGGCCAATCCCTCGATTTTCAGGAAACGCGCCGCATTACGCCATGCGATCTTTTCGCGATCGTCCACCGGCAGAGTCTCGAGGTTGGCAAGTTTCACCAGCGACGGCCCGACATAGTTGAAGGGCATGTGAGAACCAAATGCGACTGCGTCCATGCCGAGCGCTTCGATCAGCTTCGGCACCGCGGCGCCGAGCACGACATCGAGGCGGGCGAAATCGACGAGGCACCGGCCCTTCAATCCCGCCTCGGCCACTCTTTTCCCCTCCAAGCCGATCCAGTTGACGAAGATTATCTTCAGCTCGGGATGGATCCGGGCGACTTCCGCCACCGGGCCGAAGGTCAGGTCCTCCGCGCGATCCCATTCATGCCGCTGCCGTCGGTCCTCGAATCGCTGGGTGAGCACCAACGGCAGCCCGTAACCGGAAATCTTTTTCAAGGCGGCACGGCCGTGCTGGTCGGTCAAACGGTAACCGTGATGTTCCGGCACCAGTGTCACCGCCCGCATCTGCCAACGCTCCACGGCCTCTTCCAAGTCTGCCTCCCACCCGACATAGCGGGGATTGATCGTGGCAATCGGGATGAGCCGCCGCCGGAAATTCTCCAGTTCCAGCATCAACTCCTCGTTCCCGCGATGCACGTCGCGATAGAAGACCGAATGCAGGGAGGAAACGACAGCGTGGCTCACACCGTTGCGATCCATCAGCGCAACCATTTTTTCCGCCGTGTTGTGGCGGAGTTGCATAAATGGGTAGTGCCCGAGTGCGGCGTTGATATCGATGATCACGATTTCCTCCGATCCAGCAGTTTTCGGGCATTGCGCCAGAAGATGTCCTCGCGCTGTTCGGGGGTCAGGTCGGCCGAAAGAATCTTGCCCACACCTCCCTCCATGGAGGAATCGGTCGCGAAAAGTATCCGGTGATGGCCGAGTTCCTTGACGCACATCTCGATGGTGCGATCGTCTACGACGCTGCCGCTGGTATCGAGGTAAACATTGGGACAGTCGCGCAGTCCCTTGATGGCCCATTCCCAATCGCCGCCCCCATTCACGTGCCCCATGATCAGCAGGAGTTCGGGATACCGGCGGGAAAGCGCGCGATAATCGAGTGAGTCGGAGGTTTTGGGCTGGCCGGCGATGGACTTCGGATCGGTCAAGTGGGCGGAATGGCCCAGGAAAAGGATCTTCCGTTCGATGCATTTCTCGGCGATCGGAAACAACGCCGGATCGGAGTACTTGAACTGGTTGTAGAGTTTGACGCCGATCATGCCGGCTTGAACGCAGCGCTCGATTTCATCCAGCGCCGCCTGGCCGTTGCCCGGTTGCACGAAACAATACCCCATGATCGTGGTGGGATAACGCTTCATGGCGCTGAGGATCGCGTCGTTCACGTCGCGCACCGCCTCGATGTTTGCCATCACCCCGCCGGTGATCGGCCGCGAGCACAGGAGTTTTTCGATGCCGAGAACGTTCGCCGCCATTATGAGATCCTCCACCTGGCTCCAGTTGGGATTCGGGTGGTTCACGGCCGTCCACACGTGATTGTGGACATCGTATTTTCGCGATTTGCGCCAGTTCACCGGAAGGCCCGCGTCGGACTTAACCGGGCGGGTTTGCGCCGCCACCCCGCGAACTGGCAGACCGCCCGTCAGGGCGGCCACTGGCAGGCAACCCAGGCTGGCTCCGGCATGCTTTAAGAACGAACGGCGACTCGATTTCATAGAGGCAAATGCAGGGTCAGAAAAAAATTTGAAGCCGGCGGTGACCGGCCGTGACGAAGCGCGAAAGTGCGGACAAGGCTGAATCACGAATGCAGCCGCGACCAGAACGAAGACATCCGGAGTCGACGATCTCGATCCGGTGACGAAATCTCTGGCCAACGCCCCCTGCCCGCTCACCCCCCGTCGCCCATCTCTGGAACAAAAGTTTCTGCTTTCGCCCGTTCGACCCTGCCCGTGGAATCTGCCGCCGTGAATAACCTCGTATCCGCTTCCGGATTTTCCATCGCCCCCTTCCGCTTCGACGTCACACCACCCCTTGGCCATGCGTTGTTGGCTGGTTGGATCCCGTCCGCCCTGACCGTCGACGACCCGCTTGAAGCGATCGGCTATGTCCTGCTCGGGGCGGGCACGCCCATCGTCGTCTGCGCGGTGGATTGGGCGGCGTTGATGAACGAGGCCCATCTCGCGTGGCGCACCGCCCTTGCCGCCGCCGCCGGAACGACCCCGGACCGCGTTGCCGTCCAATGCGTGCACCAGCACAATACGCCGTTCGTCTGCCCGGACGCCCGTGCCACCGCCGCGCAGTATCCTGAATTGCCGGAGATGTACGACGTGGCTTTTTTTGAAACCTGCCTGGAGCGCGGCCGTCGCGCGGTGCGCGAGGCACTCCTTCGACCCGAAGCCCTCACCCACGTCGCCCACGGCCAGGCTGTCGTCGACCGGGTGGCCGGGAACCGCCGTGTGGCCCGCGATGCGGCGGGCCGGGTGCGCGACATGCGCTTGAGCTCATGCACCGACCCGGAGCTGATCGCACTGCCGGAAGGCACCATCGATCGCGACCTGCAGACCGTGGCGTTTTTCTCCGGAGAAAAGAAAATTGTTTCCTGCCACTATTACGCCACCCACCCGATGAGTTTCTACCGCGATGGGCGAGTAAGCAGCGATTTCTGCGGGTTGGCCCGCAAGCGCCGGCAAGCCGAAGAGCCCGGTTGCACGCACCTCTATTTCACCGGATGCGCCGGCAATGTCGCGGCCGGCAAATACAACGATGGCAGCCCGGCCGCGCGCGCTGTCCTGATCGAACGGATGTACGCCGGCATCGTGGGATCCGAACGCGCGTTGGTGCCAACGCCGCTCACGGCGGTTGATTGGCGCACCGAGGCCGTCCTTCCTCCGCCGCAAGCGACCCCGACCGAGGAGGAACTTGTGGCCGCCATCGCCCGCCCGAACGGCTCCCTCGTCGAGCGACTGCTGCCCGCCTTCCGGCTTTCGTGGCTGCGCCGGGTTGAACGCGGCACCCCCCTCGTCTTGAGCCGGCTGCGGTTGAATGAGATTTCGATCCTGCATCTTCCGGGCGAGATGTTCATCGAATACCAGCTGCGCGCCCGGGCCATGCGTCCCGCCCATCCGGTCGCCGTGGCCGCTTACGGCGACGACGGGCTCTGGTATGTGCCGACGCGCGAGGAGTATCCCAACGGCGGCTACGAAGTGGGTGTCGCATTCTCTCGCGACGACGTCGACGAGATCCTGACGTCGGCGATCGGACGCCTGCTCGCATAAAGACCGTCGCAAACCGCAGGGCACGCCGGCGACGGTCCGACCGGCGTGCCGCGGCAGCGTCTTGTCCTAGCTGATGCCGAGCTCGGCGTGACTCCAGCGGATGACGGCCGCGATGTAGTCGATGTCCGCCTCCGTGTGGGCGACGCCCACCGGGATCACGACGAAGCGGTGAATCAAATCCTCGGTGCGCGGAAAACTCTCCGCGCGATAACCGGGCTCCGGCCAATTGGGCCCGACGTTGAACGGAGTTGCTCCGGGTGCATGCGCCAATCCCGTGGCCACATAGGGCCGCCGGTACTGCGCGTAGGTTCCCGTCATCTGCTGGCACGGGATGTTCGCCTCCTGCAATTTCACCCGGAAGGCCTCGCGCAGCTCCGGTGTTGCCACCCAAAAATAGGTTTCGAAACCCGAATCACCGGCGGGATCGGGAATCCGGCGGAATTTGAGTCCAGAAAGATCGCCCACCTGTTGCAACAACCGGGCGGTCAGCCGGCGGCAGTGCTCGCGGGTCCGGTCCACCCGGCGAAACTGGGCCAGCGCCACTGCACCAGTCAGTTCTGACATCCGGAACTGGCTCCCGCAGAACGCCGGCTCGCGGGGCTCGACCTGGGCGGCGTGGAAATCGCGAAACTGCCCGATGTCGCTCATGCGCACGGCGCGTTCGAAGAGTCGGGAATCATTCGTCACCACGACGCCGCCCTCGCCGCTGGTCATGGTCTTTTGCTGCTGGAAACTGAAAATCGCGATGTCGCCGTACGATCCGATCCGCCGGCCGCGGTAGGAAACACCAGGGCTCTCCGCGCAGTCTTCCAGCACGGCGATGCCGGCGGCCCGCGCCTCCGGGACGAGCGCGCCGAGATCGGCGGCGACGCCCTGAAAATGCACCACGATGACCGCCTTCGTGCGCGGCGTACGCAGCCGGGTGATCTCGCCGGGGGCGAGACACAGCGTATCGTCGATCTCGGCCAACACGGGCTTGGCGCCGACGCGCACGATCGCCGTGAAGCACGATACCCAACTCCACGCCGGGACAATCACCTCGTCGCCGGGACCGATTCCGAGCGCGGCAAGTGCCACTTCCAATGCCGCGGTCCCGCTGGTCACCCCCAGCGCAAATTTCGTTCCCACCATCGCGGCAAATTCCTGTTCCAGTCGCGCGACCATGGGCGGCGGCGACTTCGGGTCCGGACCATAGTAGCGGAACAGCGCCTTGCTGCGCAGCACTTCGAGCACGAGTTCCTCCTCCTCCCGACCGATCAGAGCCCACCCCAGGCACGGAGTCGGAACGGGGCGCGCCGGGGGCACCGGAGCGGCGACGGCATTGCTGACAAGCGTTAATGAGCTCATAGCGGATTGGACTTAAGGTCTTCTGACCAGAGTTCCACGATCTGGATCAAGTTACGGGTGATATGATAGGGATCCTTCACGGGCAGCGCAACCACCCGGTCGAGTGGCGCCCCCCGGCGGTCCCGAATCTGGATCCATTCACCGATGCTGACATCGGGATGCGGAAATGTCCGGAACGTATACGCCCAAGTTCGCTCGAACCATTCCCGCACGGCGGCATCGCCCGTATACCGGTAGCACAGCAGCGAGGCATAGAGCGCCTCCGAGTGCACCCACCACAATTTGGTATCCCAAGTTCCCCGCACCGATCTCTCGTAGATCGAATTTCCCTCCGCTCCAACCGGTGGGCCGCCGTCGGCATCGACGAAGTGCAGCAGCCCGCCATGCACGTCGTCCCATCCGCGTTCGAAGGCGAAGCGGACCGCCTGACTGGCACGCGCCAGCCAGTCGGCGCGCCCTTCCCTCACGGCGACCGACAATAACATCCACAGCCCCTCAAGCGCATGCCCCGGGTTGATGTGCCGGCAAAGCAACGTGTCCTCGCTCTGACCGGGAGCCGCGCGCAATTCCGCCAGCCGGCCGCCGGGCAGCATGAAGGTATCGAAGATTCGTGCGGCCGCCGCGACGTTGCGGGCGCGGATCTCCGCGGTCCGCGGATCGCCCAACCCGGCGCACGCGGCACACACCACGAGCGTGACATTGAGATAAATCATCGCGATTGCGTGCGAGACGTGGCCCTCGGGAATCGGGTCCGGAAACGTGGGAAAGCCCCCGGCCGCCAGGCGACGCTCGATGCTCTCCAGCAAGCGCCAGGCCGCATCGAGTACCGCCCGGTTGCCACTCAGCCGGGCATGCTCGGCGAAACCCATCACCACGAAGCAGTCCGCATAAATGCTCGGGGCTTTCCCGGCGGCCGGGGTCAGCTCCTTAACTTCGCCGCTCTCGGAAAGCAGAAATGCACACCGACCGTCGTCGAGAAAGGCGTGTGCCTCGAGGAAAGCCACGGTCTTTCCCGCGTGGGCGAGAAACGCTGCGCGATCGCCCGGCAGCAAGCCGCGCCCGACAACCTCCTCAAGCCGCGACCACATCCACACGAACCGCCCTTGGGACCATGTGAACTTGTCGCGGCTGACGAGCTGGGTGTTGGTGTTGTTCCAGCAGTTGAAAACTCCTCCGTGCTGGGCGTCGAGGGTGCGGCTCCAGAAAGGGAGAATCGATCCGGCCAGCGCGGATTGAGTTTTCCGCCCGTAGCGGGTCGCAAGATCCCGCCAATCCGCCGGCACCACGTGAGCCGGACTCTCACTGGTTCCTAATTGGGTCATCGGCAAGAAAGTGCTCAGGCTTTTTCGGCATTCGGGGCGACCGGCGCGGCTAAACCGCGCATCAACTCCGCCACGGGTGGCGAGAGCGGCTTGCCGCGATTCAACCACGCCATCGCGCTGAACACGGCAATGGAAGTCGCAATGGGCGTAAACACCTTCATCCCCTGACTCACCTCGATGCCATAGGCGGTCACCACGAAGGCTACCAGCCCGGCCAGAATCGAGGCAATGGCGGCCTTGGCGTCCGCATGCCGGAAGGCCGGGAGCAATCCGAACAACATCGGCACAGAAACGGGCCCGATCAAGGCGAGGAACCACGAGATCACGAGCCCGATGACGCCGCCAAACCGGTCTGCCTCGATGCCCACCAGCAGCGTCAGGAACGTGAAGAGAAGCGTGGAGAGCCGCGCCAGCCTCAACGACTGGCGCTGGTCGAGCTTCCGAAAACGGCGCGACATCACGGGCAGAATATCGCGCGTGATAACCGATGAGATCGTGTTGGTGTCCGAGGTTGTCATCGACATCGTCGCGGCGAACATCGAGGCCAGCACCAAGCCCACGAGCCCGGCGGGCAGATACTGCCGGGTGAGCAAGACGTAAGCCTGGGTCGGATCCGCGAGATTCGGCAGGAGCAGCGGCGCCGCCCAAACCGGGAAGAATAGAAACAGCGGCCAGATCAGGTAGAGCACACCTGACAGCAACGCGGAATTGCGTGCACTCTCGGCGGATGGCGCCCCGATGTAACGGGCTGCGAGATTCCACGTCCCGCCATTGTAGCTCAACATTCCCGCCGCGATGTACCCCATGAAAAACAGCGGTGTGTAGGGGCCGTTAAAAAAATCGCTGTGTCCCGGCGGCAGCCGATCCCACACCGTCCAGAGACTGCTCACTCCGCCGAGGTGCTGGAGCACCACGACGAAGAGGACCAATCCCGCCACGACTTGAACAAGAAATTGAAGAAAGTCCGTATACAGATCCGCCCACATGCCACCGATCGTGATGTAGAACAGGGAAACGCCGCCGGAAATCCATATGCCGGAGGCAACCGACAGCCCGGTGAAACCATGCAGGAGGATCCCGATGGAAGCCCACTTCGATCCCACATCGAGCAGCTTTAAGAGCACTCCGCTCCACGCCATCAATTGCTGGGTCGCCACGTTGTAGCGCATGGCCAGATACTCCGTCGGCGACTCGATCGAGAGCGCCATGCGTAGTCGGGCCCAGCGGGGCGCGAACACAAAAGCACCCACGATGCAGGCGATGAAAATCGACCCAGCCCACCAGACGTAAAGGGTGAATCCATACTGGTAGGCGATCGCCGCGAAGGCGACGAACACGACGCCGCTGTGTCCGGAAACATGGTGCGAAATGCCTCCCAGCCACCACGGGATCTTCCCTCCTGCCACGAAGTAGTCCTTCGACCCCTTGATTTTTTTGATCGAGGCGACGCCGATCGCGGCGATGAGCAGGAAGAATATCGCGATGACGAGGTAGTCGAGAAATTGCATGAAACGATGGGTCGGGGACGCCGCGAAGCAGATTGGGTAAGTGCGGATTACGGCTAGGTGGCGCAAGCCCAATTCTAGTGGCTCCGCTCATCTCGCCGCGAGGTGTTCTGTGGACAAAAATCTTCGAAGTTTCGTGTCCGGGCTGTCACTTAAAATACGGAGGAAAATTCCGATACGACGCCGGACGATCCTGCCTATCCTCCCCAGGCTTGCGGCGAATCCATGCGGAGTTCGCCGCAAGAATTCTCACATCGCACGCAGTGCCGCCCACTGGGTCTCTTCCACGAGCACCCCGAGTTTTTGGCTTTCCTCGCGAATACGCATCATGCCTTCACCCGGGTACCGCACGGCCTCATCCTTTGAAAGCGGGGTCGCCTGGTGGAGATCGTCGACCACGGACTTCACCAAGTCCGCCAAAGCACTCTCCCCGGACAGCGCCATCACATCGATGGCAATGAAGACCTGCGAAACGCTGCGTTCGGATCCAAACCGCGCGATCTGGTGTGACGACAGACCGCCCGAGAGCAATGCGGCCAGCGTGTCGAGCATCACCGCCAGGGCCGAGCCTTTCCAGTAGCCGATCGGTACCGCCCGGCGTGCCGCAAGGATCGCACCCGGATCCCGCGTCAGCATGCCTTCGGCATCGTAACCGCCGGCGAGCGGCAGCTTCTGGCCACACTGGTGCAGAACCTCGAGCTTGCCGTTGGAATACTGGCTCATCGCCATGTCCAGCAGCATGGGACGCTCCGCCGGGGGCACAGCGATCGCGAGGGGGTTGTTGCCAATTCTCACCCCGGCGGATCCCCACGGCGGCAGAAGCGGAATCGTATTCGTCCAGCAAATCCCGACGCAACCGGCTTCCGTGGCCTGCAAAGCGTAGGCCCCCGCCCTCATCCAATGATTGGTGTTCCGTAAGGCCACGCAGCCCATGCCATGCGTGCGCGCGAGTTCGACGGCCCGGCCCATGACGACGTGCGCATTCCACAAGCCTACGCCCATGTTTCCATCCCATTGCTCGATGGCCCCGAGCCCGCCGGCCTTTATCGGTGTCGCGTGGATATCGATGCCGTTGGCGCGGATGGAGGCAAAAAAACTCGGGAAGCGATGCAGCCCGTGGGAATAGACTCCGTCCCGCTGGTTTTCCGTGAATCGCCGCGCCACCAGCGCCGCCCGTTCGGGCGCAAAGCCGGTCTTGAGCAACACGCGGATGTATTCGTCCTGTAAAACTTGAAAGGGGATTCGTTGCATGGGATTGATCGAAAGCCTTGGCGCCGTGCCCCGCCTCGGCAAGAACGGTCGACCTTGGTTGGCCGGTGGTACAACGCCGTTTCACCCTTTCATTTCCTGGTGAAGCGCACCGGCGCGTTGCACAACCGGGGACTCTGTATTTTCCCGGCTCGGGGTGCATTTGATTGCGACCACTCAGTGAATCCCCATGGTCGCGAATCGCTGCCCACCCTCCCCATGCCCTCCTGCGATCGCGCGCGCGATGGTCTGTTGAAACTTCGCCCACGAAAATCTCGGCTTTTGTGGTGGGCAATTTCGTTGATCACTTGGAGCGCGGCGGCCCAGACGGGACAGGACCTCAGGTTTACCTACCGTTCCGAAATCGATAACACCGACCAACCCTATCGGGTCTACGTTCCGAGCAGCTACCGGCCCGATCAGCCGATTGCGATGGTCTTTGCGCTCCATCAAACGGGCGACAACGAGAACAGCCTTTTTGAGGACGAGAAGCACTATCCCGCGAAATTGGGCGTCCGCAGCGCGGCTGAGAAATACGGAGTTCTCCTCGTGTCGCCCAACGCTCGCGGCACCACCGAGTATAGGGGGATCGGCGAAAACGACATCTTCTGCGTTCTCGCCGACGTGAAAAAGCGTTTTCGCGTGGACGAAAACCGCATCTATCTCACCGGCCACTCGATGGGTGGAACGGGATCGGCGTATCTCGCCCTGCACCACCCGGATTTGTTCGCCGCCGCCGCGCCGTTGGCCGCGGCCTATAGTTTCCCGTGGCTGGCCGCCAATGCCGGCCACGTTCCCTTCCTCTGGGTCGGCGGCGAACTCGACGCCGAGTACTACCGGCAGGGCGTCGCCTTGGGCCTTTTTCGGATGAAAAGCCTGGGTTGTCCGGTCGAGTTCCTCGAACTGGCAGGCCAGGAGCACTACGGAACCGCCAAGGATTTCCATCGCGTCTTCGAATGGCTGCTTCGGCATCGCCGCGTCGCTCACCCGACAGCCTTCACTTTTGAAGTGGATTCTCCCCGGCATGCCCGAGCCTACTGGCTCGCCGTCGAAGCCATGGAGCAGCCGGGAAAGATCGCCACCGTGAAGGGACGAGCCGAATCCCGTCAACTGGCCCGTCTCGAACTGGAAAACGTGCGCGAAGTCGCGTTCTGGCCGGATCCCGCCGTTTTTGACGTGGCCCGGCCGCTTCGAGTGAAGATCAAGGACGAACCGGTTTTCACCGGCGTCGTCTCGCCCGCCCAGGAGATCGTATTCAACCGGGCAGCCGCGGGCTGGACGGCGCAACTCCGGTCGCGACGGGAATACGCTCTCACCACCTATCGTCGCAACCCCGTCGCGTTTGCGCCCGAAGCGCTCGACATGGAAGGAACCGAATCCCGCTTGGCCAACTGGATCACGGATGCCATGCGACTCGCAACGGGCGGGGATATCGCCCTGTACAGCCGGCGGTCGTATCGCGGCCTCCCTCTGCCCGCCGGAACGGTGGATATGGTGGACCTCATCCAGTGCAGCCGCCCGTTTGACCAGATGCTGGTCACCGCGCAACTGAGCGGCCGCGACATCATCGAGATCCTCGACGCAAACGTCCAGGATCCGGCGGCGGTCGCCAAAGGGGGCATCGCCTCCAATCTGCTGGTTCAGATGTCCGGCGGACAATACCGCTTCGATCGCAGACTACCTCCCGGGCGGCGGATCGTCTCAAGCAGCTTTCAGCCTGAACGAATTTACACTGTGGTGCTCGAAGGGCAGGTGGTTCAACGCGAAACCATGCGCCTCGCCGGGCGCTTCAGGAAGCTCGATCATCGCGTGACCAACATTCCCTTTACGGTCGCGCTCCAGGGACACGCCGCGCGGTCCAGGGAATTGCGGGCCGTCCGCGAGGGCCGCGTCGAAGAAGTGAAATAAAACCCGCACCCGACGCGGATTTTCGTCCGTCAGCTCACGATGGACGCACTCCCCCACGCGGTCGACGGTTGCCTCCGGTCAAAATGCTCCTCACTGATTGCATTAATCTCGCCCCTTTCCTCCCCATGAACAAAATATTCTCCCGTGATGTGACACCGGTCTCCCGCCGTCGATTTCTCGAAACCTCCGCGGTCCTGCTTGGCACCGCCTCCCTGCCCCGGGCCTTTGCGGCGGGCGCCGCCCCGGTGGCAGAACCGATCATCGATATGCACCAGCACGTGCAATACAGCGGTCGGGCGGACGACGTGCTGATCGGCCATCAGCGCACCCTGGGCGCAACCACCTCCGTGCTCATGCCCTCCGGTGATCGGGGCGACAACCATCCCGGCGGTTCGGGTGAACACGAGGCGGTGCTAGCCCTCTGCAAGGCTCATCCCGGGGAATTCGTTTTTTTTGCCAACGAACTTACGGACCACCCCGATGCTCCCAAGATCATCGAGCGGCAGCTGCGCCGCGGCGCGATCGGGATCGGCGAGCAGAAGTTTCGGGTCGATTGCGATTCGCCCAACCTCATGCGCATCGCCGAAGTCGCCCGCGAATTCGACGTGCCCATGCTCCTCCATTTTCAGGACGGCATGTACAACCGCCACATCGAGCGGTTTCACATCGTGCTCGAAAAATTCCCCACGGTTAAATTTATCGGCCATGCCACCGCCTGGTGGGCCGCGATCGACAAGAACTACAAACCCGGGACCAACTACCCCAAGGGAATCGTGACTCCCGGCGGCATCACCGACCGCTACCTGACGGATTATCCGAATTGCTACGCGGAGGTTTCGGCCGGCTCCGGCAACGGCGCAATCGTCCGCGATGAGGAACACTATCGCGGCTTCATTGCCCGCCATGTCGACAAGCTCATGTTTGGCAGCGATTGCAGCGAAGGTACCGGCCGGGGACCGACCTGTTTCGCGGCCCGTACCCTCGCCGCCATCCGGAAGCTCTCGGCGAACAAGGCGGTCGAACGGAAGATTCTCTACGAAAACGCGAAGAAGATGCTCAAGCTCTGACGCGTGACCCGCCGCAACCCCATCTAAACCAGAGCGGGTTTCTTTAAACTGTAGCCGTTCTCTCGGGCACGTTACCCCTGCAATCGCCAAACCGGCGCGGCTACCCTCCAGCTTAAACCGGTTTACGGCGAGTTTGCGCCGGTTGATTTCAGGTAGCTGATCAGGTCGTTCAGATCGTCCTTGGTCATCGACTGCTCCAGTCCGTCCGGCATGAGCGAGAGTCCCGAAGCGGTCAGGGAAGCGATATTGCCGCGCAACACGGCCTCATCCGTCCCAAAGGCGGTGCGCAGGGTGAGACTCCCTTCCGTTTCCGAGGCAAGCCAGCCGGAGAGCGTCCGCCCGTCCTGGGTCGTCACCGTCATCGCCTTGTAACCCGGAGCGACTTCGAAGTTTGGCACCAAAATATGCAGTAGCAGCGCCTCTGAGGGCTGGCTGCGGACCACCGTGAGGTCCGGTCCGACCTTGCCGCCCGCTCCGTTGTAGGTGTGACAGGCGGAACAGCTCCGGACGAACACTTCGCCGCCGTGGCGGGCATCACCCGGTTTGTCCAGAATGCTCCGGTAAGCGCGATACACCTGCATGCGATCGCCACTCTCTAATTCGTGAAAGATGCCTTCCGCCTCCTGGCGAATCTTGGCATCGGCGTGTTTAAGGAGCTGTGTCCGCCGGGGTGATGAAATTTCCGGCGCTTTGATCGCTCCCGCGCGGATGGCCGAGAACAACACTCCAATCATCTGCGGCTTCGCCACGAGCGTCGCGATGACCGCCTCTCTGATCTGTGGGGTGTAGCGCGTCCAGTTCGCTGGCTGGATCAGCATCTCCGCGCCGCGGGGATCGTCGAAACGTTCAAGCGCACGCACGGCTTGCAATTGCAGACCCGGAGCGTGCCGGGCATCGAGCAGGGCGCCCAACACCGGCCCCGACTGCTTGAAATCGGTATAACCCAGAAGCGCCACCGCAGTCACCCGCTGGCGGGTGGGCGCTCGCTCGTCGGCTGCAATTTTGGCCGCCTCGTGGAAAAACTTGTCCAGCGGAACGCCAGCGGCCGACGCTCCATCGGACGACAATAACGCGGCAAACGGACTGGCGGTATTTTTCCCCTTAAGCTCTGGCCGTCCGCGCAATCCCTCGGCCAGACCCAGGACCGACGGCATACGCCAGTCCAGGTCCGCCTGGCCGGCGAGCATTTGGGCGAGAAACTGCCGGCAAGCATCGAGCGGTGCACCTGCGCCAAAAACACGTCCCAAATCTTCCATGACCACCGCAAAGGCCTTGGGGTTGGTTTCGCGGATCCGACCGAGCGCTTCGAAAAATGCGGCCAGTCGGGTTCCCACCCCGCTTAGGACCGCCGCGCGCGTCCAGCGGTCTTCGCCGTCCCGGACTGCGACGGAGGCCAGTTTTCCCACCGCGCGCGGATCTTCCAGAGATCCCAAGGCGAGCGCCGCAAGAAAGCGGACCCGGGCGTCGGAATCATCGCCGCTGGCGAGCAGGGGAACGACGAGTTCCGGAGTCTTGGGGAGAAATTCCGCCGCGAGTGTCACGCCCTGCTCCCTGACGCCTGCGGTGGAATCGCGCAATGCGGTGAGAATGCTTGCGGTCGAGAGCCGGCCCAAGTCGCGCAAGATCCAAAGCGCGATGGTGCGGCTCTCCGGCAGCGCGGCGTCCGCCGCGCATTTCTCCAGCAGCGGAACGGCGGCCGGATCGCCGCGTTCCAGCAACAATCGTCGTCCCCGCTCGCGCCACCACACGTCCGGCGATTCCAAGCTGCGGCACAAATCCGCCACCGTGAAGCCCGGTGCGGGAGTCGCGCCCCGGGGGCCTTTCACGATCCGATAAATGCGCCCCGCACTTTTCCCGCCATCAAAGTTGAGTTTCGGACGCGTTTCCTCCGGGACATATTGTGGGTGGTCGATTTCACGCCGGTGCATGTCCGCAACGTAAAGCGCGCCATCAGGACCCTCGCCGAGAAAGACAGGCCGGAACCAGACGTCGGTCGAAGCCAGAAACTCCCGACCCTTGTAGGGAGTTTCGGACCGAAACGAGGCACCGTCCGGTCGCATCACCTGCCGGTGAACCAGGTTTTGCGCCGGTTCGCAGATAAAGACATTGCCGGTGTGCTCCGGCGAAAGCCCGGTGCCGCCAAAAACCAGCAGCCCGCAGGCCGACGTGAATGTCCCGGAATGCGGGTCGCTCATCAGTTTGGGAATGTAGTCCGCAGAAACGCTCGCCCGGCTGATCGGGTAGACCTTCGCCTCGGCTTGGACTTTCGAGACTTCCTGCACGGTATCCGCAAAAGCCAGATGGGGATTCCGTCGCAGATACGAGGGTTCCATGGTCATTTGCAGGACCGGCTGGCGATTGGTGGAACCGAAGCGCCGCCCAAAGGCATCGAAGGTGAGGCCAAATTGGGAACGGCCGCCCGTATTCTCGAACGTCAGCGACTCCGGGTCGAAACGTCCGTCTGCCGGAGAGAAAGTCACCGCCGGTCGCTCTGGGTGCTCGGGCGACGTCACCTTTCCGCCGTTCAAGCCGCTGGTGACATAGATCTTCCCGTCTAGGCCCAGTGTGGGATGACTCACTCGAATTTGTGCCGTCTTGGTCGCGTCAAAGCCGGTCAACACCACCCGTCGCTCGTCGGCCACGCCATCGCCATTTGTATCCTTGAGGTAGTAAATGTCCGGCGCGCAGGTCACGAAGACCCCGCCCTTCCAGAGAAGAATCCCGTTGGGATAACTCAGGCCGGTTGCGAATTCGGTGCGGCGATCGTAACGACCGTCGCCGTTGGTATCCTCCAGCACGGCGATTCGGCCCTCGGGCGGGGCCTTTTTTCCGTCCAAGGGATCCGGATAGCCCCGGTTCTCCACCACATAGAGTCGCCGGTTCTCGTCGAAGGCAAAGGCCACCGGGTCGACGACGAGGGGTTCCGCCGCCACCAGTTCGATCCGGAGGCCCGGTTCGAGCTGGAATGCCGCGAGTGCCGCTTCCGGTGAAAGCGGCTGGAGGCGCTCGGCCGCGACTCCCAGCGCCGTCATCAGGCCGACCGTCATGCCAGCCAGCGCACGCGGCATAAAACGGGTCAGTGAATCATGCCCTTTCAGCCATCGCGCGCGGTCGGCAAAGCGGTCGCTAAATATCATGAATTTTCGTTGGCCGGGTTGTTGGCAACGATCCGCTTGATGGGATCGCGGAAGAAAATCAGGAAGATCACTAGGACGATCGTGGCGCCGATGCCCGGGATCATCCAGATCCCCTTCCAGTCGTAGTTCATGCCGGCGACGGGCGCCGCCAGATGGTGCGCGGCGAGCACTTTTCCCGCCAACAAGGTGCCGACAAAGGCGCCGACGCCCCAAAGAATGAAGGCGATGAAGCCTTGGGCGGCGCCCCGGATGCGTTCGTTCGCCTCGTCGTCGACATAAAGCTGGCCGGCGATGAAGAGGAAGTCGTAGCAAACGCCGTGCAGCAAAACCGCGGCGTAAACGAACATCGTCTGGAGGTTCGCCGCCCCCACGCTCTGCGCGAGGAAGAAGTAGCGCGCCGCCCAGCACAAAATGCCGATGAAGATTGTTTTCTTGTAACCGAATTTCCGCAGGAAAACGGGCAGCAGAAAGAGGAAAATGACGTCCGAAACCTGGGCGAGGGACGTTTTTGCCGCCATGTTGTCCCACTTCAACTCCGTGAGATAAATCCCCAGCATCACGAAGTAGAAATACAGCGGGATGCAGATCAGGAGCATGCACATGATGAAGATCGCGAACGACGGCTTCTTCAGCATCGCCAGCGCATCCAGCCCGAGGATCTCGCCAAGGCTGACATTGGCGCCCGTTTTCTTGGGCGGCGTGTGCGGCAGTGTCAGCGAGAAGAGGCCAAAAAAGATCGAAATGCCACCCGCCAGATAAAACTGAACCGCCGATTGTTCGCCCTTGATCAGGCTGAGCACCACCAGACCCGCGATCCAGCCGATGGCGGAAAGCATCTTTACCCGCGGGAAATCGGTCTTCGCGTTGGCCAGGTGGTGCAGCGAAAGGGAATTACCGAGGGCGAGCGTCGGCACATACAGGGCACAATAAAGAATCAGGGTGGGATAAAACGTGCTGAAGACGTGCAGCCGTGGCAGACACATCAGCACCGCCCCGCCGAGAATTCCGAGCACGGCGAGCAGCTTTTCGGAGGCAAAATACCGGTCGGCAATCAGCCCGACGAAAAACGGCGAGATCATCGCGCCGATGGCGAACGCCCCGTAGGCGGCGCCGATCTGGGCACCCTCGAACTTGAGCGTGTTCGCCATGTAGGTGCCCATGCTCACGTACCAAGACCCCCAGATAAAATACTGGAGGAACATGAACACCGAGAGCTTAAACTTGATCGCAGATTGGGTAAGCATGATAGGATTTGGGGTTGAGCGGGAAAGCGGAGGGATAAGGTGGCGGGAAAATATTATTTCTTGAGCGGATGCAGTTCGAGCCGGCGGAAATAGATCTCAGCGCCTTCGGACTGGAAGAAAATCTTGCCTTCGGTCAGCGAGCCATCCCGGCCCTCGTTCACCTTCACGCCGTTGAGCAGGTAGACCAGGTTGCCACCGTCGGCGATGACCTCATAGCGGTTCCACTCGCCGACCGGCTTTTCGACATCCTTGGCGCCGCGAAAACCCAGCACGTCCTTCCACTGTGGATCGCGGAACTGCCAGTCGATACGTCCGCCCGTGTACTCCTTGAGTTCGCCGTCCGGGCTCCACGACTTGCCCTTCACCGTGGCCTTCAGGCTCGGCTTGAGGGGTTGATCCTGACCTCGTTCGTAGCCGGGGAGCACGAGGATGTCACCCGTGCCGCCCTCGATGATCTGGGCCTCGATCGAACGCATCCAAGGACTGGTGAAAGTCTTGTTCATGTTGCCCTCTTCGCCCTGGCAATGCACCAGGATGCCGTTGTCACGCGTGCGGTTCTTGCGCTGTCCCCACGTCACCAGGCCCCAGCGAAATTCCACGACCAGATGGTAGTTGGTGTAGCGTTCCTTGGTGAGAATCCCGCCGTAGTGCTGGCCGCTGACGCGAATCGCCGGGGCGCCGTCGACTTGGTCAACCACCGTGAAAACCCGGTCGGGATCCTGCCGGCCGTGGGCGATTTCCCATGTGGTGAAGTTGGACAGATCCTTGCCATTGAACAAAATAATGGTCTCGCGCGGGGTGATCGGATCGGCCGCGAAGGCCGTCAGGCACGCACCGCAGAGCGCCAGTGCGAGGTAGGATGCGTGACGACGGCGGCCAGGCGCCGTGGAATTGGAGGAAGCGGCTGCACGATTCATAGGAATGGGGTAAGTTGATTTTCTGACGCGCGGGTTGAAGTAAAATCGATGGACCTTTTTGCTCAGTGCATCTCGACCTGGCAGGAGCCGATCCCACCGCGGTAGAAGTTAAATTGCACGTTCGGATGGTCGGCCAGCAACGACATCGGCACTGCACTGTCCGCAATGCGCTTGCTGATCATCAGCGTGGTCAGGCGTTGGCCAAAGGGGCTGTCGTGCGTCCCGGCCTGCCAGATGGAAACCTTCTCCGCTTTCCAGGTCTCGACCGGTCCAACGGTGATCGCCTTCGTGGGAACCAGAGCGATGTTACCACCACCCGAGGTGCGCGCGTTCTGGGCCAGAGTAACCGGATGCAAGTCCACAATGCGCGTCCCCAGGCGCCTGTATTCCGCGGGCGACGGCGGGGCGTCACGGTAAGCGCCCTCGCGTTTGACCGGATCGTTGAAAGCCCAGTGCTTGGTGTCACCCTGCCCACCCTGCATGACCGCGCAACGGATCCCGTTCCACGTCGCGGCATAGGCGGCCACGTTCGCCTTCGGGAAATGCAGGTTGGTGTCCGGCATCATCAGCTCCGGGCGGATGCGGTTGAAGCAGAGCTCGCGATCGGCGCGCTCGAAGGAGAGCGGATGCGTGACCGGCGCCTCGGCTCCGTTTGTATACCACTCGTCCATGCCCCAGAAATGGGCCGACTTCAGCGACAGACCCAGGTCGTTCACGAGGCGGGCGACCAACGGGAGTTGCTCGGTTGGTCCGATCGGCCCGCAAATACCCACCGGATTGTCCGCGGTCGATTGCCGCCACGCGGTGATGTATTCCAAGGCTTCGGCGACATAAAAATCCTCAAGCGTATCGTAGAACACGACCCGGAACCCGTCGCGCGAAAGTTTTTGCATATCCGCAGGCGTCAGGCGGGCCGCTTCTTCGATCAGACCGTCATCCAAGGTGGTGTAGTCCCACCAGTCGGGGGCAATGGTGCTTAGTTTACGGGCCATAAAATTTATGAAAGTGGATTGATTTTCGGATTTCCTAGCCGTGCAGCAAATCGCGTTCGTAGGCGCGATTGATCAAAAGTTTTTTGCCCAGCGCTTCGCGCAAAGGATCGGCGCCCGGCGCGCTAAAGCCCATGTGCGAATGCCGGCGCCAGCCCTCGGCGACCTTGAACCGCCGCGACATCTTTCCCACCTCCCGGGCCATGACTTCCATTTCGTGGAGATAGGAATTCATTCCCTGCGAAGCCTGCAGCCAGCCGTGCTGGCTTTCGTGACAAGCCAGCGCCGTCAGCTTTTGTTTTTGCACCGAGGAGGTGTCGACAAACGCCCCGGGGATGATCCGCCGCCGCAGCCCGTCGGACAACCCGTGCGGCATGGCGTGATAGATCGTCGTATCGCCGGACCAGGCCTTCGTGGGCCGACCGGCGGAAAAATTCGGGATGCCCCGTGCAAAGGCAGCCGACACGGCGAGGCGGCACGTGTTGACGTGGTCCTCCATGTAGTCCTGCGGTGAATGGGTGAGCACGATGGTCGGCTGCACCTCCCGGATGACCCCGGTGAGCCAGCGCAAGAGCGGCAACTCGTAGAGAATCTCCAGATCGTCGGCCCGGCTTTCGTGGAACTGCGCTCCCAAGACAGCCGCGGCTTTCTTCCCCTCCGCCCGGCGGATTCTCCGGACGGCGGCAGGCCCGTGCGTGACGCTGCCGCACGACCCCGTGGAAACATTGAGGTAGTGCGTCCGGTAGCCGGCTTCCCCCAGCAATGCCAGGGTTCCGGCCATCATGAACTCGATATCGTCCGGATGGGCCGCGATGGCGATGGCGGTGCGCTCAGCCATTCAATTCGGAGAGTTTGACCGTCCGATTTTCGCGCGCCGAGAGATCCGCTGCCAGCACCGCCAGATGCGATTTACTTGAAATCTCGAACGACGTCAGGGCCATTTCCTGGCCGCGCTCCATGGCGTCGAAAAAGGTCTGGAATTGCGCCTGATACGGATGGTCGGAAACATCGCCGGAATCCGCCATCTTCATTGAGAGTTGGCTCCACTTCCCCTTGTCAGAACCGAGCCGGCTCGCGTGGAACTTGTTGTCGAGGAGGCTGCCTTCGCTGCCAACGAGGTGGGTATGAAAATAGTAGGGCTGAATGCAGTCGATCACGGAAGCGACCTTGCCCAGCGCACCATTTTTGAAGCGGACGATTGTCACGCTGGTGGTGGGATATTTGTACTGGGAGAAAACCTCGCTTGAGGAGCCGGTCGAATGACTGGTGACACTCTCGACTTCGCTTCCCATGCACATCAGCAACGCGTCCATGGCGTGACACCCGGCCGAGAGGAGGCTGCTGCCGCCGGACTCCTCGGTGGTGTTCCAGCGCCACTGGCCATACCACGGCCCGATCCCGTGATAGTAATCGACTTCGCCGTAGTGCAGCTTGCCCAGCAAGCCGGCGTCGAGCACGGCCCGGGTCGAGAGCATTTGGTTCGAATAGCGGAGTTCGAAGCAGACGCAGGTCTTCACCTTCGCCGCTGCGATAGCCGCGGACACGCGCCGGGCGTCGGCGAGATTGAGCGTGATCGGTTTCTCGATGATCAAGTGCTTGCCCGCCTTCGCGGCCGCGATGATTTGGTCCGCATGCTGGTGGGGATAACTGCAAATCGAGATGATATGTAGGGTCGGATCGGCCAGCATTTTCTCCAGGTTGTCATGTGCCGTGATCGGGCTCCCGTGCCGCGCGCTCAGCTCGGCGGAATTCTGGGGGCGGGACGAATAGATCGCCGTCACTTGCGCATTACTGGTGGCGTTGATGGCGTGGATGTGCGCGCCAGCGACCCAACCATAACCGATGATACCTACATTATATTTTTTCATGCGGGAAAATTCCTGAGAACAACCGGGGGGGGGTTATCGTGGCATCCGATCGTCCACTGATGCGGCGACCGAGATTTCGAAAATTTTAAACGACCTTGGTAACGCAATGACAAGCCCATCATTGCCTCAATGCAAAGAAACGAGCCAGGCGACGAGATCGAGCAGTTGTTGCTCGGAAAGAGTCTGCTCCAGTCCCATCGGCATCAGACTGGCCGCCATGACGCTGCTGCCCACAATTTGCGTGCGCGGGATGTTTTTTTCCTGACCCGCGACGTCCAGCAGCGTGAGTCCGTCCGGTCCGTCATTCTTGATCGTGCCGAGATAGCTTTGGCCGTCCGCCGTTTCGACGATGTGGCCCTCGTAATCACGAGCGATGGTGGCACTCGGAAAGAGAATGGATTCGATAATATCGCGGGGCTGGCGGATTTTGCCGATGTGACTGAGATCGGGGCCCATGGCCCGGCCGAGATTGCCGATTTTGTGGCAGGCCATGCACGCACTGGTTTCAAAAACCTTTCTTCCCTGTTCCGCCCGCCCCCTGGGCATGGCCGCCGCCAGGATCTCAAGCTTGCGCTTTTTGGCATCGCTCGCTTCGGCGGCGCTGCGCACAGCGGGGCCCAGAATTTTCTCGTAAACGTCCGCCGGTAACGAGCTGAAGCTGGTTCGGATCACACTCTCCTCGACCGATCCGACATTTTGAGATTGTGCCAGTTTTCCCGCCCAAAGGCGGCCCGTACTCGCATCAGCGGCTTTGCTCCGCACCAACGCGAGCAAAGTGCGCAATTCGATCGGGCCTGCCGTTTGCAACACCGGTGCGAGCGCGATGATCTGATCTTTCGCTAGGCGGGAGCGGGCGAGGAAGCGCGCCGCATCCACCCGGGCCGTTGGCGAAGCGTCCCCTGTAACCAACTGGAGCAAAAGGGCAAACGCATCCGCGCCGAGCGGTTCTCCCGGGCGGGAGACGGCGGCGAGGGCTTTGAGGCGAATTGGCTGGGGCCGGCCCGCATCGTTGATGATGGCCTTTTGCGCCGCGTCGAAATGATTGGTGCCGAGCTTCGCGATCGCCTCCAGCAGAAGCGGCAAGTCGCCCACGGTCGCTCCGCGCGATGGCGGTTGCACGGGCTGGGAAGCCGTCGCTTCGGCCAGACTGCGGTCGAGCGAAGGAAACCACGCTGGATTGCTAAGGGTGCCCGCCTGACTTGAAAGCACGTGCCAGGCGGCTCGCCGCACCTCGAGCGAACCTTGATTCAGCATCGCCGAGATAATCTCCTGCCCCGCCGGCTTCGTGAGATTGGCGGCCGCCAGTTCCTTGGCAAACGTCAGAGTGCCGGGAGAAACCCGGGGCGCGGCAAATTGGGATTTGAGGTCCGTGACCGAGAGATCCAAGGCGTGGGGATGGCGCACGGCGACGGCAACGGCCGCACGAGCCAGTTCCGGATCGGCCGAGTCGACGTGCTTTCGCGCGACGGCAAAGAGCAAATCCTCCGGTGGCGCTTCGCGGGAGATCTGTTCGACGCTCAACATCAGCCGGCGAATCAGCGGCGCCGATGCCGCACGTTCGAGCGTTGGCAGGTCGACGCAACGGGTCGTAATCGCCGCGTACATCGCGGCGTGCTCCAAGGCGGGATCGAGCGGTCCACCGAGCAGCTTGAGGAGCGCGTCGCGTTGCGCCGGCTCGATGCGCTTCGCTTTCGCGATTGTCTCGCAGGCGTGTCGCTGGGCCATCGGCTTGGTCGCGTCGAGTAAATCGGCGGGGGTGGCGGGATGTTCCTTCGCCCCGATCCCGGCCAAGGCCGCGGCTTTTTTCCGCACCATCCACCGGTCATCGTTCAGCAGCTTCGCCGTCTCCTCGGGTCGCAGGTTGTCCCAGGCAATCTTGAGGCCGTACGCATCCGCCACCGGCTTGGCATTCTTTTTCTGCACGCGGTAAATGGCACCGCGCAGGTCGGGTTTTTCGATCAAACTGCTCGGGCATCCCATGCGAAACCAACCACCGGTGTCGAACACGAGCAGGGAGCCGTCGGCATCTTCGATCATGTCGGTCAGGTGGACGTCGGGATCGTTGATCTTGAGGAACTCGTGCTCCGTGGCCCGATAGGTTGCGCCCACCGGCGAAAGTTTCATGCGGACGATTTTCTGCGTGTTGAAATACGCCGCGAACATGTCGCCCTTCCAATCGGGATTGAGCGCGCCAGACCGGTAGAACGTGCAGCCCGAAATTCCGACATGGCCGAAATTATACACCACAGGCATTTGCTCCACCGTGCGCCTCAGGCCGGCGATGACATTCAACTGGTCGGACCGTTCATAGGCGCCGCCATACTGCCAGTGCACCAGCGTATCTCCGCGCGGCTGGCTGTAGTAGATGTTAACAGTGCCTACGATGTCTCCGTCCGGCGTGAAATCCACCTCGACCGGATTGTCGCTGCATGCCAGCGCGTGCCACTGCACGTCGCTCCCGTCGGGTTTGCACGACCAGACACCCGAAGCCAGCCCTTCATGCACCACAGTCCCGTCGCGCTGCACCACCTTGTGCCCCTTGCGTCCATGGCACCAATAAAGGCGGCCATTGGGGTGCAAAAATGGGCCATGCACGTCCGCCGCGTTACCGGTGTATTCGAAACCGCCGACGATCATTTCCCGCTGGTCGGCGACCCCGTCGTTGTTGGTGTCAGTCAGCTTCCAAATGCCGGGAGGAGAGGCCACGTAGAGCGAACCGTTCAACCAGCACGCGCCCTGCGGAAATGTCATTTTGTCCGCGAACACGGTGGTCTTGTCGAAGACGCCGTCGCCGTTCTGGTCCTCCAGCAGCAGCACCCGGTTGGGCAACTGCTCTTCGAGTCCCTTCTTGTTGAGATTCAGGCCCCCCGCATCGCCGATGAACAACCGGCCCTGGTCATCGAGCGAACCCATGATCGGGTAGTTGAGCAGCGGCGGCGCCGCCGCGACCACGAGTTCGAGTCCCTCGGCAAGTTCCGCCTTGGGAAGAGCGGCCGTCGCGCGCCCCGCGATTCCCCCCAAAAGGACGGCGGCGAGAATTGCTTTCGAGGCGAACACTCCAATATTCGCTAACGAGGTAATAGAGCGGGACATGGAGACTAAAGGGTTCAGGTCACAACACAGAAAAGTGGTCGTCACCGCAATCGCGGCGGAGGCAGGCCTTAAAGATTGGGTGGGCGCCGTAGCGTCAATATCCAACTCCTGATACGACAGTGGGCGGGCGCGATTTTCTTCCCCGCTCGAACCACCGCTGGAGGATTGCCTTCGCCGCCTCGGTTCCCAACCTCCGCGTTCACCCGCCATGGGCAATCCGTTCGATTCTTCCCAGCCGAATCCGTCTCGCAACGCGCTTGATTCGCACGCCATCCGCAAAGGAACATCCTCTCAATGAATTCCAGCTCCTCCGAAGCCCGTCAGCGGGAAAAGATCGCGACCGAAATTTTCCTCACGGCGGACGAAGCGTGCCGCCGCCTAGGGGCGGAAATCGCCCAATTGATCGCCGCCAATACGGCCGCCGGCCGTGTGACCGTGCTGGGCCTCGCGACGGGTTCGACGCCGGTTCGCCTTTATCGCGAGTTGATCCGCTTGCACCGGGAGAACGGCCTAAGTTTTCGCCGCGTCATCACCTTCAATCTCGACGAATACTACGGTCTGCCGCGCACGCATCCCGAGAGCTACTGGCGCTTCATGCACCAGCAGCTCTTCGATCACATCGATCTTCCGCCGGAAAACATCAACCTGCCCGATGGGACGGTGCCGCGCACCGAGGTCTTTGCCGCCTGTGCCCGGTATGAGGAAAAAATCCGCGCGGCGGGTGGCATTGATCTGCAGGTGCTGGGTATCGGGCGGACCGGCCACATCGGTTTCAATGAGCCCGGGTCAGGCCGCGATTCGCGCACCCGGCTGGTGACGCTCGACAGCCTCACGCGTCGTGACGCCGCCCGCGACTTTCTCGGTGAGGCCAATGTCCCGCGGCACGCAATCACGATGGGCGTCGGCACCATTCTTGATGCGCGTCGGATCGTGTTGCTCGCGTGGGGCGAAGCCAAGGCGGCGGTGCTGGCTGAAGCGATCGAGCAACCACCGACTGATTCGGTGCCGGCCAGTTTTCTCCAGGGACACCAGCACGTGCAGGCCTATGTCGACGGAGCGGCGGCTTCCGCCCTCGCCCGCCTCCGCCATCCCTGGCGCGTGGGGCCGGTAAAATGGGATGCCGTGATGACCCGTCGCGCGGTGGTCTGGCTTTCCCGAAAAGTGAACAAGCCCGTGCTAAAGTTGCTCGACGAAGACTACAGCGAGCACGGGATGGCCGATCTGTTGACCGAACAAGGCCCAGCCTACGGTCTGAACATCCAGATTTTCAACCAGCTTCAGCACACCATCACGGGCTGGCCGGGGGGGAAACCCAACGCGGACGATTCCAATCGTCCGGAACGGGCGACCCCCTTCCCCAAGCGCGTCCTCGTCTTCAGCCCCGAACCTTCCCACGACGTGCTGGGCATGGGCGGCACGCTGCGGCGGCTGATCGATCAAGGCCACGACGTGACCGTTGTCTATCAAACCTCCGGGAATCTCTCAGTGCCGGACGAA
>CANEVO010000044.1 GCA_947442255.1 Opitutia bacterium
ACCTCGCCCCACACCTGCAGATGATGCCAGGCGAAGCCGACGTCCTGGCCGATCACCAACTGCCGGTAGTCGCCGCGGCCGTGAGGCGACACCTGCACAGTCCGGCACCCCTGGCAGGAGATAGGCACCGGCACTGATGTGGGCGGCCAGCTGCACTTTGTCTTCGATCACAAGGACGCGCATGCCAGTTTGGGGGTAATATCCACAGTCCGTCTCAAGCGCCTGCGTTGTGCGGCGAAACGACTCCCTTCGCACGCACATTTTGGCAGGCGGGTCCGGCCATTTTCCGGGAGTTCGACCGCGACTGGCAAGTGCCACCGCCCAGCCCGGGCCGGGTCACGGGGCCGGGTTAACGACAATCCGGGCCGTCACGTTGGCGCCGTCCTGCTCCAACCGGGCCTGGTTCGCCTGCGCGGAAAAAAGAGTGCCGTGCGAACTGGCGCCGGCGGTGAACTGCAGCGCCGCAATTCCGCTCACCTGCACCGCGCGCCCATTGGTTTGGAACAGATTGCCGCCGGTGATGCGCACATCGCCGCCGGATCCGATCTTGAGCACCGGAGTCGCATCAGCCGATGCGTCGATATTATGGACGAAAACGGGACCGGTGAACTGCACGTTGGGGGCATAGACCCCGGTCATCCCCCTGGTGCCGAAGAAGCCGGTATTGGCCGCCCGCAGCCCGCCGAATTTTCCATTCGTTGTGGAGATGGCAATGAAGGCGATGTCGGCGAATCCGTCGTAGGCAACTTCCGGGCGGAAGAGCGCCTGGTTGACCGCGTTGGCACGGCCCACGCTGAAAACAGACAGGTTGGTCGTCTCGTTGGCCCCGGCGAGAACGATGCCGGCATGACCCTTCATGTAGGCTGTACCTTGAAGGTAATTCAGGGGTGCCGCGGGACCCGTGACGCCGTCGAGCACCAACGAGAGTGTACCGGCACCCGAGAATTCGACCTGCACGATGTCATCGTTGAGATCGATAAACGACATGCGAAGAATCTGCCCGGGATCCGCCGTCACCGACGCCGCGGCCCCTCCGAGCAGGATTTGATCGTAGGTAAAACCGGTCACTACGTGATAAATATCGGGAAACTCCTGGCCCGTCCCCACCAGTTTGTTGAGCGATTGCACCCCGACGATGGCGGTCTGCGTGGCGACCGACCCGGAGGCATTCGCAAGAGTCGCAGCATAGAGTCCCGTATCGGCGGGCATGAAGTTGGCGAGCGTCAGCGTCGCCGCCGTGGCGATGGCGAGATCGACGCCGTTCCGTTGCCACTGAACCGAGGGGGTCGGCGTGCCGCTGGCGACGACCTGCAAAGTGACGCTGGTGCCCGCATTGGCGGTCTGATCCGCCGGTTGCGTCGCAATCGTCGGCGGCGTCGGAGCGCCTCCCGTGATATTGAAAACCACATTGAGCGGACCATACGCATCGCCGGTGGCGTTGCGATTCTCATACGCGCGAATGGAGACTAAATAGCTGCCGGCCACCGTCGGCGTGCCGCTGATGGTACCGGTGGTGGCATTGACGATCCCGCTGGTGCCACCGATGAGCGCAAGGCCGGGCGGAAGCGTGCCGGTAACGCGATAGGAACCCGCCGGCGTCTGCGCGCCAGTCACGGAAAAACCGAACGCAAGTGCCGTTCCGACCGTGCCGCTGATGGGACTAGATGGACTCGAGACGAAACGCGTCGCCCCCGCCAGACTGTGCAACGTGCCCAGTGATCCCACGGCCATGAGCGCCGAGCGCAGCACCGCACCGGCGGGTGACGTGACAATCAGATCTTCGGCGGTCGCCATCACGCGCAAAGCCGGAAGGCGCTGCAACATAACCATAAGCGCCGCTCCGGGCAGATTGAGCCAGTGGCAACGGCGAAGAAAGAAGGTGACCCGTAAAGCCATAGGTTGGAGGACGCCGCCGGATCGGGGACGGTGACAAGCTTATCGCCGCACTTCGCCATAGTCGCCCAGAAAAGACTTGGCCGTGCACGTAAAAGTTCCGTGAGTAAGACGCGCCCTGCTGATCCCACGCTTCAATTGACCGCACGCTCAGGGTCCTGGCTTGACCACGATCTGAGCCGTCACGTCGGCACCGTTTTGCTGCAGCACCGCCTGGTTGGTTTTGGCGCCCAGCAGGTTGCCGTGGCAATCGCTACCGGCCGTAAATTTCAACTGCATGATCCCGCTCACCTGCACGGGCTGGCCGCGCCCATCCAAGCGCCACGTGAAATCAGTTGCAGCCGCAGCCGCTTCCACCGACGCCACGACCACCGGTGGCGGTCTCGCGCGAAAAATAGACGTGTTCCGCCAACGCATTGTGCAATGGATCGCGATCCGGCTTCATCGCATAATCCGTCAGAGTCGCCCGTTCCCACGGTTTCACCCGGACGAGGTTGGCGCCGGCGCAGCCGGACAGGAGCGTCGCGACCATGGCCAGAACGAGAATCGTGAGGCGGCGAATCTTCATGAGCGTTAGTTTTTTTCCGCGAGGAGAGTTTCGATTTCACGGCGGATATCCCGATCCGTGGCGTCGCCGTGAAAACCTTCGTGAATGAAACGCACTTTGCCGTCACGACCGAGGAGATAGCTGGTCGGCATCGTTGGCACGACGACCTGCTGCACCAAGGCCTGACCGCGGTCGTGCAACGTGAAAAAGGGCGGCGTCATCTTTTTCCAGAACGCCGCCGCCGCCGCCGGTTTTTCGTCGATGCTCACCGCGGCGATGACCAAACCCCGCGAGGCATAAGCCGCGTGGATTTTCGCCATCGCCGGGAACGAGGCCTTGCACGGCGCACACCACGAGGCCCAGAAATCCACGAGCACCACCTGACCGGCGGTGGCCGGCAGTTCGCCACCGGCGAGGTTGACCACGCCGGCATTCGCCAGCGACGGGAAGGCATCGCCCACTTTCACCTCCGCACGAGCCGGAGCGACGAATGGGCCAACCAGCACGAGGGCGAGGAGCGTCTTAATTGGAAACGACATAGTGGAAAAATCCGCGGGTTTGTGCGCGCACCTTCTCGGTGAGGATCAGGCCCTCGGCGGCGGCGGACGCCTGGATGAATTCGACGCCTTTGGGCACGCCCAGCACGAACGCCGTGGTGGAAAGCACCCCGGCCTGCAGGCAGGTGCCCGCAATCACCGTCGCCTGCACGCAACCATTGGACACCGGCCAGCCGGTGCGGGGGTCGACGATGTGCCCGTAACGTTTTCCCGCGATCGTGAAACACCGCAGATAATCGCCCGAAGACGCCACCCCCTTCCCCACCACGCCGATGCTTCCGGCGGCGGCACCCGGCTTGAGCGGATCTTCCAAGCCGATATGCCAGGCTGGCCGGCCGGGGGGCGCCCCCACGGCCCGCAAATCATGACCGAAATCGACGAGCGCCGCGGGGATGCCGTGGTCGCCGGCGAGCTGCGCCACAATGTCGACCGCGTATTCCTTGCCGAACCCGCCGAAGTCGAGCGCCATGCCGGCTTCGGGCAGGAACACCTTGCCCGCCGCACGCTGCACTTTTTTCCAACCGACCAAGGCGCGCGCGGCGGCAATCTCCGCGGCCTCGGGAATGCGCGGCTTCTCCGCCTTGTAATTCCACAGCTGGATCAACGGCAGTGCCGTCGGATCGAGCACGCCCTGGGTCATGAAATGCAGTGTGTCGCAGAGCTTCAGCAACCCTTCCATCTCCGCGTCGATCTCGACCCAGGTGCGGCCGGCCGCCGCGTTGATCCGGCTGATCAGGCTGTCGGGTCGAAAGCGGGAATATTTCGCCTCGAAGGCATTCACCCAGGCGACGGCCGCCCGTTCGAAACCCGCCGCCTGCACGTCACCGCCGGGCGCGGCATATTGCACCTCACAACTCGTGCCGAGGGCCGGGAACGAGAGTTTCCGCAACGGCAGGTCCGCCGGCAGCTGAGCCGGGGCCGGCGGCGGGCGATGGGATTGGGCAACGACGGCCATGGTGGAACAGTGGGGCTATGACCGAAACCTGAAGTTTCGGCCAGCCGGGGCGGAAAAATGGAGCAGCGCTTTCACCAGGAGAATTTCAGGCCAAACGTGGAGATGCGGGCTTCGCAATAGGCGCTGCGCGGCGTGACACCATCGCGACCGCGCATGTCGTATTGCTCGATCGCCGCATCGAGCTGCCACGCGTCGGTGACCTGATAGATCACCTTCAAGCCGTAGGTGTAGGTCCGCATCGCGGAGAGCCGGAAGTCGGACGAATAAAAAGGTCCCTGCCGCCGCGGCAGGCCCGACTGCGGCACCACGGCGGTGCCATCGAGCTTATAGTGGTAGAAATTGGCCGCCGTTTGCTGATAAAACCGGAAAGATGGCCGCAGAATGAACTTTTCGCCCGCGCGTTGAAACCACGCCAGATCGAGCGTGTGAGCGTCGGTGTCGTAGGTGTCGTGATAGAAGCGATAGCTTGCATCGATAGCGCCCCGCACTTCGGGAAACGCGCGGTTTAACGTCGCGAGCGCGATCCATTTGTCGCGTTCCTCCGGCCGGTTTTCCCCAAACGTGAGCGGCAGGAAAACGCCGGGAAAAATCTGGGTGTTCTTCTGGACCAGCTTGTACGGGTCGGCCAGAAATCCGCGCTGCGTTCCCCAGGTGAGATTGAAGCCGACCACGGTCCGGGGATCCAACAACTGGGTCGCGCCGACGATCACGTCCTGGGTCCGCTTCGCGCGGCGCGGCACTTGAAAGAACACCTTGATATCGTCGTTCGTGGCCGCATAGCCGAGGAGCAAGGTGGTGTTCTTCTGATTGAAATCGGTGACCGTGTTGATCGACCAGCCGGTGGAAACGTAGTCGCTTTCACGGCTGTTGCCGATGCCGAGCGCCACATTCACCCGGCGAAACTGGTGGGAGAAATCGGCGTTCCAAGCCTTGCGCCGTTCGTGCAGATTCGAAAGCGACACCTGATCGCTGCCGGCCGGCGCGGGCTGTCCATTCGGCGTGGCCCCGGCGATCGCGTCGAGAATACCCTGGAATTTCAGGTGGGTATCGGTGCCCAGATCCTGCTCGATCAGGGCCGCCTGAGTTTCAACGGCGATCCGGCCGCCGGACTCGCGGTAATCCGAATATTTATAGCTGACCGAGTTATCCGCCCACGCCGACCGCGGGGTCAGCCCCAGCAGCAGGGACGCCAGGCCGAGGGCGCGGGGTTTCGGGAATAACGCAAAATTCATCGGAAAATGTGACCGAACGAGGAGTTCGCTAATTCGCCGGTTAGACTCCCGCAATCCGAAGAAGGTAACAATTTATTCAGAAAAAACGCGCCGGCGCCGGATCGCGCTCTCAGCGCACGACTTCAACGGATGAAACGGTGGCGACAAACGTGACCTGACCGGGGTTGGCCCGATTGGGCACCAGCTGGGCCTGCACGAGAGCGACGTAGGGCGAGCGCTGCTGCAGGGCGAAGTAAAACTTTTTCAGCGGCTCCCACTCCGCATTACTGATTTGGAAACGGACGTTGTTGACGGCGAGCTGGCCGTTGGTCTCCGGCGGCGACGGCGGATCCTCGCGCAGATTCCGGCCCAACCCGGCCTCCGATGCCAGTTGCTGGATCGTCGTGAAGAGCCGCGTGCCATCGAGCGTCTTCGAAGGTTCCAGCTGGGCGGCGGCCTTGCGCGCCGCCTCCTCGATCCGCGGCTTGTCCCGCAGGTACTGCTCCTGCTCGTTGAGCGCGACTGTCGTGGTGCGCTGCAGCCGCCAGAACCGGCCGGCCTGATCGCTGAAATGCGAGATCCAGATCACGAGGCCGATCCCGGCAAAGGCCACCAGCAGGATTTTTTCGCGCAAGGCGCGACTGAGAAACTGGGCGCGGATGGCGCGGATCATACGGAGGGCGTGGGCTTCACCGCGCCCGGTTTGAAAGTCACCACGAGTTCAAAAACCGCGCGATCACCCTGCGACGGCCGCGGGTTCACCTTCACGTCCTCGCATTCCGGCAGGTTCTTGATCTGCGTCTGATAGACGTTGATTAACGCCGCGTTATTCGTGTTGGTCTGCACCTCGATGTAGAGCGCGTACAGTCCGCCGGAAGGACGGGTTTCCGCACGCGTCAGCATGATCTCGCCGGGTTTCCACTTGTTGTCAACGCCGACCAGCTTGGTCACCATTTCGAGCGGCAGGAGACGCTGGTTGGCCAGTTCATCGATTCGCTTGGCGAGCGTCTGGGAGGTCTTGATTTTTTCGATCAGCGGCTTGCGCGCGTTGAGCTGGGTGACGCGAACGTCCTGCCACTTCCGGGCGCCGAAGAGGGTGACTTCGCCCAGACCGAGCACCAGCAGCGCGGCGGCGCATCCCAACGCGACCCGCCAGAGGATAACGTCGCGCTGGCGGGCGCTGCGCAACAGGGCGAGTTCACCCTTGTCCCGCACATCGAGGGAAGCCGCCGTGGCTTTCGGCTGGCGCGAAACGAAATCTCCCGAGCGAAAGCCAATTTCACCGTCGCTCCGGGATGCCTCGGGCACCGGCCAAGCGGCCAGATCGATCACCGTCTTGCTGCCGCCCATGGCGTGGAGCAACGCCTCGCGCACCCGAGCCCGGTCCTCGTCCGGCGCTGCGGGATCGAGCGCCCGGGACAAAACCCTCGCCGGGACCGCCGAGGATTCCCAATACACGGCCGTGATCTCCGTGGCCGTCGTGAGAACAACCGTGGTCGCAGGTTCGACCGCTGCGCCAAAAACCGCCGCGGCGGCGGGAATGACCAATTCGGCGTCCTGCCACGCCGCGGTCTGATCGGCCGTAAAGCGGCGGCGGTAGGCCGCATAAACAAAGGCATGCAGGGCGCCCGGCACCCAATACCACCCGTAAAAAAGCTGGGGCAAGGGAAACGGCGCCATGATCTCCAAGGCCAGTTCCACCTGGGCCGCCGCTTCCGCAGCCGTTGCGCCGGCCGTGATCGGCACGGCGCGGGAAAAAAACAAGGCGTCCGACAACAAGGCGACCTTGGGCGGCGGCGGCCCGGCGCGGAGAAAACTAAGAGGCGAGGCCATGGGCAAAAGGTGTGGGCGGCGCTGAGCGGGTAGCGAGGACGAAAGGCGGGGCCAAGCGGGCGGAGGGTTCGTTAGGATCGCGGCTCATTTCTCACGCTTGTCGGCAGGTGGTGGCGAGGGCTGAGAGATCTCATCATTTTCACGAACTTCCAAGAGCGTAAAAGGATAGCGCAGGTTCCGGTCGGTGGAGGTTCCAGGGGCGTTTTGGCGGCCGTTGGAAACGGCGGGATTAGGACTGTTCGGCGGAACGGGATTGCGCTGATTCTGTGCCGCGGTGGCATTCCGCGCCGTGGGGGCAGACGTCTGCGTGCGCTGGGCGGTTGCAGTGGTCTGGACGATGGTGGCGCCGTTGGGCGGCGCGATTACGGCCGCCAGCCGGAATTGGGAACTCCCCTCATGCACGGTGATCGTAATGCGCAACGCGCTGATCGCCGTTCCAAAGCTCCCCGTGCTACCCGTCGTGCCCGCGATCTGCTGGGCATCGCTGGCATTCCGAAAATACCCCGGCCCCTGCGTTTGATAGGAACCGGTCCCTTTCAAATAATCGTCCACGTTCTGCTGCCCGATCGGATCGAACTGGCCCAGGGTCGCGAGCGTGTCGGGGCGGGCGCCGTTGATGTTGGGCCGTTGAAAGTCGAGCAGGGAGACGCTGTCGACGAACCGCCGCCACCATTCGTTCGGCCGCCCTTCTTCGTCGAAGAACATTTCCCGCACCTTGTCGATCGCGCTCAGTTCCTGGAAGGAGCGGAGCGAACGGTGCGGCTCCGCGTAGGGGATCGCGCTTTGCTCGTAGCGGGGCCGGAGCCCGGTGCTGTAGATGTGCTCTTTCTTCATCCAGCCCGCCAGCGCATCGGCCAGCGCCGTGGCATCGTTTTCCGGAATCAGCCAGTTTTTGAAAAGGTTGGTCAGCATGGCCGCATCCGCCCGCGGCAGGGAAATCCGGCCGCTCTCATCCTCGAACGCCACGTCGACCGTGCGGTCCTCGGTCGGCACGTACGAAGCGAACGTGAGCGGGTCGGACCAGCCTTCCGCCGGGCTGTGCAGGCCGTTGCCGACCCGCCGGAATTCCTCAAGCACCGCGAGCGTCACCTCCAACGCGGAATATGCCTCCATGCGCAACCGGCGCGCCACGGCAGCGCGCTGCTCGACCAAGAGGTCGTTGGTCGCCTTGTCCATGAAGACGACCAGCGCCGTCACGGCAAAGATCAGCGTCACCATTACGACCACGAGCACCGACCCCTTCCTGCCAACCTGACGATGGCCGAATTGGCGGGGCCGGGGACGAAGTGCTGGGAGCGGCGCGTTCATGGTTCAGAACGCCGGCAGCGCAAGGCTCGGACTGGGCAGCGTGATGGCCGTTTCCCGGGTCAATTTTCCATAGGTGAACGTAAACCGCAGCCGCTGGGGGGTCGTCGGCTGGCCCTGCGAATCGAGTTTCAGCGTTGTCTCGGTGCTCCAGCGACTGGTCGTGGCATCGTAGTAATCATAGCCGACGCCCGTGACCAGTGGGGTGACGACGCTTTCGCGCGGCGGATCCGTGTCGAAATTCTTCTCGAGCCGTGAATGCCAGAGGAGAACGAGCCCCTCGTTGGGACGGACCTGGATCGAGCACACGACTTCCGGCAGCGGCCGCTCCGGCCACTGAAACAAGCGGCTGCCGGCCGGCAGGTCGAACGTCAGGAGTTTTTCCGCGGAGGCATTCTGGGGCCGGATCTCCTCCAGCGTGATTGGGGTCGTGCTGGCGGAGGCGGCCGGTGGCAGCACGGCACCGCGTAATTCGTTCTCGAGAAACCGGCTGACGGCGCGCACGTGCTGATCGAAGAGCCGGCGATCGGCATTGCGGCCCCAGAGTTCGCCCATCGAAAAAACGAAGAGATTGAGCGCCACCAACACCAGCGAGACGAGGGCAAGCGCGAGGAGAATCTCGATGAGCGTGAACGCGGACCGGCGTTTCACCCGCAACCGCCGTGGCGTGGCGGCCACCGGGCGCCGCCCAGCCGGGTCGTCACCCTGGCCCAGCGCACGTAAATTTGTCTGGGCGCGGCCGGCACTCATATTTTTTTCTGCTGCAATTCGGTGATACGGGTCCGCACTTCCTGCCGCAGCTTGTCCCGCTCGGCCGGATCGACCGACCAGGTGGGACGCAGGAGCGTGAAGGTTTGCGCAACCCGGTCCGGCTCCGGGCGGTTGGGATCCGATACCTCACACTTGAAGATCACGGTGAATACATCGGGCATCATCGTGGAGGTGATTTCGACGCTCCACTGCGCCCGGCGCCCGCCCGCCGTCTCGAACTCTCCCCCCTTCTCCAGTTTCAAGCGATCCGGCTCCGCGAGCACCAACTGCCGGGCAAAAGCGATGTCTTCCCCAACCACGGATTGGCGGGAAACAGCCTCGTAGCTGCTCAGGATATTCAAATACGCGGAGCCGAGTACGATCGCCGTCAGCGCAAAAATGGCCAGGGCGACGAGGACTTCGAGCAAGGTGAAGCCCCTTGGGGCGGGGGGGCGGGGCAAAGCCCCGCCCGCAGCCTGAGGGCCCCGCCGAAAATCCGCCCGGGAAACGAAAGGGACGAAACGCATGTCAGATTCGCGGCGCGTTAGGATCGGGCGGGGTGAGGACCGCCGCGCAAGTCCACGGGTCGATCGCGATCGCCTGGATCGCGCCCCGCTGTACAATTTGGAGCCGGAATGAAGTGCACGTCCCATCCGGATAGAACGTCACGAATTTCGCCGTCTGCGTCTCGATCATCACGCCCGCCACCAAGATGACATTGCCGCCCTTCTGTGTGGTGAGAAAATCCACCGCGAGTTCGCCATCGGCACCGGTGACGGGCACCGGGAACCGCCTGGTCTCGCCCCCGTCGGTCAGGACAAAGGCCGTGCCTTCTTCCCGATCGTTGATGAAGCGCAACTGGACCTCGTGTTCGTGTTGCAACGCGGCCTTGCGCGCCGCTTGCACGGCTTTCCAAAACACTTCATCGACACTCCGCGGCTTATCCGCCAGCAACTGCGCCGAACCACCGATCAGGATGCCCGCCAGCAAGCCGATGATTGCGAGCGCGAGTAGAATCTCGAGCAGCGTGAAGCCGGCCCGGCCGCCACGCCGCCCAGCCGTGAAGGAAAAAAAGGGGGCGGATGACAAAGGCACGATGCTGGGACCACCAACGCCCGCGAAATTTTGCGGACCTCGGTCCTGCCGCCGGATCACTTGTTCGTCGGGCCGCTCTCCCAATTGCCGATGTCGTCGTCGGTCCCGCTTTGATGATCCGGCCCTTTGGACCAAATATCGAAGCTGCCCTTGTTGTGCTTGCCGGGATAATCGTATTGGTAGGGATCGCCCCACGGATCGGTCGGAACTTTATCGCCTTCGATATAAGGCCCCGCCCACCGTTCACCCCGTTGGGACGGCCGTGCGATCAGCGCCTGCAGGCCGTCCGAGCTACTCGGGTAGTCGCCCATGGCGATCTTGTAGGCGTTGAGCGGCAATTTTACGCTCGTCCGCACGAAGAGATCGGCGGTCTGGATTTTCGCGCTGTCGTAGATGCCGCCGATTTTGCTGATCGCGAGCCCGGCCACGAGGCCGATGATCGCGAGTACGACAAGAATTTCGAGCAGCGTGAAGCCGCGCGCCCGGGCCGGGCGGCGGACGAACCCCTCACCGCCACGAGCGGCAAAAGGCGGGGTGGGCGCAGAGGGTGTGGGAAAAGGCATGACGGAGGAACGATGTTAAATCTGCCAGCGGGTGTCGAGACGCTCGCACAGCGTGAAGGTTGCAGGAAACCACGATCTTCCACTCCGCCCGCCACGGAACCGGACTGAAATCAAGGTGCGGGCGGCGGCCAGAACGCATCGTCGCCAGTCGCGAACGTGCGATCGGGCCCCGCGCTGCGAATTTCCATCTGTGTTCCGCTCAGCTGGTGAAGGCGAAAGGGCGTGCCCCAGCGGTCGCAAAGTTCCCCGCGGGTATTGATCGCGCGGTGACCGCGCGGGATGAACGCGAATCCGAGGCGGTTTTCACCGGTCAGCGCCGCGGTGATCTCGGCGTTTTCCCCGACGGGATTGCCCTGCCCCGGGAAGTTTGACTGCCACGCGATCAGGAGCTCGTCGACGATCTCCAGGTCCCGGCGAATGTTACCGGCCGGGGCATTTAGGTCTGCCGCGATCGGACTCGGGCCATCGCCCGAAGCCGGAAGTGACGATGTTCCCGCAACCACCGGTTGCGCCACGGGCGAAGCGGGCAGGCGGATCCCCGCCGGCCGGCGTGAATCCGTGGACGTGTCGCCGTGATCCGCGCGCCGCCAAAGAACCAGCGCGACCAAGCCGAGAAGGCCGACGGCCAGCGAGGGTAGAATCCGGCGGAGCGCAGGCATACGCGGTGAACGGTCACACCCGTCACATCAGGCGCGGTCAACGCCTACGCCGCCATGAAGCCGAGATCCGGCTTCGCGAAACGGCCGATATTCGGCAGGACCACCGGCAAATCGGTTCCACTGACGCCAAACCATTTCGCGAGGGTGGCGCTGTATTCGTCGACGCTAGTGCTTGGAATCCACCGACCGAGCCCCGTGTCGTTGGGCCCGTTGACGGTAAATTCCGGCATGCGGCCGTAGATCTCACCGCCGCTCACCGCTCCGCCGACAATGAAATGATGGCTGCCCCAGCCGTGATCGGACCCGTCGCCATTGGTGTTGTAGGTGCGGCCGAAATCGGACGCCGTGAACGTGGTGACTTGGTTATCCGCCCCGATCGCCGCGAGCGCGTTGTAGAAGGCGGTGACCGACTGGCTGACATCACGGAAAAGGTTCGCATGCGCACCCAAGGCCGAGTTACCCACCGTGACTTGGTTGTCATGAAGATCCCAGCCGCCGATCCGCGCAAAAAAGACCTGCCGCTTCAGCCCGAGCGTTGTCTGCGCATTAACCAACCGGGCGATCATGTGCAACTGCTGGCTTAGGTTCGTGTTCAGACCAGTGAAATGGGATGCAAACGGACTCGCGCCCGAGACGGCACCCGAGAGCAGCGCGCTGTTTTGGACCGCGCTGCTGGTGAGGCCGGCAAATGCGGTCTCAAAAAGATTGGCGTTCTGCATGGCCAGCGCGTCGTTCAGCACGGCGGTCCGAATGCCGTTGACGGACGTACCGGTGCCGCTGCCGCTGAGGGCAATGGCACCGTTGGTGCCGACGGCATATTGCGCGACGTTCCGACCAACTTGGAAGGAATTCTGGCCGTTCAAGGTGATCGACATCGAAATGCGGCTGTTGGCGTTGAACGCATTGGTGAGATCCGCCAGCCGTCCGCCCCACCCCGTTGTGAACGGCTTGTCGGCAATGCTGCTCTGCCATTCGACCTGCTGGTCGTTGTGGGAAAAAAGCTGGAGGGGCCGCATATCGGGACGGGAGGTGTACTCTGTCTTGGTTAGGGGATACGAAAGCGCGCCAACATTCGCGAGGAGGGCGAGGCGGCCTTGGTCGAACATTCCCTTAAGCCCGCCGTTGATCGAGCCGTTCGGATTGATGCCGAGCGACGGATGCAAGCCCCACGAACTTCCGTCGTTGGTGCGCGGCTTGATGGGGAGCACGGACGCCTGCGGCAGCGCTAGGCCACCACGGGCTTTGGCGTAGGCGCCATACGTCGTCGTATCCGTCGGGATGATGAGGTTGTTCGCATCGTTGCCGCCGGCGAGGAAGAGACAGACGAGAGCCTTGAAATCGGCCTGCGGCGCCGCCGCCCGGGCCGGTCCCGACGTAGGAGCGGCCACCGCCCCGATCAACCGGAGCTGGGCCAGAGCGGAAAGCAGCCCCGTCGTGCCGACCGAAGCACAGCACGATCCGAGAAACTTGCGGCGGGAAAGGTCGAGAGCAGAAGTTTTGGAATTCATGGCGGCGATTATTTCTGGATGGCGCCCTGGGGAAGGCTGACCGCAAGGTAAACGGCCGAGCGCACGCGCTCAAGATCGGTGCCCGCGGTGTTATTGGGCAGGGCGGAAATCGCGGCCACCATCCGATCCGTGACCGCCTTGGGCAGTCCGCCTGCCGCCAGCATCAAATTGACGTGATCCACCAAAGCCACGGGAGTCCGTGCCAGCGCAAGCAGGCTGCCGTCAAAGACGAAGCCGATGTTTGCCTCATTGGGATTGAACGCGGCCCCCTGGGTGCGGCCATTATAGATCCAGCTCCACAACTGGTTGGGCAGGCTGATTGCGGTGGTGTCCGTGAGAATCTGATACTCTGGGGCGAAGAGCCCAGCGTTGGCCAGCGCGCCCGGCTGGACATAGTTCGGCTCGTAGAAATTGAAGACGGTGGGCGCGTGGAGTGCGGTCTGCCCGAGCTGACTTTCGTTCGTCTGCCCGGTGAAGTAGCTGAAACGCTGGTTGTTGGCGCCACCTTTGAACGCACGCAATAAGGCAGCAGCGCGCAAAAGCGGTTCCCGCAGCTTACCGAAGCTCGCCGTGGCGGCCACGGCAGTGGAACGCACCTCGTAATCCATCAGGATCGCGCGGACCACCGCACCAAGGTCACCGCGAATGCCGTTGCCGTTGTTGGCGAACGCTTGGGCGGCCCGGTAAATATAGCCGGGGCTCGGGTTGCTGGTCACCAGCCGCTGGATCAGTTGCCGAGAAATAAACGGTCCAGTATTCGGATGATTGAACAAGAAGTCCAGCGCATCACCCAGGTCTTTTATTCCGCCTTGGTTCGCGGGCAGCACGTTGCCACTGAAGAGGGTTTTCACCCCGTCCTCATGAAACGCCGGATACAACCTCATCGGCTGGAACCAATTCGCGGGGGAGCCTGTGAAACTCGGATTGGTGTCGGTCGAGGCATAGCCCCAACCGGTGAAAACTTTCGCGAGCTCGGTGATCGTGCTCTGATCGTAGGTCGGGATCGGTACTCCCTGCGCATCGAGCACCAGTGTCCCGTCGGGCTGCAGCCGGTTAAGGCCAATGGTAAAGAGCTGCAGGACTTCCCGCGCGTAATTTTCGTCGGGCGACGAGAGAACGCCGGTGCTTGCGTTCAACGTGGCTTTGCGATTGCGTAAACTGCTCAGATAAAAACCCATGACTGGACTGAGTGTCACATCTTCCAGTAGCTGCCGAAAGTTGCCAAACGCGCGCCGGCCGAGGATGTCGTAATAAGCGGCCATCCCCAGCGGGTTGTTGTACAAACTCGAATTTACGTCGGACACGACGAAGATCTGACTGAGCGCGAACGCCACGCGCTGTCGCAACTGGTCCGGACCGGTAAGGACATTTTGCCACCAACCGGCCTGGCGGTTTTGATAGGAATACTGCGGTCCGTCGGATGTGACGGCGGTGAACGTGTTGAAGTCAGCCCGCGTCGCATCAAGCAACGAGGACGCCGGCAACGCCATCTGCGCGGTGATCCAGTTTCCCAGTTCGCTGGCAGGCCGGCCCACGAGCGCGTCGATGTCGGCCTTGGTGGGACCGAATGTCGCCTGCGTCAGGAAACGCGCGGCGGCGATCGGAGTGAGCGCAGCATCGGCGACGGCCGGCGCGGCGGCAGGAGGTATAAAAGCGAGGGAGCCGTTGGATTGGATAAAGGCACCGCGCAATTCGCCGCCGGGGAAGCTGGCGGATTCAACGCTGACAAAAATGCGTCCGTCTGACAGCGCCTGCACTAAATCAGCGGCAGAAAATGCCCCGCTCGCCTGAAAAATCCACGGCTGCCCGCTCACCTGTCCGTTGGGCAACCGGACCAGTTCGGTGCCAACTTCGCCGGGGTTGCCGATGCGCACATAGGCGACGGTTTCAGGCGAGCTCAGATTCGAAAACGTGAGCGTGATGATCCCAAACGTCCGGTTTGGACTCAGCTGGATTGTTGCCGTGCCATAGGCCGTGGACGTGATCGCGGCTGGGGCGGGCCGCAGCAATGAGACAAAAAGCGTCCCAGGGTTGTAGAAGATGGTGATCGCCGCCATGCGGTCGATATCGAGCGCATAACCCGGGCCGGAGACGATGGACACGGAAACAACCTTGTTGGTCGCCGCGCCAGTAGTCTCAGCATTGGCGCTCACCGCAATCCCCGCACTGGTGGCGCCCGCGGGAATCGTGACTGAGCCGGGCAGGCTCACGTAATCAAGTCCCGCCACCGCCGTGCCCCCCAGATTGTAGTAGACCGTGAGCGGCGAAACGGTCGGGCCCGTCCGCGTGACTGAAAACACAGCCGGAGCGGCGCCCCGATTGGTGTCAGTGCTGGCTTTCGTAGCCACAACTTTGACCGCCGCGAGATTCTCGGGCGTAAGGTCATAGACCTCGATTAGGGCGATGCCAGTCGTGCCGCCGACTCCGCTGACCTGGATCGTGTAGTTTCTCCCGGGGGCAAGGTCGGCGATCAACGCCGAATCCTTCGAACGCTCGCCAAACGGAAACGCTCCCGCTCGGTCAAAAGCTGCTAACAACGCCGGTATGTTTTCCGTGCCCCAATCATTGTTGGATGCGATTTGGACGTTGCTGCTATCGATAATCGCAATCGTTGGATCCAGCAGCGCGGAAAGGCTTGGAGCCAAGGCTTGCAACGTGGGGCCCGCCGCGCGCACGAGAAGCTTACGGATACCACTGCCGGGAGCGATCGCGACCCCCGAGATCAGGATCCCACCACCGGTGCCCACTACGGCGCGGGTGGAGAGATTCATCAGGCGTGACTGGCCGGTAACGTCATAGACCTCGAGCAGGATCATGCCCGCCTGCGTTGTCCCCACACCGGTCACCTGAGCCGTGTAAGCACCCGGCCCGAGCGTGGCGAGCAGGGCGGCGTCACGCGAACCAGTGCTTAAAGCGAAAGCGCCAGCCGCCGAAAATCCGGCCGTTCCACCAATCGTGCTGGCGGTCCAATCGTCGTTCTCGGCAATTTTTGTCTGGTCCGAGTACAATTCGAGCTTCGGATTGGGCAACGTGCCGCTCACGCCCGGAAATTGATTGAGGCCCGGACCGATGGCACGAATCAGCACTTTTTTTTGCACCCCCTCGCCGATGACAAAACCCACAATCGGCGCAGATGCACCCGCCCCTGCCTGCGTCCGGGTGGAAAGATTGGCCAGACGCTGTCCGAATTCAGCCGCCTGCAGCGACACGCTCAAAAGCAGGGTAACCCCGAGGATCCAGCGGCGGAGAAAGGCAGATTTCATTGGAAGCGAATTCGCGAAGTGCAGGTCGAAGAAGCCATCAGACGCCCACGACCCCACCTTTGTTTCATCTGCGGAAATTAAGTCGAGTGCGAAGGTGCGAAATTTCCGTAAAAGCTCTCGCCCGAAATTCATGCTCAAGAAATAGCACCCCTCAATTTCCCAAGTGCAATTCGGGGCCAGGCCGGTATCCATTCGCCTTTTACCGAGTCACCGAATTGAGAATGGTGCCCCCGTCCGGACTTGAACCGGAATCCGCAGTTTAGGAAACTGCTGCTCTATCCAGTTGAGCTACGGGAACTTATAATCTAATCGATTTCAACCTAACCAGACCATATCGGCCGGCCGAAATCAAGTCAGTATGGCCCCGGCAAGGCATGCCGAATATTTTGCATGGCCGGGTGAATCGGGACTGCAAGGCGCCCAAAATGCGCGTTGACAAGCTGAACACCCGCTTCACCTTCTCCCCTCCTTTTAAGCCATGAGCACGACCGAACAAAAGCAGCAGACTCCCACTCCCGCGGAAATTCCCTTCACGACGCCGCAGGCGTGGGTCCGTTTCGTGACCGACACGGGCAAAATTCTGCCGCGCAAATACACCGGGCTTTCCGCCAAGCATCAGCGGGCCGTCACCCGCACGATCAAGCACTCGCGGAACATGCTGCTCACGCAGTAAAGCGTCCAGACTCATCACCTAAGCTTCAAGGCCGGAGACGCTCTCCGGCCTTTTTCGTGCCATGGCAAAAGCATCCGTCCGCGTCTACCGGGGCACCACCAGAAACCTGAAATTTCTGGCGGGACGCCTGCGCGCTGGCGAGGTCGTCGCCGTTCCGACCGAGACGGTTTACGGACTCGCGGCCAACGCGCTGAAGGCAAGCGCGTGCCGCAAGATTTTCCGCGCGAAAGGGCGCCCGCTCAACGATCCGCTGATCGTGCACCTTCATTCGATGGCCGGGCTGCCGCAAGTGTGCGAGGTAAACCCCGCCGCCCTTAAGCTGGCCCGCAAATTCTGGCCCGGACCGCTTACCTTGGTGTTGCCAAAAAAATCGGCGGTACCCGCCATCGTTTCGGCCGGCCGGGAGAGCGTCGCCGTGCGAGTGCCGGCCCATCGCCTCTTTCGGCGCTTGTTGCAACTGGCGGGACTGCCGCTGGCGGCGCCGAGCGCGAATCCGTTTGGCTACATCAGTCCCACCACGGCCGGGCACGTGCGACAAAGTCTGGGCAAGAAGATCCGCCACATCCTGAACGGCGGGCCCTCGCGCATTGGCGTGGAGTCGACGATTGTCGATCTGCGCAATCCGGCCAAGCCTCGCGTCCTCCGGCCCGGCGCGATTTCGCGCGAAGCGTTGGCGGCAACGCTGGGCTGCAAGGTTGGCCTTGCCCGTCGTTCCGCCGCCAACTCCCGCGAGGTGAAGGCCCAAGTCGCACCGGGCCTACTGGAGCGCCACTACAGTCCCCGCACGCCCGTGGTTTTGCATCAGCGCATCGCAACTCACGGCGATGCACGGTGCGGGTATATTTTTTTCCGCCAGCCGGCCGGGCCGGCACGAGCCAATATCTTCTGGCTCGACGCCCGCGGCAATCTGGCCGGTGCGGCCCGCCGGCTTTTTGCCACACTTCGCAGGGCCGATGACCGGCAATTTTCCCAGCTTCACGTGGAACTCGCCCCCGCCGCCGGAGGGAGCTTGGGCATCGCCATCAACGACCGCCTGCGGCGCGCCGCCTCGCGCTAACCCGCGGAAGCGCCGCGTTCAGCGGTGCTTCGAATCGTCGTCCGGCGCGGACATCACGTAATAGTCCTTGTAGGACTTATGAGCAGCGCGATCCGCGCTATCTGGAGGAGCTTTTCGGCTTGTTGCTCAATCGACAGAAGAACGAGCGGGCCGTGGCAGCAGCCCGCGGACTACTTGGCGAGAAACTCCTGCCGCTGGAAGTCCGGCAGCTTGCTTTGCTGGCAGGCGCGACGGCGAGTTACCTTCAGGGCAATTTCGATCAGGCGGATGATTTCCTGCGATCGACTCCAACCGCGCCGGCCTCCGTCCAAGCCAGGCTATTGTCCGCCAAAATCAATTGGGAACGCGGTTATCGCGAACTAGCGCTGGTGGAACTGCGCTCGCTGGCCGCTGCCTTCCCCCATACGTGGGAAATCCACGCCGATCTGGTTTTCCGTTTGCGGCAATCGAACCTCTCCGGCGAGGCGTGACGGGCCACCCTGGCGTTCCAAGTCGCCCACCCCGACCTGCCCGGCCCTCGTATCGAGCTTCTCCACGCCTACCGGGAGGACGGCGACATCGCGTAGCTTCAACGGGAAATCGATTCGTTGATTCAAGATTTTGCGGCCGATCGTGGCGTAATTTTGAGGGTGGCGGAATTCGCCGCCGCCATGGGCAACGTTTCCCTCGCGCGCCGGCTGCTCGATCACGCCCGCGTCCGAAATCTGCCGTGGGAACCACACGCCTTTTTATTCGTCGAAGCTCTGGTCGTTGCCCGCGAGTATCAAAACGCCTCCAACACGATCCGCACGCTCCTTCGATAGTATCCGGATTGGGCGCAACGCCACGGTCCTCTGCTCCAAAGCCTTCAAGCCGCGACTTACCTCGGATTGGGAGACTACGAGTCCGCCCGGCTATTCCTGACGCACGCACTGCATCAGCCCGCACTTCGGGCCGATAGCCTGCTCGCCATGTCAAATCGCTTCGCCGAACTGGGCGCGGCCGAACAAGCGCACAAAATCTTGATCAGGGCCTTTACCGCCGATCGGCGCAGTCAAGTGGTGCTCACGCGACTGGTGGAGTTCGACCTCAATCTCAATCGCATCGATCACCTGCTCGATCACCTCGGCACCCTGCTGACCATGCGCCGGCCTTCACCGGACATTTTGCGCGTCGCCCGCCACAAACTGGGCAGCGATCTTTTCCTGTTTTCGCCCGGCCGCACCGCTGTCCTGGACGCCGTTCACGTCGCGCTAGAACGCAATCGCCGCGAGACCCCGCGGCTGTAGCCTTGCCGCACCGCGGCGCGCGAGCCCCACCGCCCCCGCACCAGGTCAGCGCTTGATTTCACGCAACTCGGCAAGCAGCCGCTCATTCTGTTCCCGGGTGCCCACCGTGACGCGGATCCATTCGGGCAAGCCGTAGGATTTAACTGGCCTCACGATCACGCCCCGCCGCTGCAGCGCCTCAAAAACGCGTATGCCGTCTCCGACTTTGATCAGCATGAAATTCGCGACACTCGGGACAAATTCCAATGCCAGTTCGCGGCAACCACGCTCCAGTTGGGCCAGCCCCGCGCGATTCTCCCGGACCGTCTTTTCCGCAAACTCGCGATCGTCCAGCGCGGCCAGTGCCGCCGCCTGCGCGATGGCGTTCACATTGAAGGGCTGCCGCACCCGGTTGAGCAGCCCGCACAACTCCGCGCTCGCATAGCCGTAACCGATGCGCAGCGCCGCCAGTCCGTAGATTTTGGAAAACGTCCGGAGGCAAACGATCTTGCGGCCCTCGGCGATCAACGGCCGCATGTCGGGTTCCCGCTCCAAAAACTCGGCGTAGGCCTCGTCGAAAACGGCGACGACATGGTCCGGCAGCTGACGCGCGAAAGCCAGCAGCTCGGCTTCGGCGTTGGCCGTCCCGGTCGGATTGTTCGGCGAACAGACATAGACGAGCTTGGTGCGCGGAGTTATCGCCCCCCGGATCGCATCAAGGTCATGCTGCCAGTTGCGCAAGGGCACTTCGACCGCTTTCGCGCCGAATAGCAGAGTCACCAGCTTGTAGACCACGAAGGCCGGCGCCCCCATCACCACCTCGTCCCCCGCTTCGATGAAGGCGTGTCCGAGCAATTCGATAATCTCGTTCGAGCCGTTGCCCACGATGAACTGATCGGGCTGCAAATCACGCACCGCCGCCAGTTTTTGGCGCAGCTCGAAACATCCGCCATCCGGATAAAGCTCCCCCTGTTCGAGCGCCCGCCGGGCGGCGGCGATCGCCCGCGGCGACGGCCCAAACGGATTCTCGTTCGAAGCCAGCTTGATGATGCTCCGGGGATCGAGCCCCATCTCGCGCGCGACATACTCGATCGGCTTTCCCGGTTCGTAGACGGGTTGGGTCAACACGGAAGGCTTGGCCAGCGACGCAAAGTTCATCCATTGACTCGAACACGATTCCCCACCGGCGCGAAAGCCCCAAATGTAGCCATGACTGGTGAGCGATAGACGTTGGGGACAAAAGGTCGGCTATCGCCATCGCTCTACGCGCCGGGCTGACAACGCGGACAAGCCCCGACGGCGGCTATCCGGAACCTACGAGGCAAAGTGATGGGCCGCCCCGCGGATCAGCCGAAACCCGTTCGCTCCAACAGCCAGTAAAGGCCCGCTAGCACGACAAGTGCCGACAATGCCGGCACCCCGCGTCGCACAAAAGCTTCGTTTTTGCGCAGGCGCCAGACGATCGGCAAAACCACCGCCGCAATCGCCACCTGCCCCACCTCCACACCCAGATTAAACGTAAACAACGGCAGCGCGATCCCCTGCCGGCCCGCCCCCACGCCCAATTCGCGCAGGACGCTCGCAAACCCAAAGCCGTGAATGAGCCCAAACGCGAACGTGAGCGCCCAGCGCCCGGGAGGTTCCGCGCCACGCCGCCAAAGATTCTCCACCCCGACAAACACGATCGATACCGCGATCGCCGCCTCGACAAACGAGCTGGGCAGCTGAATGACATCGAGCGTCGCCAGCGCCAACGTCAGGGAATGCGCCAACGTGAAGCACGAAACGACGGCGACGATGGAACGAAAACTTCGGCAGACGACGAGCAGCGCAAACAGAAACAGCAGGTGATCATAACCGGTCCAGATATGCTCCACGCCCAGCCGAAAAAAGCCGAAAAAAGCGACCCGCTCCGCGGCGGTTGGATTTTCCGCGGGTCGGAAGGAGGACGACCCCAGATCGATCTCGATCCGATCGTCCTTCGCGCTGAGCAACTTCGTCGCAATGGTTGAACCGCGCTGATCGGTAATGATCAGAAACTGCCGGTGACCCGACGGCAGGGCGCCCAGCTTCACGGCCCGCAACATCAACCGGCCAGACGCGGGACAAGGATAGACGAAGCGAAAATTCAAGCTGTCGCGATCCGCGAGGTTTACCTGCGTTTCGACGGGCACCACCCGCGTCGCTCCCGCTCGTGCATCCCAAAGCTCCGCCGCCAGCGCCTGCAAGGCCGCCTTTGCCGCGGTGAATTCCGTCTCGGTCCAAGTCGCCGCCGTTCGCGCTGAAGACGGTAGCAGTTGTTGGGCATCGGCGGGCGCGAAACCCACCGTGAGTTCTAGCACGCCCGCGCGGAGCTCGCCTTGCGCGGTGCTGATCCCGGGATCATGGGCGCGCAAGGCCGTCGCCCCAGCCAAGATTGCGATCCAGCCCCGCAAGAATCCCAACCGCCCGAACCCGCAACTTTCGGCGACAAATTTCGCCCGGTCGCCGGGATTGGATGCGGGGCGTTTCATGCGGGGTGATCGGCAACGAAGCCGATCCACTTTCCACCGCGCAAGGAATTATCCTCAGTCGGGCATAGAAGAACGCTGGCATCGCCGCGCACCGACGGAGTTCAGAAACGCACTCGCGCGACCCCACATCCGCGCCACAAGCTTTCCCGCGCATGCCGCGCCATGCCTGCAATGGATTTCTTCTGGCTCCCTCCCGACCCCGCCGATCCGCTCGGCTTGGTGGCGCTCGACCGCCACCTGCCGCCCGAACGTCTGATTTCGGCCTATCGCCGCGGGATATTTCCGTGGCCTGACGCGGCGCTGACCGGCGTGATTCCCTGGGTTTGCCCCCCGCGGCGCGCCATCCTGGAATTCGAAGCTTTGCACATCCCCCGCAATCTTCGGCGCGCCGGCCGGGCGCTTGCCACCCTGCGATTCACGATCGACGCCGCATTCGAAAGCGTGATCCGCGCGTGCGCCGCCGCACCTCGCCCGGGCCAGCGCGGGACCTGGATCACGCCGGAAATGATCAGGGCCTACATCGAACTTCACCGGCTGGGCCACGCCCACAGCGTGGAGGCATGGGACGGTGATGTCCTGGTCGGCGGCCTCTACGGCGTCACCGCCGGCGGCGTGTTCACCGGCGAAAGCATGTTCCATCAGCTCAGCGAGGTTTCGAAACTCTGCGTGCTCCGGCTCGTCGAACACCTCGCGAGCCGCGGGGCAACGTGGATCGACATTCAGCAACTCACCCCTCATTTCGCCCTCCTCGGCGCCCATGAAATCAACCGCGACGAATTTCTCCGCCGCCTAGCCGAAGAACAGCGTGTCGACCGCGTACTCTTTCCCTGAAGCGCAGCCCTACCGCCCCATCGAAATTCGTCCGCGCGTTTGCATCGTCTACTCATCCGGTTCTTTGTGCCCCCGAACCCGCCGCCACATTGACCCATCGTCCAAAAACACCACTGGAAAAGAGCGGATTGCATCCGCGGAACCGGCATCGGGCCCGCTACGACTTCTCGGCCTTGGTCCGCGTTTGTCCGGACCTCGAACGTTTCGTCGAACTCAATCCCTCCGGGGAGCCAACGGTGGATTTCTCGGATCCGGCCGCCGTGAAATCCCTCAATCAAGCGCTGTTGAAACATCACTACGACGTTTCGGATTGGGATATTCCACCCGGTTATCTCTGCCCGCCCATTCCGGGTCGCGCCGACTACCTGCATCATCTGGCCGACTTGCTCGGCGCAGGCGAAGCAGCGACCGTCCCGCGGAGCCCGAAAGTCGCGGTACTCGACATCGGCATGGGGGCCAACTGCATTTACCCGATCCTCGGTGTCCGCGAATACGGCTGGCGGTTCGTCGGTTCCGACATCGACCCTTCCGCCGTCATCTGGGCCCGGCGACTCGTCGCCGCGAATCCGAATCTCAAGGGACTGGTGGATTGCCGGCTCCAGCCATCCCCGGCCGAAATCTTCCAAGGCATCGTTCAGCCCGGCGAAACTTTCGCGCTTTCGATGTGCAATCCGCCGTTCCACGCCTCGCCGGCGGCAGCCGCGGCCGGCACGTTGCGAAAACTGAGAAATCTGGGTGTCGGGAAAAATGCCAGACCGGTTTTGAATTTCGGCGGCCGGAGCAACGAATTGTGGTGCGACGGCGGCGAATCCGCGTTCGTCCGAAAGATGATCACTCAAAGCGCCCGGCAACCCGAACTCTGTGGTTGGTTCACCACCCTGATCTCGAAACGCGAAAATCTCCCGGCGGTCTATCGTGCCCTCAAAGCCGTTAACGCCGCCGAGATACGCACGATCGAGCTGGCCCACGGTCAGAAGCAGAGCCGGATCGTCGCCTGGCGGTTTCAGCGCAACCCGGCCGGCCGGTTGGCCGACCCGCGCGGAATTCACGGTTCCCGGATTAAGCCGCCAGCGGCCAAAGCCTGAACAACTCCAAGGTTTCAGGCCGGCTACGCGAGCACCTCGGCAAGGGTCACTTCCCGTTTTTCCAACAGGGAGCGTTTGCCCGCCTCAAGGACGGCGATGACCTCCACTTCCTCGGCGATCGACACACTCTCCTTGCCCGTGCGCACCAGCGTGACAAATCGATCGAGGAGGTACCAATAGAGGTCGGTGAGATTCGGCGTCAGGCTGCGCCAGCCCTTCGTGCCGTAGAGATTGAGCTGATAGCCCGCCCGCATCCACGGGCGCTCCGCCACCATCAGCATCAGATCGCGGCCGTTCTCAAACCGCACGCGTACGAGGTTACGACCGGGTTGGCCGACATTGACGCACGACACGGCGCCGCGCCCGAGGACCGCGTAGGCCATCTCCAGCGCATGGATTCCATAATAAACCAGCTCGCTGCCGCAAATCGTCGTGGCCAGATTGATATCTCCGAGCGACGGCACCTCCCGCGCCAGCGCCACGACGTCGGGCACGAAGCGCAGCGAACTGGCCGACATGAACGGCGTGCCGGTCTGCCGGGCGAGATCGGCGACGGCCTTCGCCTCCTTGGCGGTCATCGCCAGCGGCTTGTCGCACAGCGTCGGCACCCCTTTTCGCAGTGGCGTCAGCGCGTATTTCCATTGCGCCCCTGAGCCGTCGTCGACGATCAGCACCGCATCCACTCCTTCGGCACATTCGTCGGCACTGTCACAGACCGTCGGTATGCTGCATACATCCGCGAGCTGTTCCGCCGCCGCCTTGACCGGATCCCAGATTTTGACGATCTGCGCGTTCTCCAAGCGTTTCTTGGCGGCGACAAACGTCCCCGTAAACGCCTTCCGCTTCGTTTCGTCGAAGCCATTGCAAGAGGTCGCAAACGCGGTGCCATGATTCGAACCCAGTGTGCGCGGCGCGCCCATGTACCCGTACGTTGCCGCGGAAATAAGGCCGAGCCTGAGTTTCCGATTTTCGGCCGCACCCCGGAGAATCGACGGAAAGCTCAGCTGCGAAGCGAGCGCGCCGGCCACGAGGGCCGTGGAGGAATTTTTAAGGAAATCGCGACGAGGGGAGTTTTCGGGATTCGAAGTCATGGGGGTAAATTTTGCTCACTTGGCCGACACTGCTAGGCCCTTTTCAGGCCCCGCATCGTTTCTTTCACAAGCCTATTGCTCACGCGGCAACGAATCGCGCCTGGCCGTCCGCGGGGTGGTCACCACCGCCCCCTACCGAGCCGCGAAACTCCAGCCCAACCCGACCAGCCCACTCACCAGCACCACGGTAACGACGCCGACCTTGAATCGCTGCATCGCGAGGCAAGCCACACCCGCCACAACCACGGCAAACCAGTCCACTTCGGTCAGCATCCGACTCCGCGGGAAAAAAACATGCAAACCGAACCAGACCGCGAGATTCAACACCACGCCAACCACGGAAGCCGTCACGGCAGTCAAGGCGCAGCCAAGCCGGAGGTTGCCGCGCAACTGCTCGATGTGGGGCGCGCCCAGAAAAATCCACAGAAAGCACGGCACGAACGTCGTCCACGTCGTGATCAGCGCACCCAAGGTCGCCATCGCCAGCGGGCCCAGTGTCCCCGGCTGGTTCCAGCCGCCGAGAAACCCCACAAACTGCACGACCATGATCAGTGGCCCCGGCGTTGTTTCCGCCAAACCGAGCCCGTCCAGCATCTGCGAAGCCGTGAGCCAGCCATGATACTCCACGGCCTGCTGTCCGACGTATGGCAATACAGCATACGCACCGCCAAACGTCACCATCGCCGCCTTGCTGAAAAAAACGCCCTCGCGCACCAGCACCCCATCCCATCCCTGCCACCAGCCCGCCACGATCACGGGCGCCCACCAGAGGGCCAGCGAAATGAGCAGCACTTGGGCCGCTCGCCTCCAAGTCGGACGTAGCGCCGCTGCACCGCCCTCGCGGTGATCGCAGGCCTTCTCCTTTGGAAAACCAGAGTCGCCGCGCCCCCTCCGGAAACTCGCCAATCCGATCACCGCCGCGCCCACGACGATGGCGGGAAACGGCACGTGGAAAAAGAAAATTGCCAGAAACGCCGCTCCGGCCAGCGCCCACATCGCGGCGTCCTTGAGCGCCCGCCGCCCGATCCGGATCACCGCCACGGCCACGATTGCCGTCACCGCGGGCTTAAGTCCGTGGAAAATTGCGGCCACCCAGGGAACGGCACCGTGGGCGGCATAAACGTAGCTCAACCCCCAGAGCAGAAACGCCGACGGCAGCACAAAAAGCGCCCCGGCCACAATGCCTCCCCACATGCCATGCAGCAGCCAGCCGCAATAGGTCGCCAGCTGCGTCGCTTCCGGCCCCGGCAGCAGCATGCAGTAGTTCAACGCATGCAGGAAACGCTCTTCGCCGATCCATTTTTTCCGATCAACCAGCTCCGTGTGCATGATCGCGATCTGGCCCGTCGGTCCACCAAAGCTGATGAAGCCCAGCTTCAGCCAGAACCGCAGCGCTTCGCGAAACGTGGGATGGGCCGGCATCGGCGCAACGCAACCGGGGCTAGGGCCGTGTGACAAGTGACGAGTGCGCGCAAAAGCCGGTCGCCCGCCGAAACCGGTCCGCCATTTCCGGGATCGCACCGCTCACCCGCCCGCGCTCAACTGCATGCGCCCGGCTCACATCCCCATGTCTCATCTCCCCTCCACGCTTCTGCTCCTCGTGGCCGTGATTTTTGCCACCGCGGCACGGTCCGCTTCGCCCTCGCCCGCACGCAATGTCCTGCTCGTCACGATCGACGGTCTTCGCTGGCAGGAGGTGTTTCGCGGCGCCGACGAAGCAATCCTAAATACCGAGTTTGGTGGCATTCCCGAAAAGGAAGTTGCTGCCGCCCGCGCCGCCGCGCTCGGACCGACCGCCGGCGAACGGCGGAAAAAACTGATGCCCTTCCTCTGGAACGAAATCGCGTTGCGGGGACAGATCTTCGGCAACCGCGATCGCGGCAGCCTGATGAACGTGACCAACGCCGAGTGGTTTTCCTACCCCGGCTACAACGAGCTGCTCGGCGGTTTTTCCGACCCGCTCATCACGTCGAACGCCCCCATCCCGAACCGCAACGTCACCGTGCTCGAATGGTTGAACGGACGCGTGCCGTTTGCCGGCCGCGTCGCCGCCGCGGTGACGTGGCACGTCCTGCCCGCCATTCTGAACGTCGGCCGCAGTCGGTTGCCGGTGTGGGTCTCCAGCCGGAATCCCGGGCTCGCCGCCAAATCGCCCCGCTTCGCGGATCTCGATCGCTGGATGCAGGACATCCCGATCAAGGCGCGGGACGAGCACTACGACGCGTTCGGCTTTCGGGCCGCCCTCGCTGTGATCGAGGAACTGCAGCCCCGCGTCCTCTACGTCGCGCTCGGCGAACCCGACACCACGGCTCATCGGCGCCGCTACGACGCTTACCTCGAATCCATCACGCGCTGCGACCGCTTCATCCGCGAACTCTGGGAAAAACTCCAGTCGCTCGAACAGTATCGCGGCACGACCACGCTGCTCGTCACGACCGACCACGGTCGCGGCATGCAACCGGCCGATTGGATCAATCACGGCAAGACGACGCCCGGTGCGAGTGAAACCTGGCTGGCCGTACTCGGACCCGCCACCGCACCCCTCGGCGAGCGTACCGCTCACGGTCCGGTCATCTCCGCGCAAGTTGCCGCCACCCTTGCGGCAGCGATCGGCGAAGATTGGCGAGCCGCCGAGCCCCGCGCGGCCGCACCGATCCAGGACGCGTTGACCAGTTACTTCTCCCCCTAATCGGACACCGCCGCAACGCTTCGAGTAGAAACGACCGTTCGACAGGGCTCGGTTTCAAAATTTCCAGCCGCATTCCGCTCATCGCCACCGCCATCCATGGCCCGCATCGTCCTCGCCGCCCTTGGTTCGCTCGGGGATCTGCATCCCGCCATCGCCCTGGCACTCGGGCTGCGTGCCCGCCGGCACACCGTGATCATCGCGACGAACGAAATGTATCGGTCCAAGGTCAACGCCTTGGGGTTGGAATTTCATCCGCTCCGACCGGATCTGCTCGCTCACGGCGAACATATCATCGCGGAGATCATGGACGGCTACCGCGGATCCGAGCGCCTGCTGCGAAGACATCTGTTTCCCGCAGTGCGCGACATGCATGCCGACCTTGCGCCGATTGTCGCCACCGCGGACCTGCTCATCGCCAGCGAGCTCGTTTTCCCCGCCCCGATTTTCGCCGCCATCCAGGGCCTTCGCTGGGTTTCCTACCAACTGGCTCCGGTTTCGCTTTTTTCGTTTCACGATCCACCGCTGCTGCCGGCGCCCGCCGCGCTGCGCTGGCTGCAACGGGGCGGATGGCTGCCCCGCGTAGTCAAGCCCCTCGCCAAGTGGGTGTCGCATTCCTGGTGGCAGCCGATCCGCGAGTTTCGCGCCGGGCTCAGACTGCCACCGGGCGAACATCCGCTCTTCGAGGGCAAGTTCTCACCGCAACTCAACCTCGCCCTTTTCTCGTCCGTGTTGCAAGCGCCGCAGCCGGACTGGCCACCGCACACGGTGCAGACCGGGTTTTTGTTTTTCGACGAAGATACGGCCGCGGGTCCTGCCTCGCCCCTCCCGCCCGAGGTCGAAGCCTTTCTCGCGGCTGGCGAACCGCCGATCGTCTTCACCCTCGGCTCCGCCGCGGTCTATGTTGCCCGCGATTTCTACGCCGAGAGCGCTCGTGCCGCCGAACGGTTGGGCCGCCGGGCATTGCTGCTCCTCGGGAAAAATCCTCCGCCCGCAAATCTGCCCTCCACCACCCTCGCTTGGGACTACCTGCCCTACGCACGCATCTTCCCGCGCGCCTCGGTCGTCGTGCATCAAGGCGGCGTCGGCACCACGGCGCAGGCCTTGCGGGCCGCCCGGCCGATGCTGGTGGTGCCATTCGCCCACGATCAATTCGACAACGCCGCCCGGATCACGCGGCTCGGGGTCGGCCGCACCCTCGGACGTTCACGTTATCGGCTGCCGCACGTCGCGCGGGCGCTGGCCGGAATACTCGCCGACGAACACCAGGCCGCAGCGGCGATCGCGGTCAGCCGGCAACTGCGGGCGGACAAGGGTGTGGAGACGGCCTGCAACGCGATCGAGCGGCTACTTCGGGCCGACATCAAGGGGGCACACCCGCCCGACTTTCTTGATCCGCCCCAAATCGCATAACCGATGAGCTGAAGTCCGCCGCCGGTCTCCCAACGATCGCTCAATCGACATTCATCAGCAATTCGACCAGGATCATCCCCACGCCCGCAATCGTGGACAGCGAGGCGCAAAACCCGTAGATCCGCAACCGGCACCGCCCTTCGTCCTCGGTCAGCTTGCCGTCTTTCATCTGCTCCTCGATCGCGATTCTTTCCTGCGGCAGGCGCCAATGCAGCAGCATGCCAACGATCGTCAGCATCACCGCCGCGCCCAACGCGATTTCGTAGTTAAGCGAGAGCAAGAAATACGTCGCGACAACAGTCCCCGCGCCTTCGGTCAAAAGTCCGGTGATGGCCGCAATGATCATGTCCGCATCGCACCACCCTGCGTCTCGCCGCCGACTTTCGAACCCGCCGGCCGTCGGGCATCCTTTCCGTCCATGCTGAAACCAGCCAACTTACTCCATTCGGCACGGGTGCGTTCGAGAGTGGGAAGCGCGGTCATGGGGTGCTCGACAACATGGAAAGCAGGAAGCGAAGGGCCTCGTTCAACAAGGCAATACCCCGCAAGCGCGTAATTCTACGTAGGTCAGGGTTCTTGACGGCCGGAAGCTTGCCCCTGCCGTCGCACGGGCTCCGGTAAAATTTTTGCATTAATCTTTTCGACAATTCCGAACGGTCGACGGCCGCACGATTGCGGTGGCCGGTCGCCCCGAGCCCTCCGCCAGGAAGTCGCGCAGAAAGAATTTCTGGCCCCCGCACGAGCCCGCCGGTATGCACGGCACCGTGCGCCACGAATCGGCTTTACGTTCCTGATGTCGAGCCGGCCAGGGCAAATCATCCTGCATGAACCCAGCTGCATGGCCTAGTCACCCCGTGGCCCGACCGGAGGCGCTTTGTCCCATTCAGCACCGGTGGGGTATCCGCTGTTGGCCCGTCGGATTGGCCTTGGTCGCGGGCTCGCTTCCCGCCGCGCCCGCGCTCGACTACAATCGCGACATCCGGCCGATTCTCTCCGAAAATTGTTTCTCCTGTCACGGTCCGGATGAAAAAGCTCGAGAGGCAAAACTGCGGCTTGATGTCGCGGAGTCAGCCTACGCGGATCGCGACGGCTTTGTTCCCGTCAAGCCGGGGGATCCCGCCGGCAGCGAGGCCTGGCTGCGCCTCACCAGCAACGACGAGGAGGAAATGATGCCGCCACCGAGGGCACACGAACGGCCGACCGCGGCTCAAAGACAAAAAATCAAGATTTGGATCGAACAGGGCGCAAAGTATGCCGGCCACTGGTCCTTTGTTCCCCCGGGAAAAGCCCCCTTGCCCGGCGACGCCAATCTCCGCCCCATCGACGCCTTCGTGCAGACCCGACTCGCCACCGAAGGCCTGAAGCCATCCGCCGAGGCGGATCGCGCCACGCTGATCCGCCGGTCGACACTCGATCTCACCGGCCTGCCACCCTCAGCGGACGACGTGAACGCGTTCGTGCAGGACCGCGACCGGCAGGCGTACGAAAAGCTCATCGATCGACTCTTGCAGAGCGAACACTTCGGGGAGCGCATGGCCCTCGACTGGCTCGACTCCGCGCGCTACGCGGACACGAACGGTTTTTCCATCGATGGCGGACGTCATCTCTGGCTTTGGCGCGACTGGGTGATCCAGGCCTTCAACGACAATCTGCCTTACGATCGTTTCCTCGTTGAGCAACTCGCGGGCGACTTGTTGCCGAACCGGACGGAAGCCCAGCTCATCGCCACCGGTTTTCAACGGAACAACATGGTCACGCACGAGGGCGGCACGATCCCCGAGGAAAATCTGACCAACTACAACGTCGACCGGGTCAAGACGCTCGGTGAGGCCGTTCTCGGGCTCACGCTCGGTTGCGCGCAATGCCACGATCACAAATTCGATCCGATCACGCAGAAGGAGTACTACCAGATGTTCGCCTTCTTCAATACGCTCAGCGACAAGGGCCTCGACGGGAACGGCGGCGTGAATCCCGGCCCGCGCATCCAGGCCCACACGGTGCTGCGCTCCAGCGAGGAACCCGGCTTGCGCACGCAACTCGCCGCGCTGGCTGCGGAACTCGCCCAACCCGACGCCGGCGTCCTCGCCCGCTGGGAGCAACAGGAACAGGCTCGCCTCAAATCGCGCGGGCGGGAGTTGCAGCTTCATCCGATCAAGGCGTTGAAAATTTCCACGCCGGGCCGCGGAGCGGGTTTCGACATCGAAGGTGAAAATCGCGTGCGTTTGCGTCCGACCATCGGCGCCGGCGCCTTCGACATCCTCACTGAGCTGCCACGGCTCTCCGAATCCATCACCGGTCTGCGCGTCGTCATGCATCCCCTCGCCGACCTCCCGGGGGGCGGCTGGGGGGGTGGCCCGGTCGTGCCCCGACGCACCCGGCCACGGGAAGCGGAGCCACCCGATACACCGGAAGAGCCGGTCAATGATCCGCCGCTCAAGGGCAGTTTCATGCTCACCGCCATCGCGGCCACGGCCAGCGCGATTCCCGGCGACCAAGTCGACCTGCACAAACTGCTTTCCATCGCGCGGGTGACAGCGAATTCGTGGGATCCCGCGCATTCGCCGGCCGGTTGCCTCGATCCACGCAACGACAGCGGGTGGTCGCCGGACCTCGCGGCCACCGGACCGGTTCGCCTCACCGCTACCTTCGCGGAGCCGCTGCGCGCCGAAACGACGCCGTATTTCACGGTGCAGCTGAATTTTGGCCACGGGAAGAACCTCATCCCGGGCCTCGTTGAACTGCTCGCCGTCACGGGAACCGACGAGGACACGGACCTGCCGGCCGAAATCCTTGCGGTCCTCGCCACGCCTGCGGCCGGGCGCAGCGCGGAAATGCAAACGACGCTCTGGGCGTATTGCGCCGCGCACACGGCGGAACTCGCGCCCAAGCGCGTTGCGCGAGCCAACCTTGAGGAACGCCTCGCGGTACTCACCCAGGAGTTTCCCACCATGGTCATGAACGAATCCGCCAAACCGCGGGACACCTTCATCCTGAATCGCGGCGATTACTCCCAGCCGACGGTAAAAGTCAGCGCGGGAACCCTCGCCGCGTTGCCGCCGATGCCGGCCGACGCTCCGGCCAATCGTCTTGGGCTCGCGCAGTGGCTGACCATGAAAAGCCACCCGTTGACCGCCCGTGTCGCCGTGAACCGAATCTGGAAACTATTTTTCGGCACCGGCCTGGTGGCGACCGCCGCCGACTTCGGCTCCCAGGGCGAATGGCCCAGCCATCCCGAACTCCTCGACTGGCTGGCGGTGAACTTCATGGAGTCGGGTTGGGACGTGAAGGCCCTGACTAGACAAATCGTCCTGTCGCAGACCTACCGCCAAA
>CANEVO010000045.1 GCA_947442255.1 Opitutia bacterium
GACCGATGGGACGAATGGACTGCCGTGTCTTTGGAAGTTGATTTTCAACCATGAGTGTGCCGGTTGCGGACTCTCAAGAGCGGGTGCTTTCCTCATACGGGGACGAGTTTCTGAAGCGTTATCGGCAAATTGGCTGATACTACCGACCGTAGGTCTTGCTGCATTACATATTTACTCCTTGATTTCTAAGGAACTAAAAATCCAACGTTCAACTAATCATTAAAACATATGGCCGAACTAAGTGCATTTGAAATCGCCGAAATGACTAAATCATTAACGGATTCTCAACGTATGATTTTCAATCAACAATACTCGTCGGATAAAAAGGACCGGGGCACGACCGTTATTTTGGCTTTGTTTTGGTATGATAGAATTTGGCTAGGAGATATTTCGACCGGAATCATTAAAATATTAACTTTAGGTGGATGCGGAATCTGGATGATAATTGACCTTTTTTCAGCATCTTCGCGAGCGGATGAATACAACCGAAATAAAGCACGAGAAATCCTGCAAGGCATTCAAGTGACCTGACCCCGAAAATTTGAGCCGCCTTGGGTGTTAGTCTGGGCCTTTTAGGGCCGCAGACTAACATTACAAGTGGACCAGATTTCGGGGGATCACCGCAAGCCCCTCTGGCATCGCCCTTGCCTCCCCTTTTGGGGAATTTTTTTGAGCCGGAGCGGACCAATCCCGATTCGACGCCGATAACGGCGGATGCATCCCCTCCCCCATCCCGTCAAGGCGTGACTAGGTTGCCTGCATGTGGTCCCGTATCCTTCCGCATCCCCTTTGTTTCCGTCCGAATCCTTCCGTTTTACGCTTCCGCTGGCGTGTTTGCTCCCTTTCCGTTCCCTAGCTTATCGCTCCCTCTGTAGTTGGTGCCCGGGACAGGACTCGAACCTGCACGCCTTACGGCAAAGGCTTCTAAGACCTTCGTGTCTGCCATTCCACCACCCGGGCGCGGGCCACTGCTTCGGCGCCGAATGTCCCGAGTCGCCCCGCCCGCGGCAAGCGCCGAAATCATCCGCCCGGCTTACCGCGCCGTGATCGTCGGAAGAAACGCCGGGGGCCGCCGGGCGTGCGTGTGCGATTCAAAGTCCGCCGCCAGCGCGAGCAGCTTGGGCTCGCTCCAGGCCCGGCCGAAAAACAGGAACCCGACGGGCAGGCCCGCCACGTCCGCCACCGGCACCGTCACGCTCGGGTAACCCGCCAGTGCGGCCGGCGCCGAGCCGCCCCCGCCCGGCCCCTTCGCGCCAAAAACCGGGTCGCCACCGGCCGGCGGTGCGATCAGGGCGGCCGGCGAATTCGCCACCGACACCAGCGCATCGAGGTAATGCTTGTCCATGAGCGCATCGACTCCCTCCGTCCGCCCAAGGCGCCGGCAGGCGGCGCGCGCCTCGAGACAGGCGGCGTCCGTCAGCGGTCCCTTGGCCTGCGCCCGCAGAAAATACTGCTGGCCGAACAGCGGCTGTTCCCGCGCCCAGTGCTCGTCGTTGAACCTGATGAGGTCGGCCATTGTTTTCATCGGCGACGCCGGCCCGAGCTCGGCCAGGTAGGCGTCGATGCCCGCCTTCATCTCGTAAAGCATGACCTCGATGCGCGGAGCGGAGGCCGCGGCCAGCCCGGGAAACTCCCCCACCTCAATCACCGCGGCCCCCGCGGCGCGGAGCGCGGCCAGCGCCGCTGCCTGCACGGCGTCGAGGTCGGGGCGCAATCCGGCAAGCCGCACGAAGCCGATCCGCGCGCCCCGCAGCGCGCCGGCGGGCAATGCCGCCGCCAGCTTCTCCGGCAGGCCGACCGGCAATCCCTGCGTCGCCGCGTCGCGCGCATCCACCCCGGCGAGCGCGGCCAGCACCAGCGCCGCATCCCGCACCGTACGCGTCATCGGTCCCGCGGTGTCGAGGGTCGCCGCGATCGGGATCACGCCGCTGCGGCTCACGAGGCCAACGGTCGGCTTGAAGCCCACGATGCCGCACGCCGATGACGGCGAAATGATCGAGCCGCTCGTCTCCGTGCCGATGGCCACCACGCACAGGTTGGCCGCCACCGCGGCCGCCGAGCCGGAGCTGGAACCCGACGGCGAACGATCGAGCACGTAGGGATTGCGCGTCTGCCCGCCGCGCCCGCTCCACCCGCTGATGGAACGCTCGCCGCGAAAATTCGCCCACTCGCTCAGGTTGGTCTTGCCGAGAATTACCGCCCCAGCCTCGCGCAGCCGGGCGACCAGATGCGCATCGCGCGGCGGCTTCAAGCCGACGAGCGCGAGCGAGCCCGCGGTCGTTTCCATCCGATCCGCCGTCGCGATGTTATCCTTGAGGAGAATCGGGATGCCGTGCAGCGGCCCGCGCACGCGGCCCGCCTTCCGCTCCGCATCGAGCTGGGTCGCGATCGCCAACGCGTCGGGATTCAGTTCGATGATCGCATTGATTTTCGGGCCGGCCTGGTCGACGTCCGCGATGCGTTGCAAATACGCGGCGGTGAGTTCGCGCGCCGTCAGCGAACCGGCCGCCATGCGCGTCTGAAGGTCGTCGATCGTCGCCTCGGCAAAAAGAAAAGCCGGCTCCGCGGCCCGCGCACAAGCCAGACCCAGGCAGCCCAGGAGAAACATTTGCCGGCATTGTTTGCCCGCAAATCTCGCGAAAGGACCCGAAAAAAAGCCATGCCGGGTTTGGTAGTATTTATCCGTTTTCATCCGTGTCATCCGTGGCGGGTTGTTTCCGAGCTAGTGGGGAAAACGTCATGGCGCCTCGCCCAGCCGATCGCCCATCTTGGCGTAGAGTTCCGTGTAGGCGGCGCTCTGCTGCACGAGATCGGCATCGAACCGGATCCGGCCGCGCTGGAAAAGCGTGATCACGCACGAACCGCCGAACGCAAAGAGGCCCTTCTCGTCGCCCTTGGCCACCGCCCGGCCCGGCACAAAGCCCTGCCGGATGGCGCCGACATTCGTCGCCCCGACCTCGATCATCGCCACGGGGCCGAACCGCGGCGACTCGATCAGCGTGATCTCGCGCTTGTTCTCGACCAGGTAGCGCAACCGGCGGCGGAGCGCGACGGGGCTCACCGAATAAAGCCAGCCGGGAACGGGCCGCGACTCCGCGGGCGTGCCGGCGACCGGGAAATGGAAGCGGTGATAATCCACCGGGCAGAGCCGCGAGATCAGCATCGCGCCGCCGACAAACGGCCGGGCGGCCGCCTCGTCGCCGAACAGATCCATCAGCGAGAATTTGAAGCCCTTCACATAAAAACCCTCCGCCGCGTCGACGTCGGGGAAAGCGAGATGGCGGCCATCGGCCGGAAAAACCGCGGTCGTTTCGCCGGCTGCAATCGGCCGCACCCCGGGCTTGAGCGCGCGATAGAAAAACTCGTTGAACGTCTTGTAGTCGAACGGCGACTTCGCGAACTCCTCCACGTCGATATTGTATTCGGCAATGAAGGGCATGATCCGCAGCGAGCTCACGGACTGGTTCATCTTGTGGCCGTACCACTGGGAAAAGAACGCGCGCCGCGCCAGGAGCCAGACGAAGAAGCGACCCGCCGGATTCTCGTAGGCGAAGCGCAGCCATTTTTCGCCGAAAACCTGCTCGGTCTTCAGCGTGCGCGTGTAACGATCGAAGTAGCGGATGGGTGCGGCCGGCATGTGGTTCGAATCTCGTGCAAAGCCGTCTCACCGCAAAGGAAGAAATGCGAGCGTCGGCCGGGCGGGCGGTGGAACCCGGTCCGGTCCCGCCTTCGTCGATTCGGGGTGCGAGGCTCAAATCGAATTCTGGCCAACGGGCCAGAATTCCCCGCCGGGGATGCAGGCGCCCATCTCCGCTGCCCTGACCGAGCCCGAGCTTGTCCGCCTGAGGCGGGTACACCCGCCGCCCCGGGCCCCGCATCACGGATGATGTGACACTGGCCGGAAAGCGGCACCTCCATTTCAACCTCGTTCGTCGATCATCGAACGACCAAGCGGCGATGATGGCATCGGCGACGGCGAACGCTCACCCGGCGAACTGGCGTTGAACCTGTAAGAGTTGCAGGTTCGAGGATTCCCCGTACTAATTTGTAGCATTAGAGCTCCCGCCCCAACGGGAATCTGCTGCTTCGATCCACGCCAACGCCCCGGAAATCATGAAACGCACGCTGAAGATCCTGACCCGCCCCCTCGCCCTGGCCATGATGCTGCCGGCCGTGTTGTCCGCCGCCAACTTCGACTGGCCGCAATGGCGCGGGCCGGACCGCACGGCCGTCTCCAAGGAAACGGGGTTGCACAAGGCGTGGCCGGCGGGAGGCCCCAAACGCGTCTGGCTCTATCAGAACGCCGGCAACGGGTACTCGGGCCCGGCGATCGCCCACGGCAAATATTTCACCCTCGGCACCCGGGACGGCAGCGAGTTTCTCATCGTACTCGATGCCGACACGGGCAAGGAACTCTGGGCGGCCAAGTTGAGCGGCATCCTCGACAACGACTGGGGCGACGGTCCGCGGGGCACGCCGACGGTGGACGGCGATCGCGTCTATGCCTTGAGCGGCCCGGGCAACCTCATCTGCGCCAGCGTCGCGGATGGAAAGATCCTGTGGCAGGCCATCATGAAGGATCTCGGCGGAAAAACGCCCAACTGGGGTTACACCGAATCCGTGCTGGTCGACGGCGTCATGGTTCTCTGCACCCCCGGCGGAACCAAGGGCGCCATGGCCGCCCTCGACAAAATGACGGGCAAGGTACTCTGGCAATCGACGGGATTCACCGACCCCGCGCACTATTCATCGATCGTTCCCGCGCGGATCAACGGTACGCACCAGTATGTCCAGCGCACGGAGAAGAGCGTCGTCGGGATCGCGGCCAAGGACGGCAAGCTGCTGTGGCAAACCGATTTTCCCGGCCGGACCGCCGTGATCCCCACCCCGATCGTCAAAGACAACGCCGTCTACGTGACGGCCGGTTACGGCGCGGGCTGCAAGATGGTCAGGATCGGCGCCAACAACGCCGTCACCACGGTCTATGAGAACAAAGTGATGAAGAACCATCACGGTGGCGTGATCCTGGTGGGTGATCATGTTTACGGTCACAACGATGTCTCGTGGGGGTGTCAGGACTTCGCGACCGGTGAAGAAGTCTGGAGCCACCGGGGCCTGGGCAAGGGCGCGGTCGGCTATGCGGACGGCATGCTCTACTGCGTGGAGGAAGCCAGCGGCACGGTGGTCCTCGCCGAAGCCTCGCCAAAAGCGTGGAAGGAACATGGCCGGTTCAAGCTCGATCCCCAGACCAAGATCCGCAGTTCGCGCGGCCGGATCTGGACACACCCCGTGATCAGCAACGGGAAGCTGTACCTGCGCGACCAGGACCTGATCTATTGCTACGACCTCAGGGGATAATCGCGAAGGCTTCCTTGGATCCGGAGGCGCGCCGCCCCCGACGCGCACCGAGTCCGCTTATTTCATCACCAGTTCGTCGTCCTTCACCAAAAACTTCACCTCGCTGCCCTCGGTGACGGCGCCGCCGATGAGCGCGCGGGCGAGCTTCGTCTCGATGTTGCGCTGCAGGAAACGCTTGAGCGGACGTGCCCCGAAGACCGGGTCGTAACCCTTCTCGGCCGCCCATTCCTTCGCCTTCTTGTCGAGCACCACGGTCACGCGGCGGTCGGCGAGGCGCTTGTTCAAGTCGGCGAGCAGTAGGTCGACGATCGTCGTGATCTCCTCGAGCGTCAGCGGCTTGAAGAGGATCGTCTCGTCGATCCGGTTGAGAAATTCCGGCCGGAAGGATTTGCGCAGCTCCATCATCACACTCTCGCGCACACTTTCCGGGATCGTGTCGCCGGTCACGCCTTCGAGCAGGAAGCGCGAACCGAGGTTCGAGGTCATGATGATGATCGTGTTCTTGAAATCCACCGTGCGGCCCTGGCTGTCGGTGATGCGGCCGTCGTCGAGCACCTGCAGCAGCACGTTGAAGACGTCCGGATGCGCTTTCTCGATTTCGTCGAAGAGGATCACGGCATAGGGCTTGCGCCGCACCGCCTCGGTGAGCTGCCCGCCCTCGTCGTAGCCGACGTAGCCCGGGGGCGCGCCGATCATCCGCGCCACACTGTGCTTCTCCATGTATTCCGACATGTCGATGCGCACCATCGCGGCCTCGGTGTCGAAGAGCGTTTCCGCGAGGGTCTTGGCGAGCTCGGTCTTGCCGACGCCCGTCGGCCCGAGGAACAGAAAGCTGCCCACCGGGCGGCGTGGGTCCTTGATGCCGCTGCGCGCGCGCAGGATGGCCTCGGTCACGAGCGTCACCGCCTCGTGCTGGCCGATCACCCGCTGGTGCAGCACGTCCTCCAGCCGGAGGAGCTTGTCCTTCTCGCCCTCGACGAGCCGCGTGACGGGCACGCCGCTCCACTTCGAAACGATCTCGGCGATTTCCTCCTCGGAAACCTCCTCCTTGAAGAGCGTGGTCTGACCGCGGCCCGCCTTCTCGAGTTTCTTCAACTCCTCCTCCATCTGCGGGATCTTCCCATGGCGCAGCTCGGCGACCTTGTTGAGGTCGTAGGCGCGCTCCGCCTTTTCCATTTCGAGGCGCGCGGCCTCGATCGCCTCGCGGAGCTTGCGCGTCTTGTCGACGGCCCCTTTTTCCTTTTCCCAATGGAGCTTGATGCCCTTCGCTTTTTCGCGGGCCTCGGCCAGCTCCGCGCGCAGCGACTCGAGCCGCCGCTTGCTGGCGTCGTCCTTCTCCTTCGCCAACGCGGTTTCCTCGATCTCGAGACGCAGCACCTTGCGGGTGAGTTCGTCGAGCTCCTGCGGCATCGAATCCATCTCGGTGCGGATCATCGCGCAGGCCTCGTCCATCAAATCGATCGCCTTGTCCGGCAGAAAACGGTCGGTGATGTAGCGGTTCGAAAGCGTGACGGCGCTTACCAGCGCGTTGTCCTGGATGCGCACCCCGTGGTACAGCTCGAAGCGCTCCTTGATGCCGCGGAGGATGGAAAGCGCATCCTCGACGCTCGGCTGGTCGACAACGACGGGCTGGAAGCGGCGCTCAAGCGCGGCGTCCTTCTCGATGTGCTTGCGATACTCGTCGAGCGTGGTCGCGCCGATACAGTGCAACTCGCCGCGCGCCAGCATGGGCTTGAGCAGGTTGCCCGCGTCCATCGCGCCCTCGGTCTTGCCCGCGCCGACGATGACGTGGAGTTCGTCGATAAAGAGAATGATCCGGCCGTCGCTCGCCTTCACCTCGCCGAGCACGGCCTTGAGGCGCTCCTCGAACTCGCCGCGATACTTCGCGCCGGCGACGAGGGCGCCCATGTCGAGGGAGAAGATGGTTTTGTCCTTCAAGCCCTCGGGCACGTCGCCGCGCAGGATGCGCTGGGCGAGGCCCTCGACGATGGCGGTCTTACCCACGCCGGGTTCGCCGATGAGGACGGGGTTGTTTTTCGTTTTGCGCGAGAGGATGCGGATCGCGCGGCGGATCTCGTCATCACGGCCGATGACGGGGTCGACCTTGCCCTTGCGCGCCTGCGCCACGAGATCGATGCCGTATTTTTCCAGCGCGGCGTAGGTCGTCTCGGGATTGTCGGTCGTCACGCGCTGGGAGCCGCGCACCTCCTTGAGCGCCTTCAGGATCTTCGCGCGATCGAGGCCGAAGCTCTTGAACAGTTTCTTGAGCGCGTCGGGCTTGCCGACGTCGATGAGCCCGAGCAGCAGGTGCTCGACGGAAACGAAATCGTCGTTGAGCGACTTGGCCTCGTTCTCGGCGCGGGTGAGCACCTCGTTGACGGATTGGGTGACGTAGATCTTCGAGGTGTCGACGCTGCCGGTGACCTTGGGCAACCGCTCCAGCTCGCGCTCGACGGCGAGTTGCACCGCGCCCGCGGTGATGGCCAGTTTTTCGAGCAGGCCCGGGACGACGCCATTCTCCTGCGCGCCGAGCGCGGCCAGCAGGTGCCACGTGTCGACCTCGCTGTGATTGAGGCGACGGGCGGTGTTCTGCGCGTCGGTCACCGCCTGACGCGACATCTGGGTCAATTTCGCGAAGTCCATAATTTGATGGTATCACCTCCGCACGTTGCGGGCCATTTAGCCACGCAGCTTTTGCCCAAGACGCCTCATCCTTGGACCGGTCGGATCGAGCCAAAATGCGCCGGAGTGCGACGGCGCGGCGCGTCACTCTGGCCGTATCACGCCTCGTGGTTGAGGTGTTCCGCAAACTTGAGGCCCAGCAGGACCAACTCCGGCACGACCTCATCGAACAATTTCTCCGAATCCATGAGCCGCGCGAAGCCGCCGGTGCCGACGACCCGGGGCCGCTGGCCGGCAAACGCCTCCCGCGTCAATTCCTCCAGAAGGTGCCGGATCGCGCCGACATGCCCGTGGTAAACGCCCGCCTGGATGCTCTCCACCGTGGAACGGCCGAGCGCCGTTTGCGGGCGGGTGATTTCCACCGTGGGCAGCTTCGCGGTGCGACCGGCGAGCGTCTCCACCGAGATGCCGACGCCGGGTAGAATCGCCCCTCCGAGGTAGTCGCCCTCCGCCGTCAACACGTCGAAGGTCGTCGCCGTGCCACAGTCCACCACCACGATGTTCGTCGCCGGGTGGCGCCGCGCGGCGGCCACTGCGCCCGCGATCCGGTCTGCGCCCACCTCGTGGGGATTGCGGTAGCGGACCTTCAACCCCGTTTTCACCCCGGCCTGCAGCACAAACGGCTCGCTGTGAAAATATTTCACGCACGCGGCGCGCACTGGATAAAGCGCCTGGGGCACGACGGAGCAGATCGCCGCCCGATGCACCGCCCGGGGATCGACGCCGTTTTCCCGCAGCACCGCGGAAAAAAACACCCCGAACTCATCGGAGGAACCCAGCGGGTGCGTCGTCTTCCGAAACTGGCAGCGCAGCACGTCGCCGTCGAAGACCCCGCCGTGAATTTGTGAATTTCCGATGTCGAGACAGAGCAGCATGAGAATCAGGGATGGAAGATCAGCGGCGAAGCGGTCGCGAGGCGGAAGCCGTCACGTGACCGCGGATGGCAGGGCGCCCGCGAGCAGTTGCTCCAGCCCGGCCGCGAGCGCGGCGCGATCGGCGCAACGCACCGCCACCGAGCCATCCGGCCGCCAGATTTCGGCGGGAAACGTGCCGCCGGCCGCGGTCCGGGCCGTCAGGTCGTTGTGCACCACGAAATCCGGCACCCCGTGGGCGAACAGGGACGCGACCGCGGCGCGCGCCGCGGCGGCATCGGCGCCATGGGTGAGCTTGAACGCGACGACGCGCACCCCCGGGTGGCGGCTGCGGCGGCGCAGGGTGTCGATCAGCTTGGGGTTGTGACGGAGGCGCAGCACCGGCGCCGCCGTCGAATCCATTTTTCCCGAAGCAGGTGGCCGCTCCCCGCCGTCGCACACCACGGACTCGATCGAAAAATCGCTCACCGCCGCGGCATGAATCACCGCGTCGAACGCCTCCGCCCCCAGCAGACGGGTCAACGCGGTATCGAGATCCGCGAACGTCGTGAACGTTTCCTCGCGACACGCCCCGCCCGCCGCGTCGGCGCGCAGGGCGCGGAGCAGCGTGACGTCGTGTCCGCACCGCGCGAAGTGATCTGCCACCAGCGCGCCCGTCGCGCCCGTGCTCGTGTTGGTCAACACGCGCACGCCATCGACCGGCTCGGCGGTGCCGCCACTCGTCACCAAAACCCGCAGCCGCCGCGCCGGGCGCGCGAGCGCCGCTTCCACCGTGGCCACGATCTCCGGCGGCTCGGCCAGCCGGCCCTCGCCCACTTCGCCGCAAGCGGTGTGGCCGGCGCCTACCTGCACAAAACGCGCGCCCCAGCCGCGCAGCCGCTCGATGGACGCGACGGTCGCGGGGTGACTCCACATCATCGGGTTCATCGCCGGGGCAATGAGCAGCGGTTTCTTCCAGTCGTGCGCGAGGAACAGCGCGCCCGCCAGATCGTCGCCGAGACCCGCGGCCATCCGGTTCAGCGTATTGGCCGTGGCCGGACAGACGATCGTGAGGTCGGCCCAGCGCGCGAGATGGATGTGGTCCAGCGCGGCCCCCGGCTCGAACAAATCGGTCGCCACCTTTTCTCCCGTGAGGCCCTCCAGCGTGCTCTCGCCGACAAAGCGCCGCGCCGCGGCCGTCGTCACCGGCCGCACCCGGTGGCCGCGTTGCACCAGCCGCGAGATCGCATCGCAGGCCTTGTAGCACGCGATGGAGCCGGAGAGGATGAAGAGAATATTGGAGCCGGGCATGATGGGTTCGGTGGAGGGTGGGTCCGCTTCAGATCCGCACATTGTCGATCAGCCGCACCCCATCGAGGCGCACCGCCCCGAGTCGCACGCCGTCGGTGTCGTCGACGTAGTCGACCTCGAATCCGGCGGCCCGCAATTCCGCGGCGGCCGTCGCGGCGTCGGCTGCGGTGCGGAGCACCCGGGGAAACTCCGCCGCGCGCCGGCGCGCCGGTGCGGAAAGCCGGCGGTTGCGTGAGCTGAGCGCGAGCCCGTCGGCATCGCGCACGGTCGGACACGCGACCACATCCACCGGCAGCAGCAGGGCCGCCGCCATCCCGCGCACGAGCTGCAGTTGCTGCCAGTCTTTCTCGCCAAAATAGGCACGGGTCGGCTGCACCGCGTTAAAAAGCTTCAACACCACCGTGAGCACACCGTCAAAATGCCCGGGCCGGTCCGCCCCTTCCCAGCGCCGGCTCAGCTCGTTTTCCGTCACACGGTAGCGATAGCCGTCGGGATAAAATTCCTCCGGCGCCGGTGCGAAGACCGCGTCGGCATGGGGCCGGGCGAGCTCGATGTCCGCCTCGAGCGTGCGCGGGTAGCGGGCGAGGTCGTTCGAGTCGTTGAACTGGGTCGGGTTGACGAACACGCTGAGCACCACGTGTTCGTTCTCAGCCCGCGCCCGTGCCAGCAAGGCCTCATGGCCCGCGTGCAGCGCGCCCATCGTCGGCACAAAGCCGACCGACCGGCCCGCCCATTCGGGTGAGTTCCGCAACGCCCGCCACTCCGCCACACTCGGGCAAAGTTTGGTCATGCCAGCACTTCCTTCTGCGCCGGAAACTGCGCCGTGCGAACGTCGCGCGCAAACCGATCGATGGCATCGCGGACCAGTTCGTGGCCCTCCACATACTGCCGGGCGAACTTCGGCCGGAAACGCGCGTCGAGCCCGAGCAAATCCGATAGCACCAGAACCTGGCCAGCCGTGCCGGCACCGGCTCCGATTCCGATGGTTGGAATCGTCCGCTCCTCGGTGATCGCACCCGCCAGCGCCGCCGGCACGCATTCCAGCACCAGCGCAAACGCGCCGAGTTCCTCGACCCGCCGCGCCTCGCTCCGCAGGCGCTCCGCCTCCGCCGGGGCGCGCCCCTGCAGCCGGTAGCCACCGAGCTGGTGCACCGACTGCGGCGTGAGGCCGAGATGGCCCATCACGGGAATCCCGCTTTCCACAAAATGACCGATCACGTCCTCGTGACCGGCCACACCCTCGATCTTGACCGCATTGGCCCCGGCCTGGATCAACGCCCCGGCGGCCGCGGTGGCGGCCAGTTTGCCCTGCCGTACGGAAAGAAACGGCATGTCGGCGATGACGAACATCTCAGGCGCGCCGCGACGGACGGCTGCCACGTGCGCGCACATCATTTCGGTCGTCGCATGAACGGTCGAAGGGAAGCCATGGGCCACCATGGCGACGCTGTCGCCGACGAGGATCGCGTCCGCCGTGGATTCCGCGACGATGCGCGCCATCAGCGCGTCGTAGGCGGCGAGCAGGACGATCGGGAGCTGTTCCCGCTTCGCGCGGGAGAAATCGAGGATGGTTTTCACGCCGCCGGGTCAGTGTTTCCTCGTCGGAAAACCGGCCGGCAGGCGGAAGTGGACTGGGGTGCTTTTCGCATGGCGATGAAGCCTCGGGGTCCGAGCAGGGAGTGGTGGATGATCGTGTCCGGTCGCGATCGTGTTCGCGCCAGACCCCGGGAAGGTCGCGAGGAATCGCCTGCGCGCAAACCCAAACTGCGTCACCGGGGCGTCCGCCGCCCTACGGATTGATCTCGTAGACCTCGGCGATACCAACCCCGGGCCGCGCGGGTTGGGCGACCGCCGGATCCGGATCGATCACTTCGAGCGGCGATACGATCACCGTGTAGGCTCCGGGCGGCAGGTCGATCATCACGCAGGGTTCGCGCCGGTTGGTGGGGGCAAAGCCCGTCGCAGCAATCTGCTTTTCGCTGTAGAACCGCATCGTGGGATTGAAGTCGTTGTGCAGGGATATCCCTCCCTCGGCCCCGGTGCTCCAATCGTCGTTCTGGATCAGCAACTCGCCAGCGGCATTGTACACCGCCATGAAGGGATCCTCCATCGTGCCGGACATCCCAAACGGTGCGCGGCTGAGCGTGGGGCCCAGCACCCGCACCAGCACCCGTTTGGTCGAGCCCGGGCCGCCGTCGCCCCGCACGACAAAGCCGCCGAACATCTCCTTCCCATTTCGACCGGCGTAGCCCCGCGTCGAGAGGTTGATCAGCTTCGACCCGCCCGGAGCAGTTTCGTAGACTTCGATCAACCCGCTGCCCGTGCTCCCGGCCTTGCCCTCGGCGATGGCGGTGTAGGCCCCGGGCGACAGGGTGATGAGCAGCGCGGCATCACGGCTGCCCGGAGCAAAAACCAAACCGCCCGCGGCAGCAGACTCGGCGGCAAGCGCTCCCGGCGCCTGGATCCCCCAGTCGTCGTTGAAGGCGATCTGGTTCTGCCCGGAGAAAATTTTGAGCAACGGATCCGCGAGCACGTTCGGCACGCCGTAGTTCGCCAGCGCCGGGCCCGCGGCCCGGATGAGCACTTGCTTGGCCTGCGCGCCGCTCACGATGAAGCCGCCGATCAACACCTGGTCGTCGGTGCCGACAAACGCGCGCGTCGACACGTTGATCAGCGTGCCGGGATTCACCGCGGCCTGCGTCTGCAGCCGGAAGGCCGAAACCTCGAACGCGTTTTGCTCGATCGTGCGGGCGGTGTCCGCCTCGCCGGGTTGGCCGGCGGCGATTCCGATCGGCGCGCTGATCGGCGGAGGCAGCACCACCCGCGGCGTCGAGAAATAACTCAGCTCGGTGCCGGGCGGATACGCCATGATATCGTGATACTGGCGCCCGTCCGCCCCGACGAAACTATAGCCGTAACTATACGGGTAGGCGCCGGCACCGTTCGAATGCGCGCGATCGTGGGAGCAGCCCAGGACATGACCGAGTTCGTGCGGCAGCACGTTGCCACTCCCCATCGCCGCGTACTCGATGACGGCAAAGGCGAACAGCGCGTTGTAGTTCGCCAGCGCCGCGACCGACGGATCCGTGGAGACCGAAGGCGATTCGAGCACGTAGCTCAGCCCGATGCTCGCGTTGTCCTGCCGGTTCAAGACGAGGCAAACGACATCCGCACCAGCCGCATCGCGCAACGCATGCAGTTCATCCATCCGCCCATCCGCCGTGTCCTGCAATGCCGTCAGCGCGTCGCCCTGCAAGTTGCGCACAAAGCGATTCGACGGATCCACCGGTCCGTCGGCGGCGTAGGTGGTTTCCGCGATTTTCACGAGCTTCACGCGCGCCGTGATCAGGCTGGCGGCAAACGCGTCGTTCACCTTGGCGACCGCGGCGTCGAACGCGCTTTGCAACGCCGCCGTGCGGACGGTCCCTGCGAGCGTCGCCAGCAACGCGGGCGTGTAGGCGATCATGAGATGAACCTCCGCCCGCTGCGGATTTTCCGCCGCCGCGGTGCCGGGCGCAGCCGGTGCGGCCGCCTCTTCCCCCAATGCGGCCTGCCGATGACGACGAGCGGCCGCGGCCGCGAGCACGGCCGCATCGATCACCGGCCGGCGTTCGCCGCCGCAGGGCCCGAGCAAGGCCGGATCGATTTGATAGAACTGCGAAAACTCGCCGGTGGCGGCACGCAGCGCGAATTTTCCCCGGACGGGATGCTCGACCGAAGCATGGAGAAACCCCTCGTTGAAAGCGAAAACGGCGCGGCTCTCCGGCTGGCCCTCGATGTGGCCCGTGCTGGTGAAACGCTCCGCGCCCAGCATCTCACTTTGGTCGATCACCACCGTGAGCGAACCGCCCCCGGGCAGCGGAAGGTCGAAACGTCCGCCTCCCGCCGGTTGCCAGAACGGCGAGGCCTTGCCGGCGATCAATGCTGCATTGAGCCGGACGTAATGGATCGCGCGCGCCGGCGCCGGCAGCGCAGCGTCGAGGGCGAAGACGTTCGCCGGCCGGGCATACGCAAACAGCTCACGGCCGGTGGGAACGGCGGAGGGAACCACGTCCCCGCCTCCAGCCGGTCGGTCTGCGGACGCGAGCCGCGGCGAATGCGCCACGGGGTTCCAACTGGTTGGCCGCGGCGGTGAAGGACTCGTTTGCGAACGACCATGGAAAAACCACGCGATCACCCCGGCGGCGACAACGAGCAAGGAAGACCAACAGCGGCCCATGGGGGACTTTGGCATGCGCGGAGGGAGGACAGAGACGGCGGTACGGCAACTCGGGTTCCAAGCTTATCGAACGGCGGCGGATTCCACGAGTGCGTTACAGGGTTTCGATCAGCGCGAGAAGCTGCGCCGCGTGATTTGGCGGGTCAATTTTTTCCACGACCGCGAGCACCGTGCCGTCACGATCGAGCACGAAGGCCGATCGGGCGGGCCCGACGAATTTCCGACCGTACATCGACTTTTCGACGAGCGAGCCCGCAGCCCGCGCCAAGCGGTCGTCCGGATCGCTCGCGAGCACGTAGAGGATTTTTTTCGCGGCCGCATACCGCCGGTGCGAGCCGCAGGTATCACGGCTGAGCGCGATCAGATTGTAGCCGGCGCGGTCGAATTCCACCGCGTGGGCGACGAGGCTGTCGTTCTGCCGGTCACAGCTCGGGGTGTTGTTCTTCATATAGACCGAAACCACGGTCCGGCGCGTCAACAGGTCGGCCACCATGATTTCCCGGACGGCCCCGTCCTGAAAGACCTTGAGCCTGAAGGAGGTGTCCAGTTTTTGTCCGGCAGAAAGCACCGGGCGAGTCAGTTGACAGACCGCGGCAGGTCAAACTCCCGCGCGTTTTTTACAAGTTCGAATCGATCCGCAGAGTCTTTGACGAGCAGGCTAAAACCCTTCAACGTGCCGCCGCATGAAATCGGTCAAGGTCCCCGCTCTGGAGCTGTTCCTCCACGAAATGATCCCCCTCGCGAAGGCGATGGGCGTCGGCGTGGACGTCAGCGATGACCGGGCCTTGGTGCTGACCGCGCCGAAAGAGCAGAACAAAAATTCGCTCAACACCGCGTTCGGCGGCAGTCTGGTTTCGCTGGCAACCCTGGCCGGCTACGGCGTCGTTTGGGAACTGATGAAGAACGAAAAGGGCGCCGACAAAACGGAGTGGCGGATCGTGGTGAAGGAAAGCCGCGCCGCCTACCGCCGTCCCGTGATCGGCGACCTGCGCGCGATCTGCGAGCGGCCGGCCCAGGCGGCGATCGCCGAGTTCAAGGAAGCGTTGAGCCGCTACGGGAAGGCGAAGTTGAAGCTCAAGGCCTCGATCGTGGAAAACGGCAACGTCGCGGTCGACGTGACGGCGGCGTTTGTGGTGTCACGGTAGGTTTTCGCGCCGCGAAACCCTCCTCAGATGTGTTTGGAATCGGCTTCGTCCTTTTTGACGTAGCCGGATTCCTGCCGCTGGTGGTTGACGGCGTTCTTTTTCAGGTACGCCTGATAGACATCATCAGCCGTCATCCCAAGCGTCTGCGCGAGCGAGACGAGAAAATGAAACAGGTCGACAACCTCGACCTTGGCGTTCTGTTCGTCGAACTTCTGGTACTTCGCCCACCACTTCCACGGCACGCTGTCGATCAGTTCGGCCGTTTCCTGCTGCATGGCCCGCGTATAATTGAGGATCCACTTGGTCTTTTCCTCGTCGGTCGGCGGCGGGAGATTCACCCCGATCCGCCGGTTCAACGCATCCTGCATCTGAAAAATCTCCTCGAGTTTGTCCATGGCGGGAGGCTGCCGCCCCCGGCGGATGAGTGGCAAAGGTTTTTTACGGCGCCAAACCCCGAACGGTCCAATCCCCGTACCGCGCCGGGCGGGGGCGCCGAGTTTACAGTTGCCCGCGAGGGTAACGCTGGCGATGGTTTCTCCTTCATGCACGCGTTGAGCGCCTCCGGCGCTCCGGGTGCCATCATAACCCACGGTCGTTCCTCCGTTAACTGGAGTGAGCGCCGTTTAACAAAAAACACAAAACATGTCAGATAACGATAAGTCAGGCGCGCCGAATCCGGCGTCCGCCGACTTGCCCGCCAGCGCCCCGGCGCCAGCGGAGTCCACGAGTGCGGCGCCTGCGGCCGCCACCCCGTCAGCGGTCCCAGTAACGTTCGGCTCCAACCGTGGCTCCGGCCTCGCCCGGGGCAAACGCCCCGCGCCGCCCACGGCGCCGGCCGCCTCCGCCCCGTCGGGCGGCTACAAGCCCACCTCGCTCGCGGTCATCACGCCAGCGAGCGAATACAAAAACCCGTTCACCGGCGAAACCGCCGTGTCGAGCGCGCCTCCCGTCAACGAGCCTGCCCCGCAGGCCGCTCCTCCCACTCCGGCCCCGGCTCCGATCTCCCGCTCGCCGGTACCGGAATCTTCCGCTTCGATCGACGCCACCGAACGCTCCGCCGAGGCGCCCGTGCGCGCCGCGGAATCCCGCCAGCCCGAGGTTCCGGAAAACGCCGCCAAACCGATGTTCCCTTACCAGGAACCGGGTAAGACCGAATTAAAGATTCTCCCGCCCGAGCCGGCCAAACGCCCGGCCGTGAGCTGGGAAGCGGCCGCGGGTAACGAACCCGCCGCTGCCACCCCCGCCGCTCCGCGGCGCGACGACCGCCCGACATTTCGTACCGAGCGCGATCGGGATCGGCGTGAAAACCGGCCCTTGGAGCCCCGCGAACCGCAGGACCCGAAAGCTTTGGAACCGCGCGAGCCCAAACCCTACGAACGGCGTGAAGGTCGCGAGCCGCGGCGGAACGATCGCAAGTTCGAGCCGCGCACGAATCAACCGTTCTCCGCACGCCCCCGGCAACCCGAAGCGCCGAAAAAGTCCGGCGGTTTCTTCGGCTGGCTGAAAGGTCTTTTCGGCGGCGGCTCCAGCGCCGCTCCCGCCGGCGACCGGCCGGCGCATGAAGGCCGGCGGGAAGACGGTGACCGTGGTCATCAACGGCATCGTGGCGACCGCGGGCGTGGTCAGGGTGGCGGCTATCGCGACGACAACCGCGGCCCCCGGCCTGAAGGCCAGGGCGGCGGCGATCCCCGCCAGCAGGGCGAAGGCGATCAAGGTGGCCAGCGGCGCCGTCGGCGTCGCGGCGGTCGCGGTCGGGGCCCGAGTGGCGGTGGCGGTGGCGGCTATCGCGACGACAATCGCGGTCCGCGGCCCGAAGGCCAGCAGGGCGGCGGGGCAATTTGATGCGATCGAAGCATTAGAACTTGCTCCCCGCGCGACCCCGCGCGCATTTCAAAGGCGTCCACTTCGTGGGCGCCTTTTTTATTCCGGCTGCGCCGCCGCCCGCTTGAGCGGGTGGGGTGCGCACCGACCCATCGCTCACGCCCGCAGTCACGTTCCACGCTCATGGCCGATCTCATCGTCAACGGCGGCAAGCCGCTTTCCGGCACGATCACGCCGTCCGGCAACAAAAACTCGGTGCTCCCGATCTTGTGCGCCTCCCTGCTCACGGACGAGCCCGTCACGCTGCGCAACGTCCCCGCGATCACGGACGTCGAAAAACTCGTCACGTTTTTCCAGGAGCAGGGTTCCCGGATCACGTGGGACAAGGCGGCGGGCACGCTGGCGATCGACCACTCGACCTTCGACGCCCGCCGGCTGGACGGCGAATTGCCGTCGGGCATGCGGTCGTCGGTTCTTTTGTTCGCACCGCTGCTGCAGCGGATGAAAAAAATCGCGCTCCCGTCGAACGCCAAGGGCTGCTCGCTGGGCATTCGCGAACTCGATCCGCACCTCGAAATTCTCGGCCATCTGGGCGCGAAGATCTCGCACAACGGCGCGCTGAAGCTGCGTCTCGCCGGCCGGTTCCGCGGCGCCCGCCACTGGCCCGACTACATGTCGGTCACGGCGACGGAAAATTTCGTCATGGCGGCGGCTGTCGCCGAGGGCGAATCGACGCTCATCAACGCCGCCAGCGAGCCCCACGTCCAGGATCTGTGCCACGTGCTGGTCGCGATGGGCGCCAACATCAGCGGCATCGGCACGAGCCAGCTCGTGGTCGAGGGCGTCCCGCGGCTCGGCGGCGGCGCGTTCACCATCACCACCGACTATCACGAAGTCGTCACGTTTCTCGCCCTCGGCGCCATCACCGGCGGCGACGTGAAGGTCAGGAACTCGGTACCGCACCACTTCGATCTGATCGCCCGCGCCTTCCGCAAGGTTGGGGTCGTGGTCGAACACGAGGGCGACACGGCCCGCGTGCGCCGCCGGCAATCGCTCGAGATCGAGCGGCCCTTCACCACCAATCTCCTGCCCAAAATCGAGGCCGCACCCTGGCCGTATTTCCCGGTCGACCTGCTGCCGTGCATGCTCGCGCTGGCGGTGCGCGCCAAGGGGGCGATCCAGTTTTGGAACAAAGTCTACGAGGGCGGCTTCACCTGGATGCCCGAGCTCTCGAAATTCGGCGCACATGTGGTTGTGAGCGACCCGCACCGCGTCATCGTGTTCGGCGACCGCCCGCTGCGGCCGACGACCGTCGATGCGCCCTACATCATCCGCGCTGCCGTCGGCCTCTACATGGTCGCGGCCAGCATCCCGGGCCGCTCCGTCGTGAAGAATGCCGACACGATCAAGCGGGCCCATCCCAACTTCGTGGAAAACCTCCGCAGCCTCGGTGCGGACGTGGAGTGGAAATAAGGGCCGGAAGTGAAAGGTGAAAATCAGGTGAAGAAATGTATCCACCCCTGTTAGCTTCGCGCTTTTCGCATTAACGGCTTTTGATCGCACCCATGCCCGCCCCCGATAATTCTGCCAAAGGCCTCGGCTTCATTTCCAGCGCACTCGCCGCGCCCGTGTCACCGGCGGAGGCCGCGCTGCGGCCGCTGTCCTTTGCCGATTTCACCGGCCAGGCCAAGACCGTCGAGCGCCTGCAGGTCATGGTTGGCGCGGCCAAGAAACGCGACGAGGCGCTCAATCACATCCTCCTCTCCGGACCGCCGGGGCTCGGCAAGACCACGCTCGCGTTCATCCTCGGGCACGAACTGGGCCGCAACGTGCGCATCACGTCGGGCCCCGTGGTGGAGAAGGCCGGCGATCTCGCGGGACTGCTGACGAATCTCGAAGAGGGTGACATTCTCTTCATCGACGAGATCCACCGCATCCCGAAGACCGTCGAGGAGTACCTCTACTCGGCGATGGAGGATTTCCGCATCGACATCATGATCGATCAGGGGCCCAACGCACGCAGCGTGCGGCTCTCGATCCCGCGCTTCACGCTGATCGGCGCGACCACGCGCAGCGGCCTGCTCACCGCGCCGCTGCGCTCGCGCTTCACGCTGCAAACGCGCCTCGACTACTACGACCACGCCACCCTAGAAGGCATTGTCCGCCGCAGTTGCGGATTGCTCAAGGTCGCGATCGACGCGGGCGGGGCGCAGGAGATCGCCACGCGGGCGCGCGGCACGCCGCGCGTCGCCAACAACCTCATCAATTTCTGCCGCGACTACGCGCAGGAACGGGCACAGGGGAAAATCACCCAGCCGGTCGCCGCCGCCGCCCTCGAGTTGCTGGAAATCGACGCCGCGGGGCTCGACGAAATGGACAAACGGATGCTGCGCGTAATGGCCGAGAACTACCGCGGCGGTCCCGTAGGCATGAGCACGATCGCGGTGGCGGTGGGCGAAGAGGCCGAGACCCTCGAAGAGGTGCACGAGCCCTTCCTGATTCAGGAAGGCTATCTGCAACGCACGCCCCAGGGCCGCGTCCTCACCGCCAAGGGCTACACCGCCGTCGGACTGAAGGCCGCGCTCGGCGGCGACCAGGGCTCGCTGCTGTAGACGTCCACCCGGACAAAGGAAACGCCGGGAACCTCAGGGTTTGCCGGTCGTGCCCAGCACGCCAATTTCCCTCAGCCAGTCCGCGCACAATTCCGGCCAGCGCGCGACAGGCCCTTCGGCCTCCCGCACGCCAAAGCCGTGGCCGCCGCTTTTGAAGACATGCAGTTCCACCGTGGCTCCGGCCTTCTTGAGTTCGAGATAGGTCATGGCCGCATTTTGCGCCGGGACCGCCCGGTCATCGTCGGCGTGCAGGATAAACGTGGGCGGATACTTGGCCCCCGGAGCGGCCACGATCCGGTAATCCTGCAACATCCGGCCGACGGCCGAGGCACTCCGCCCCGTCGAAGGCAACGCTCCGGCCGGGGCATACCCCAGGATCGAGAAATCGGGCCGGGCGGCGGTGGCATCGACCTCGTCGACGGGTTGGTAAACGCGCTTGTCCGAAAAGAACTCGATCGTCGCAGCCAGATGTCCGCCCGCCGAAAATCCGAGAAACCCGATGCGCTTCGGATCGAGCCCCCAGCCGCTCGCGCGGCTTCGCACTAGGCGCATGGCCCGTTGGGCATCTTGGAGACCGACGTCCTGGGCGTTTTCGTGGCCCTCCGTCGCGAGCCGGTACTTGAGAAGGAACACGGTCACCCCCAGCTTGTTCAACCAGGCCGCCGTATCCGCACCCTCCTTGTCGAGGACGATACGCGCCCAGCCGCCGCCCGGCGCGATGATGACAACCGCGCCATTCGGATGCTTGGGCCGAAATACCGTCAAGCTCGGCTCTGCAATCTGTGAGACAAAGCGGTCGTGCTTCCACGTCGACGTGCTGCGCTCCGTGATTTTTTCGGTGAACGCGATTTTCTCGGAGCCGGGCGGCTTGCCCGGCCAGAGCGGGATGACTTCGGGAATCTCCGCGGCGGAAAGACCGAGCGTGGCGAGGCCAACCAGAAACCCGGCGCGCAAACTCAAGAAGAGGTGCATGCCATGACGTTCGAACGGGGCGGCCCATTGACAAACCCATTCGGTCCGGCCTGGGCGCCGATCAGGCGACGAGCCCGTTGCCGGCCGCTCCGCGGGAAATCGGGCTGGAGTTTTCGGGCGCGGTTTGCCACACCCGCTCCGTGCAGCCGCGTTACCCCCACGTCTGAGCCGCGATCCCATGGCGATCACGCGTCGAGAATTGCTCCGCACGGCCGGCGTCGTCGCCGGCGTGGCGGCGATCCCAGCGAATGCCGCCACCCCTGCAGGCCCCGCGGCTCCGTCACCGCCGGGCACGGCCGCCCCGGGCCCGACCGAACTTTTCGACGTCCCCGATTTCGAACGCGCGGCCAAGGGCCAGATGTCGCCGATGGCGTGGGACTACCTCACCGGCGCCGCGGCCGATGAACTCACCCTCCGCTGGAATCACGAGGCCTACGAGCGCCTGCGGTTGAAGCCGCGGGTGCTGATCGATGTTTCAAAAATCGATACCCGCGTCCAGCTGCTGGGCCGCGAGCTGCCCTTTCCCATCCTGCTGGCCCCCGCCGCCTATCACCGGCTGTTTCACGCCGAGGGCGAACTCGGCGTGGCCCGCGGCGCCGGCGCGATCAACGCGACCATGGTTGTTAGCACCACCGCCACGACGACCATCGAGGATATCGCCGCGGTCGCCACGGGTCCGCTGTGGTTTCAACTCTACGTGCAATCGGACCGCGGATTCACCCGCGAGTTGGTCCGGCGCGCGGAAGCCGCCGGTTGCCAGGCCCTCGTCATCACCGTCGACACCCCCGTGCTCGGACCGCGTTACCGCGAGCTGCGCGGCAAGTTCTCGCTCCCACCCGGGATCGAACGGGCGAACCTGAAGGGGCTCGCCGCCGCCACGGGCAGCCACCGCCCCACGGAACAGTCGATGTACAGCGCCATGCTGGATCCGACCGTCACCTGGCGGGACATCGACTGGCTGCGTTCGCTGACGAAATTGCCGGTGCTCTTGAAGGGCATTCTGAATCCCGACGATGCGGACCGGGCGGCCCAAGCCGGCGTGGCCGGCATCCTCGTTTCGAATCACGGTGCCCGCAATCTCGACACGGCGCCCGCCACGATCGACGCCCTGCCCCTGGTCGTCGCGAAAGTCGCCGGCCGCGTGCCGGTGCTGGTCGACGGTGGCATTCGCCGCGGGACCGACATCCTGAAGGCGCTGGCGCTCGGCGCCAACGCCGTGCTGATCGGTCGCCCCTACCTCTTCGGCCTCGCCGCCCAAGGCGCGCCGGGCGTCACCCGCGTCGTCAATATCCTCCGCCGCGAACTTGAAATGGCCATGGCCCTCACCGGCCGGACGACGATTGCATCGATCGATGCGTCGGTGATCTGGCGCTAGGCCGACGGCGAAAGTTTTTGCCACCCGTCCCAGAAGCTTCGTTCCCGAACCCATGCCGACCTCATTCCCTCCCTTGCGGCACGCCGGTGCGCTGTTCTTGGCGACCCTGCTTTCCGTCTCGGGCGCCGATACCTCGAGCGACATCCAAGCCCAACTCGACCGCCCGCTGCTCGCGGTGAATCTCACCGCCGACGAAGCGCAACGGTTTTCCGACACCCGCGTGCCGCGGATGCCGGCGGTCAAGACTGCCGCCGAGTGGACGTCGATCGCGGATACCTTGCGCCGCAAGACGCTCGATCAAGTCGTCTTTCGCGGCGCGCAGGCCCAGCAGTGGCGCGAGGCCCGCGCCCAGGTGGTGTGGCTCGAAACGCTGCCGGGCGGGCCGGGCTATAGCATTCGCAAACTGCGCTACGAGGCGCTGCCCGGATTGTGGATTCCCGCGCTGCTCTATCTGCCCGAGAATCTTTCGGGCAAGGCGCCCGTGCACCTGGCGGTGAACGGCCACGACCTCGTCGGCAAGGCGACTCCCTACAAACAGATCCGTTGCATCAATCTCGCGAAACGCGGCATCATCTCGCTGAACATCGAGTGGCTCAACATGGGCCAGCTGAATGCGCCCACGTTCAACCACTATGCGATGAACCAGCTCGATCTCTGCGGCGTCAGCGGGCTCGCGCCCTTCTATCTCTCGATGTCCCGGGGGCTCGACCTCCTCCTCGCGCTCCCGAACGCCGATGCGCAGCGCGTGGCCGTGAGCGGACTTTCTGGCGGCGGCTGGCAGACGATCATCATCAGCGCCCTCGACCCGCGGGTGACGCTCTGCAATCCGGTCGCCGGTTATTCCAGCTTCCGGACGCGGGCGGCCTATCCGACGGATCTCGGCGACTCGGAACAAACCCCCAACGACCTCGCCACCGTGGTGGATTACACGCATTTGACCGGCATGCTGGCCGGGCGCGCGGCGCTCCTCACCTACAACGCCAAGGACAATTGCTGCTTCGCCGCGGATCATGCGCTGGACCCGCTCGTGCAGGCCGCCGCCCCGCTTTTCGCCCTGCACGGCCAGCCCAACCGGCTCCAGACCCACGTGAATTTTGATCCCGGCACGCACAACTACGAGGTCGACAATCGCGAGGCGTTCTACCGCTTCCTGGGCGAAATATTTTTCGCGGGAAACAAAACCTGGGATCCCAAGGAAATTCCGTCCGGGACGGAGGTGAAATCACCGGAGGCGCTCGCCGTCGATCTGCCCGCGGGCAATCTCGACTTCAATCAACTCGCCAGGACCGCGATGCAGGCGCTGCCCCGCGATCCGGATTTCGCCCGCCGCGATCCCACCGCCGCCCGCGCCAAGTTGCGCGAAATCGTCCATTTCCGCGCGCCCGCCATGACCGCGGACCGCGTCAGCGGGGGCCGCGGCGGGGCTGGCGCCACGCGCCACTGGCAGGTGCGCGTCGGCAACGAGTGGACCGTGCCCGTCACCGAGTTTTCCCCCGGCGCACCGCAAGGCACGACCGTCCTTATCGCCGATGCCGGTCGCGGCAAGCTCGCGGCCGAAGTCGACCGTCTGCTCAAGGCCGGCCAGCGCGTGCTCGCCGTGGACTTGCTCGGATTCGGCGAAGCAAAAATCCCAAAGCACGATTTTCTCCATGCGCTGCTCATCGCCGCCGTCGGCGAACGCCCCCTCGGCGTGCAGGCCGATCAACTCGCCGCCGTGGCGCGCTGGGCGGCCCAGGAGTTCAAGGGCACGCCGGTGGCGCTGGCCGCCCAAGGGCCGCGCACCAGTCTGATTGCCCTCGTGACCAAGGCACTCGAACCAAGCGTGACCGGCGGACTGACCACGCACGATGCGAAGGCCAGCCTGAAGGAACTCGTCGAGCAGAACATCGTCGTCGACGCGCAGGCCGAGCAATTTTGCTTCGGCCTGCTTGAGGCCTTCGATGTTCCACAATTGCAGGTGCTGGCGGATGCGGGGCGGACCGGCCGGGCGCGCTGACCCATCCGCACCGGTCACACCTCGACCATCGCCTTGATCACGCTCCGGTTGCCGGCGATCGCACGGGAAAAATCCGCTGGAATATCGGCGAGCCCGATGCGGTGCGTGATCCAAGGGCGGGTGTCGATCCGGCCCGCCTCGACCAGCTCGATCGTGGTGCGAAACGTTTCGGACCGCGCGTTGCGGCTGGCGCACAGCGTGATCTCGCGCCGGTGAAAATTCGGGTCGCTGAAGGTAACGTCGCCCTGGAACAGCCCGACAAAAACGATCCGCCCGCCATGGGCCACGAGGTCGAAGGTCGCCCCCATCGATTGCGCGCTGCCCGTCGCATCGATCACCACGGTCGGCAGGTCGCCATCGCCGATTTCCAGCAACCGCCGCGGGGCTTCCGCGGGCACGAGGGTCGCGCCAACCCCGAGGTGCTCGCGGCAAAACGCCAACCGCGACTCGCTCACATCCATCACCGCGAGCCTCGCCCCGGACAGGGACGCGAACTGGATCACACTCAGGCCGATCGGCCCCGCCCCGATCACCAGCACAAAGTCGTCGGGTTGGATTTCGGCGCGTTCGATCGCGCGGGCGCCGATGCCGAGCGTCTCGACCAGCGCGAGTTGATCGTAGTCGAGCGTCGCCGAGCGGTGGAGTTTGTGCACCGGCACGGCGAGCAACGGTTGCATCCCGCCGTCAACATGCACGCCGAGCACCTTCAATTCCGTGCAACAATTGGTCCGACCGCGGCGGCAGGCGATGCAACGCCCGCAGTTCAGGTAGGGTTCCAGCGAGCAGCGGTCGCCACGCCTCAGCCCCGGGGCACCGCGGCCGGGATCGATCACTTCCACGCCCAGTTCGTGCCCGAGAATGCGGGGGTAATTGAAGAACGGCTGCCGGCCCGCGAACGCGCTGAGATCCGTTCCGCAGATGCCGATGCGCTGCACCCGCACAAGGGCTTCGCCCGGCGCCGGCACGGGTTCCGGCCCGTCGGCCGCGGTGAACCGGCCGGGTTGTTCGAGGACAATTTGGAGCATGGTTGAGACTGTGATTCGGAACGACGGCGGCGAAACACCTCCCGGATCAAAGCCGGCCGGTGAGGCGCGAGCCGGCGAACGTCAGTTACCGGGCCGCGCGACTTTTTCTCCGGACCACTGTTCGTAAGTCCGCACGAGATCCTCGACGGTGGTAAACTTGCGGGCGACCATGCGGACCCGGAACGAAAACTCGCGATTCACCCCGTAGTCGCGTTGCAGGAAGATGAAATCCCACGCGGGATTGCCGGCACCGCCGCCCGAGGGCGAATGCGAAAACTGCACCTCCCGGCCGGGCTGCGGCCGGTCGAACATGAACAAAAGCACGGTGTCGCCGGAAATGCCGAAATAGAAGGGATAGAGGTATTCGAAGTCCGAGATGCCCTTCGCCAGCTTGATGTTGAAGCCCTCGTCCGCCGGCGGCTCCCAGGTGCTGCCCGCGGGACGATGGGTCGCGGCGACACCGTGCGACGGCGGCACGTGCTTGATCCAGCGCGGCCGGGCCTCGCCGGCGCCGGGCCGCGAACGACCGATGAACTGGATCGACATGTCCGGTGGCGCGTGAATGTAGGACGCGAAGAAAATCCCGATGTAGCCGTGCTTGCTCCAGGCCTCGGCCAGCGGGGTGCCGAAATAGGTCATGTCGACCGCGTCGCCGCCGGCTTGGTAGACGACGCGGCTGCGCAGCGGCCAGTGCTCGGTGCGCTCCTGCTGCAACTCCACGCGCGTCGCCGAGTGGCGAATCAATCGCATCGGCGCCTGCCGTGGCTCAAAGATATGCCAGCCGAAGGAATTTTGGTCGCCGCTGTAAATATGTTCGAAGTTCAGGCCAGCCACGGCCGGCACGAAGACGTTGGGGCCGCCGTCGAGGGAAAGCTCGGCGACACCATTGTAGCCGGCCCGATGCGTCGGCCCGTAGGCGGCGTTGTCCGCGATCACGAGGCGGAGTTTTCCGGTGTCGATCCGCGCCTGACCCGCGCCGCTCGACGCATCCGACGCCGCGAGGACGAAACCGGGACCGGCCAGGGAGAGCAGGAGCACAAGGGCGGCGCGAAGGGGCAGCGCCCGTGAATGGGGAATTTTTTCGAGGGGCGCGTTCACAACGGAAGCGTGCGGCGCGGACTCGGAAGCGGTCAATGCGGAAGGAATTGCCACGCCTGCTTGCATTTCAATTCTGAACCGGCACAAACCCCAATCCATGCCCCCCGAGCCGTCCCCCAACTCCGTGCGTCGCGTCGTTCTTGCCAGCTTCATCGGCACCGCGATCGAGTGGTATGACTTCTTTCTCTACGGCACGGCAGCCGCACTGGTGTTCAATAAGCTCTTCTTTCCGAACATCGACCCGCTCGCCGGCACGATGGCGGCCTTCGCCACCTACGCCGTCGGCTTCTTCGCGCGTCCGATTGGCGGCGTCATCTTCGGTCACTTCGGCGACAAGCTCGGACGCAAGTCCATGCTCGTCACCACGCTGATGATGATGGGCATCGCGACCTTTCTCATCGGGGTGCTGCCGACCTATCAGCAGGTCGGCGTGCTCGCTCCGATTCTGCTCGTGGTGCTGCGTTTTGTACAAGGTCTGGGCGTCGGCGGCGAATGGGGCGGCGCGGTCCTGATGGCGGTCGAGCACGGCCACGCCGGGCAACGTGGCCTCCGCGCCAGCTGGGTACAGGCCGGGGTGCCGGTGGGGCTGCTCCTCGCGACGGCGGCTTTCAGCCTGTGCTCGGCGCTCCCCGAAAAGGAATTCCTGTCCTGGGGCTGGCGAATTCCCTTCCTGCTGGGAATCCTGCTGATGGCAGTGGGCTTGTTCATCCGGCTCGCGATTGTGGAAAGCCCGATCTTCGCAAAAATGAAGGCCGCCAAGTCGGAAACCCGGCTGCCGATCCTCGAGGTCGTCCGCAAATATCCCCGCAACGTCCTCCTCGCGATGGGGGCGCGTTTTGCCGAGAACGCCTTTTTCTACATCTTCACCGTTTTCATCCTCACCTATGCGACCAAGCAACTGAACCTGCCGAAATCCACCATTCTCAACGGGGTGCTGATCGCCTCGGCGGTGGAATTTTTCCTGATCCCTCTTTTCGGCGCGCTGTCCGATCGCGTCGGCCGGCGCCCGGTGTATCTCGGCGGCGCGATCTTCCTCGCCCTCTTCGCCTTCCCGTTCTTCTGGCTGGTGGACACCGGAGCGACGTGGGCGATCTGGCTGGCGATCCTCGTGGGTCTGGTCGGCCACGCCGCGATGTACGGTCCGCAGGCGGCGTTTTTCTCCGAGTTGTTCGGCACCAGCGTCAGATACAGCGGAGCCTCGCTCGGCTACCAGCTCGCCTCCCCCCTCGCCGGCGGCCTCGCCCCGCTCATCGCCACCGCGCTGCTGACCTGGGCCGACGGCAAGCCATGGCCGATTGCCGTCTATCTCATCGGCATGGCGCTCGTCACCATCGTGTCGGTCTGGCTCGCGGAGGAAACCCATCGCCACGATTTGGACGCGCCCGAAACCCCGCACCGGCGTTAGAGCGGCGGAGCGCCGCCGGCCGCCCCGCCGCGCCCGGTCCAGCCTCACCGCCGCGGACATCCTGCGACCGCAAAGAAGCGAGACTAAGCATTGACGGCCCTACTCCGAACCGAGACGTTCGACGCCGGTAAAGTTTTTTCTTCTTCCGCCGGAAGATCCTCTTTGCCCGGGGTGAACGAATCTGATTTCGTCTGCGCCCCACCCTCAATTCGCAACATTGCATGACCCACCCCCCGACGTCTGCTTCCCCCGCCGCCGTTCCTCCCTCCAACAAGGCCAAGTACATGACGCTGATCGCGGCGTTTCTCGGCTGGATGTTCGATGGGTTCGAGCAGGGATTATTCCCGCTCGTCGGCCAGCCCGCCCTGACGGAACTGCTCGGCCCAGATTCGCCGCCCGCCGATGCGGCCAAGTGGTTTGGCGCCATCATCGCCGTGTTCCTCGTTGGCGCCGCGGCCGGCGGGGTCCTTTTCGGCTGGCTTGGCGACAAGATCGGCCGCGTGCGGGCCATGTCATTGAGCATCTTCACGTATGCCATCTTCACCGGAGTGTCCGGCTTCGCCACCGAAGCGTGGCATATTGCCGCGTTGCGCTTTGTGGCGTCGCTCGGCATGGGTGGCGAGTGGTCGCTCGGGGTGGCGTTGGTCAACGAGATCTGGCCGGGGAAATCCCGGGCGCTGACCGCGGGCCTCATCGGCGCAGCGGCCAATTTCGGGTTCCTGCTCGTCGCGGTCTTGAGCATGACGATGCTGAGTTTCATCACTACTCTGGAAGGTTTACTGCTGGGCATCGGCGTTAGCGAAACGCTGACCGCCAAACTCCTGGCCAATTCAGGCTGGCGCATGCTCATGATCGGCGGGGCGATTCCCGCCTTGATGATCTTTTTCATCCGCATGTTTGTACCCGAATCGGAAAAATGGACCGCGGAGCGTGACCGGGGCGCCACGACGCACTGGGCCAACGTGGATTTGTTCGGTGTGCTGCTCGGTGCCTGCGTAAGCCTCGTGGTCGTCTGGGCGTGGTCTCCGGCCGGCTTGGCGCCGATACCCGCGACGCTGCTCACCCTGGTTTGCCTGACCATCGCTTTATTTTCGTTCCTCCATCCCGTCCGCCGCTATCTGCAACGGGCCGAAGCCGCCGGCATGGTTCAGGCCGGCAACGGCCGAAAGATCATCAAGCTGATGCTCTTCGGCGTCTGCCTGTCGTCCATGGCCTTGTTCGGCACGTGGGGCTCGATGCAGTGGGCCTCCCGCTGGGCGATTCAACTCGAGCCGGACCCGACGAAATTTGCCAAGGAATGGACGGCCATCTGGCTGGCGATCGGCGCCATCGTCGGGGCCATTTCAGCGGCGCTGGCGGCCGGGCGTTTTGGCAGGCGGATCACGTTCTCGATCATGTGCGCCGCGTCGATCGCCGCCATCCTCGTGTTCTATCAGGGCAACACGACCTACGGTGCGTTCTTCCTCCCCGCGGCCTTCCTCGCCGGCGGCATTACCGCCACGTTCTACGGCTTCTTTCCCTTGTATCTTCCCGAGTTGTTTCCCACCGCGGTGCGCGCCACCGCCCAAGGTTTCGCCTACAACTTCGGGCGCATTATCGCCGCTGTCGGGGCGCTCCAAACGGCCACCTTCATCAAGTTGTTCGACGGGAGTTTCGCGATGGCTGCCTCCGTCATGGCTTCAGTCTACCTGATCGGCATGGTCCTGATCTGGTTCGGGCCGGAAACGCGTGGCAAGGAACTGCCTCAATAGAACCCGCCCTGCACAGGTCGAGCTGACCGCTTTTCCACCGCTCGATAAGTCGGGCGGCTGCGGCGGCCCCGGTCGCTCCGGGACGGCCACGCCGGCATCGCCAATTTCAAGATCACCGCACTTCATGACAAACTCGCCTAAAACCTCAGCCCCCCCTGCATCATCGAACCGGGCCAAGTACATGACCCTCGCAGCCGCCTTTCTCGGCTGGATGTTCGACGGTTTTGAGATGGGGATCTTTCCCCTGATCGGCCAACCGGCGCTCGTCGAGTTGCTGGGGCCGAATTCGCCCCCCACCGATGCCGCCAAATGGTTTGGCGCCATCATTGCCGTTTTCCTCGTCGGCGCCGCGAGCGGCGGGGTGCTCTTCGGCTGGCTCGGCGACAAGATCGGCCGGGTGCGGGCGATGTCCCTGAGCATCTTCACCTATGCTATTTTTACGGGCCTGTGCGGTTTTGCCACGGAGGCCTGGCACATCGCGTTCCTGCGCTTCATCGCCTCGCTGGGCATGGGCGGCGAATGGTCGCTGGGCGTGGCACTGGTCAATGAAATCTGGCCGGGCAAATCCCGTGCCCTGATCGCCGGCCTCATCGGGGCCGCCGCCAATTTCGGCTACCTGTTGGTAGCCGTGATCAGCATGATGATGCTGAGTTTCATCGCGACGATCGAAAGCGGACTGCTCGCCATCGGACTTTCGCAGGAAATGACCTCCAAGCTCCTGGCCAATTCCGGCTGGCGTTTCCTGATGATCAGCGGCGCGCTCCCCGCGCTGATGATTTTTCTCATCCGCATGTTCGTACCAGAGTCCGAAAAGTGGACGGCCGAACGGGACCGTGGCGCCACCACGCATTGGGCCAAGATGGATTTGTTCGGCGTGTTGATCGGCGCGTGCGCCAGCTTGGCCATAGTCTGGGCCTGGTCGCCTGCGGGTGTGCCGCCGCTAGCCGCCACGGGCATCACCCTCGTCGCCTTGGTCATCGCGTTGTTCGGATTCCTCCATCCTGTCCGCCGCTATATGGTTCGGGCCGAGGCCGCCGGTGCGATTTCGGCCGGGAATGGCCGGCAGATCGTCAAATACATGCTTTTCGGGGCCGCCATTTCCTCGGTGGCGTTGCTCGGCACTTGGGGTTCGATCCAATGGGCGCCCCGCTGGGCGATGCAGTTTGAACCCGACCCCGCGAAACACGCCAAGGAGTGGACCCTGATCTGGATGTCGCTCGGCGCCATTACCGGGACGATCCTGGCGGGGCTCGCGGCGGGCCGCTTCGGCCGGCGTATCACCTTCACCGTGCTGTGCGTAGGCTCGATCGCGTCGGTCCTGTGGTTCTATCAGGGCAACACCGGCTACGGTTCGCTCTTCCTTCCGACCGTTTACGTGGCCGGTGCCATCACGGCGGCCTTCTACGGTTTCTTCCCTCTCTATCTGCCCGAACTGTTCCCGACCGCCGTCCGCGCCACCGCGCAGGGTTTTGCGTACAATTTCGGGCGCGTCATTGCCGCCATCGGTGGCCTGCAAACCGCCACGCTCATCGGGCTCTTCAATGGCAGCTTTGCGATGGCCGGCTCCTCCATGGCCGCCATCTACCTCGTCGGCATGGTCATCATCTGGTTCGGGCCGGAAACGCGCGGCAAAGAACTGCCGCAGTAACGTCTGCTTCCGAGTTGGTCGGGCTGACCGGTGCTTCGCTGCACCGTCAGCCCGAACCCCCGGAATCCGCGCCGGGGTTCCGCCGTTCGAAAGGTTTGCCGGCCGCGGCCAAAGCGTACCAGCATCGCGCCGCGTTGGAGAAATCCCGCGTGCCCCCTTTCCCGCCGCTTCCATCCGGCTGTTTTCCCGCGGCTGAAAAACAAGCTTCCCCACCATGAATTCCCCCTCGTCGACCGTTAATCCCGCCACGCGCGTGCTTCGGCCGCGGCGGAACCTCCTCCTAGTCGCCCTTGCACTGAGCGCCGCGTGGCTGACGGGTGGCTCTCCGCTGCGCGCCCAAGCGGACAAGTACCCCTGGCAGGTCGGAGTGGCCTCCGTTAAAATCACGCCCAAGGGTCCGA
>CANEVO010000046.1 GCA_947442255.1 Opitutia bacterium
GAGTCCCTTCCTGAGCACCAACTTTCACAGAGATTCAGGCCGGCCGAGGCTGAAATTCGACTGCGCGTTTCGACCCCCGACGAGTGCCTTTCGAAGCGACGGGTCCACACGCAAGACGGCTGGAATTTGGATTCCTTTCCGGATAGCGTGCGTATCTCCCCATGAACTGTCTACGCGCTGCCTGCTGGTTTTTTCCTCTCGCCCTCCTCGGTCTCGCACCGCTCCGGGCCGATCGAATCGTGCTCGTCGCCGGCGGCACCGAGGATCGGCCGGACCTTCCGGCGGTCCAGGCCGCGCTGAAGGAGCCGTTCGGCGTCGATTTCGATGCCGCTGGCCGGCTCTTCCTCATCGAGATGATCTCGGGCAACCGGCTGCTGCAGATCGACGGCGCCGGACGGCTGCAGCACCTCGCCGGCCAGCTCACGCCGGGCGACACCGGCGACGGTGGCCCGGCCCGGGAGGCGCAGTTCAACGGGCCGCATAACCTCGCCGTCCTTTCCAACGGCGATATCCTGATCGCCGATACGTGGAATGGACGAATCCGGCGTTACGAGGCCGCCACCCGTACCGTGACTTCGGTCCCCGGTTTCGCGGTGCCGAAAGATCGCGTGCGTTCCGCCGGGCCCTTCTGCATCGCCCTGGCTCCGTCAGGCGATCAGCTCTACATCGCCGACCTCAACCGCGTCCACGTGCTCGATCTCAAGACCGGGGTTGCCCGCCTGATCGCCGGCAACGGCACGAAGGGCGTGCCGGTCGACGGCGCGATCGCGGTCGAGGCACCGCTCGTCGACCCCCGCGCGGTCGCGGCGGATCGCCAGGGCAACGTCTATATCCTCGAGCGCAACGGCCACGCGCTGCGGGTCGTGGATCCCCAGGGACGGATCCGGACCGTGGTGAACGCGAGCGGCCGCAAGGGCGGGGACGGTGACGGCGGCGACGCCCGGGCCGCCACGATGAGCGGTCCCAAGCACCTGTGCGTCGACCGCGACGACACCGTGATTATCGCGGACGCGGAGAATCATCTCATTCGCCGGTACGTTCCTGCGACCGGAAAGATCGAGCGGGTGGCCGGCACGGGCGTCGTCGGACGCGCGGGTCTCGACGGGCCGCCGGAGCAGTGCCAGTTGAACCGGCCGCACGGGGTCACGGTGCACCGCGACGGCACCCTCTTCATCACCGACAGCTATAACAACCGGATCCTGAAGATTGTCCGCTGAACCTCGGAACAATTTTCCGCCAAGGCCGACTCCCAGTCTCCCCCGCCTCCTGTCTGGCAATCTCCCCTCCGCCACCCCCCATGAACCTCACCCGCCGCTCCGTCCTCAAGTCCACTGTCCTTCTCGCCGCCGGCGCGGCGCTGTCGCGGCTGCCCAATCTGCGCGCGGCCGATGCCGCGGGTCGGAAGCTGCGCGTCGCCGTCGTCGGCCTCAGCCGCGGGCTCAGCCATGTGCGGGCGCTGCTGACGCTGCCTGACGTCGAGATCGCCTACCTTGCCGAGGTGGATCCGAACCGCCTCGCGATCGGGATGAAGACCGTTGCCGCCAAGCAGTCGGCGGGCTGTCAGGCCGTCACGGATTTCCGCCGGATTCTCGAAGACCGGACGGTGGATGCGATCTTCATCGCGACGCCGAATTTCTGGCACACGCCGGCCGCGCTCCTCGCGATGCAGGCGGGCAAGCACGTGTATGTCGAAAAGCCCGGCAGCCAGAATCCGCACGAGGCGGAGTTGATCGTGGCGGCCCAGAAGAAATACGGGCGTGTCGTGCAGATGGGCAATCAGCGCCGCACCTGGTTCAAGGAAGCCATCGAGGCGCTGCACGGCGGGGTGATCGGGAAGACGAGGTTCGGCCGCACGTTCTACTACAGCAGGCGGGGAGCGCTCGGAAACAATCCGCGCAAGGCCCCGGCTGATCTCGACTGGAGCCTCTGGCAGGGCCCCGTGACCGACGACGCCCGCCACGACATGAAGGCCTACGTCCACTACGACTGGCACTGGCTCTGGCATTGGGGCAATGGGGAGCTCGGGAACAACGGCGTCCACTGCCTCGACATCCTGCGCTGGGGTCTGCAAGCGGACTACGCCGAGCGGATCACCTACCTCGGCAATCGCTATTGGTTCGAGGACACCCAGGAGACGCCAGACACCGGCACGGCCAGCTACGACTTTGGCAAAAAAGGCGGATGTGAGTGGGTGCAGAGCAGCGTTCATCCCCGTGCCGCCGAGAAGCCTCGCTCCGAGATCATGTTCTACGGCGAGAACGGCACGTTGGGACTCAACTTCGACTGGGAGTCGTGGACAATCTTCGATCCCGCGGGCCAGGAAATCAGCCGCGGCCGGGGCAAGGGCGGCGGCGACGCCGCGCATATCGGCAACTTCCTCGATGCGGTGCGCGGGAACGCGACGCTCAACTCGCCCATCGCGGAAGGGCAGAAGAGCGCGATGATGTGCCACCTCGGCAACATTGCGCTCCGCACCAATACCGTCGTCCGCTGCGATCCCACGACCGGCAAGATGTTGGACAATCCCGCCGGTGAGAAACTGTGGCGGCGCGAGTATCGGAAGGGGTACGAGCCGGTGCTTTGAACGGCGCTACTTTCGGGCCTCCGCCAACTTTCAGATTACAGATTTTCAATTTTCAATCTGCAGCCGGCGAACGCGCCATGGTGCAACCCGCGGGGAGTGGCCGCGGACGCCGATTGAAAATTGAGAATTGAAAATCTTTAATCGCAAATCGGGGCCCATCCACGCTCGACGGGCGTGGCTACGAGGAGCCCGGCGCGGTCAAGCTGACGCGGCTCCGGGCTTGGTCACGCCCGCCACGGCGAGGAACGCCGCGAGCGCTGGTTCGGGCGCGGGCGGCTGGCGCCAGCCGAGCACGAGCCGGCTCTCCGGGGCCGGACCTTCGAGCGGACGAAATGCGACCTCGGGCGGAAGATGCTGCGCTTCGGACGGCGTCATGAACGTCACGCCCAAACCCGCGCGCACCAGGCCGACGCCGTTGACCCGCGGCCAGATTTCCTCGGCGACGCGAGGGACCACGCCGACCTTCGTGAAGGCCGCGAGGATGCGATCGTAGAAACCGGGATTGTGCGTCCGGGGGAAAAGGACGAACGGGGTCGCGGCGAGATCGCGGAGGCGCAGCTGTTCTCGGGCCGCCAGCGGATGGGCTGCGGGGAGGAGGATGCCGTTGCGTTCCTGCAGCAGCAGCCGGGTGCGCAGGCCGGGAGTCGGGGCATCGGGATGAAAAAAACCGCAGCCAATCTCGCCCGCGTGAAGGGAGGCCAGTTGGACGGAGGTCGGTGACTCCGTCAGTTCGAGGCGGATTCCGGGATGCCGCTGGTGAAAGTCACGCAGGATTCGCGGGAGCACCGTGGCCATCGCGAGACCGGTGAACGCGACGCGGACGCGGCCCACCTCGCCGCTGGCGAGGGCCTGCAGATCGCCCGGGATGCCCGCGATGCCGCGCAGGATTGGCTCAATCCGCTCGAGGAGCAGCCGGCCCGCCGGCGTGATTTCCACGCCGTGCCGGGTTCGATCGAGGAGATTTGAACCGAGGGCGGTCTCGAGTTGGGCGACGGCGCGGCTGAGGGCCGGTTGGGCGACGGCGAGACTTTCCGCGGCCCGGCGAAAGTGGAGCTGCCGCGCCACCTCGCGAAAGTAAACGAGGTGCCGCAGTTCGAACGGGAACTGGTATTCGCGCGGCATCGCGAAACCGGCTCAGGTCGCCACGACCGGCGCCGGCGCCGTCTTTGGAGCGCGTCGGTAGATGTAGAAGAGAAGCGCCACGGCAACGAGGAGGTTGATGACGGCGAACTGGAAGATCCGGCTGATGTCGATCTGGGCGTCCCGCAGCAGCCCGCCGACATAGATGCCGACACCGCCGACGATCGTGCTGACCAGGCTGCAGATGCCCCAACTGGTGGCGCGATAGCGGGAGTCCACGAGGAGGCAGAGGATGGGCATCATGTTCGCATCGGCGAAATACCGGCCCACGCCGTAGCCGACGAGACCGACGATGGCCATGGCAAGGGTCGGCGCGTTGGTGAGGAGCAGCACGGCCGGCGCCGCGATGCACAGCCCGATGATCGGCACGATGATTCGCGCTCGCTCATTGCTCCGGCTCCAGCGGTCCGCCCACTTGCCGCCCACGATCAAGCCGACCAGTGCGGCGGTATTGAGATAGATTGTCGTGGTCATGCCGGCGGTGCCCTGGGTGAGGTTGAACTGCTCCTTCATGTACGTGGGCATCCAGCCGACCACCGACCAGCCCACTGCGCCGGCGACGCAGTTGTAGACCAGGAGCATCAGATAGTCGCGATTGGTCAGGAGTCCGCGAAATGCCTCGCCGATCCGGACCGGTGGCAGCTGGGGCTGTCCGGGAGCGGCGGCGCTCTCCACGGTCGGGGAATCGCGCAGCAGGAAGACGAGCACGAGCGCGTAGCCAATGCCGATCACGCCAAATAGCTTGTGGGCGAACTCCCAGCCCGGGCCGGCCGCGATCCAGCCGCCGAGTCCGCTGAAGGCGCCGCCGGCCATCGCACCGCTTAAGAGCAGGCCGGAGGCGAGCGAACGCGTCGCGCCCCGATGGTAGTCGACGACGAGCGCGACTGACGCTGGCACGGCTGCGACCTGGGCCAGGGCGAGCAAAGCCCGGAGCGTGAGCAACTGGTCGTAGGTTTTCGCGTAGGCGGTGAGGCCGGTCACAATCGACCACGCCAGCAGGCTGCCGATGATCACCGAGCTGCGATTGAACCGGTCGGCAAAGTAACCGGCGAACGGGCTGCCGAGCCCATAGACGATCAGCACCACGGTCGTGAGCAGCCCGAACTGGGCCTCGGTCATCGGGATGGCGTCCTTGATCGACCCGCGCATGGTCGTGATCATCAGCCGGTCGAGGTAGTTCAGGCAGGCGGTCACCCAAAGGAGGGCGACGACCAGCCAGCCGTTCGTTCGAAAGGAGGAAGGGGCGGGGAGGGTCATTCGGTCCTTTGGGGGATGGGGCAGTGAACAAGACGGCTAGAGCAGACCTGAGAGTTGCGGCGCGGTCCAGCGGTCCGTGCGGTCCGGGAGTTGAATCGTGAGGCCGCCATCGGGCGTGAATTCCACCCCGCGGACGAGCGGTTGATCGCGAAACAGGTGAAAGACGGAGACGAAGACCGTGCGGGTCGCCTGCCGCCGGCGGAGGACAAAGCCGAGTCGCGTCGCCGGGGGATTGCCCGGCGAGGTGCCCGTGAAGACCTGCTCGCCGGCCTGACCCGGCATCCAGAGCGCCATGCCATGCCGGCCCTCGCGCCACTGCCAGCACGTGGGAGCGGTTGACGAATGCTCCCGCGCGTCGCCCAGATGCTGATACGCGACGCCACCGGCGATCGCGGGCACGGGCCGGCCGGTCGCAGCGGCGCCCAAGGAGCCGGCATTGTGGTAGATCCAGTCCATGCTCCGCGCGGCGGAGCACTCGACTTCGAAGACATCGACGAAGTATTCGGCGCGGGCCTGAAGCGCGCGGCGCAGCTTAATCCCTTCCCAGGCGACGGTGGCGATGGCGGTGTCCGCCGCGAAGCGTTCCAGCGTGCCATGACCCCACGGCTGGGACTCGCCGTCGATCAGCACCGTGTTGTGACTCAGGGTCTGGCGATACCAGGTTTCGAGCGACGTGACGCCGTAGCCGGGCGTTCCGAGGTCGGGCGAGAACCTCCACTCGTGCGCCCAGCCCGTCAGGGCCAGCTTGTCCGGATGCCCGTGGTGGGCGCCGTGCGGGCCGTATTTGAGCATCAGATCGACGCCGTCGGCGGGCCGCAGAATCGCGAGGCCGGACGCCGGCAGGTTCACGCTCCGGTGCGGCGGCGGCGGGTTCGACGGCAGCGTCTCGGCGCCGAAGATCAGCGCATACACGCTGTCGCGCGGGACGGACTGATAGGCGCGTTGCAGCGTCCCGCCAAAGGCCGGTTCGTGATAGAGGGCGTAGGCAATCTCGTAGAAGTCCGGCGCGGGCGGAACTCCATGGCAGCAGGGGCCGAGAATGCTGGTGAAGTACCAGCAGTCGTTCGTCGCGGGCAGCGTGCCGTCGGGATAGGCGCAGGCGAGGGGCGCGAGCAGGCTCTTTCGCACCGCGGGGTCGCTGGTGATCTCGGTGTGGGCGTCGTGCCGGAAGACCAGCGCCGACATCAAAATTGCCCACACCGAATAGAAGTGGTAACTCGTCGAGCCCTCGAACCAGAGCCCGTCGCCGAGCATGCCCTGGCGCAACTGGCTGCGCTGGCCCATCTCGCCCTCGAGCGCGAAGTGAACAAGATCGGGGCGGCCGGCGATCCGGCCGATGGTCGCGATCGCGGCGTTATGCCAGCAGGTGAAGTTGTGAATGGCGGTGTACCGGCGGCGCTGCAGGTGTTCCGCGGCCGGCACGAATAACTGGGTGACGATCGTGGCGCGTTCCGTCTCCGCCAAGGTGTCCGCGATCAGCGAATACGCCCAGGCGAGCGGGATGCTCCACACCGATTCGTCGAGGGTGGTGTAGGTCGCCACCCCGGGGTTCTGCCCGGTGCGATCGCAGGTCGCGTAGAAGGCGTAGCGCGCCGCATAGCCGAGCAGGATCTGGCGGACCGTCTCGCGGTGGGCCTCGCTGCCTTCGGCGCGCCACAGGACCGCCAGTCGCAGCGCATGCTCGGTGAGGTGGTGGTTGACGAACCAGCGCCAGGCGTTGTCGAACTTCTCGCCTTCAAACCGGGCCTCGTCCACCGGGCAGTGATGCGTGGTCGGCTGGTGCGGATCGAAACGCAGTTCCACGCCATGCTCGGGACAGATGAAGTCGTGATAGTAACCGCCGGGCCGTTCCGGCACGGCCAGGTGCATGGTGGTGAACGTCGCGGCGTCGCGGTGGAGCCGTTCGATGGCGGGACGGAAGGCGGCGCTGCGGGCCCGACGGGTGATGTTATCCAGTTCGGCGGACCTGAAGAGGGGATTAAGCATGGTAGGCTTCCAAGGTCGTGCGGGCGATTCCGTCCCACGAGAGCTCGCGGAGCCGTTGCTCGATCCCCGGCCGCAGGGCGTCGCGATTCAGGCGGCGCGCATCCTCGAGCGCCTGTCCCAGCGCGCCCGGGGCGGCGGGGTCATAGGTGGCGCCCACGGTGGAGTCGATCAACTCGGACAGGCAGCCAATGGCCGGCACCACGACCGGGCAATGGAACGACAGCGCGGTGATCGCGGTACCGGACGTGAGGATGTCCGTGAACGGAAACACGGACACGTCGGCCGCATTGAAGAACCACTGGAGGTCTTCGTTCGCGTAGAACTTCGACTCGCGGAGCACGATCCGCGGATCGGCGTCGCGCGCCTGCTCCACAATCCGGGCGCTGTAGTCGCTGCAAATCCGCGCCGCGAACAGGAAGCGCAGGTGCTCGCCCGGCAGCGCGCGGAAGCTTTCGAGCAGTTGATCGACGCCCTTGTTCGAGCGGACGTTGCCGAAGAAATGATAGACGAAATGATGATCCTCGAAGCCGAATTTCGCCCGCGCCTCCCGCGGACTTACCGTGTTGGGGTACGCGTCGCAAAAGTGTCCATGGGGCGCCAGGAAGACGCGCTCGGTCCGGTGGAAGTGTCTCGCGAGGAGCTGGCGCGCGTAGTTGCAGTGCACGATGACTGCGCTGGCACAGGCCGTGATCCCGAGACGGGCGAGATGGTCGAGGTCACGCGTCGTGCTGTCGTGCGGGTAGACGTTGTGCATCGTCCACACGACTTTGTAACCCAGCGACCGCGCATAGAAGAGGGCGTCCATCATCGCGGCGCAGTTCCTCGTCGTTTCCTCGAGGTCGGCCCCGTAATACAGTCCCCACGGCCAGTGCAGGTGGAGGACGTCGAAGCTGTCCCGGTTGGCGCGCAGCCAGTCCTTCGTTAAATTCTGCCGAAAGCCGGCCACCGATCGCACGCCCTGGGCCTCGAGGGCGCGGGCGAGCAGGGCGGCGTACGGGTTGGCCCGGTCGAGCGACAGGCCGGCGGGTTCCCAGAAGACCAAGGTTTGCATCGGGTAAGCGTGTGAAGCCAGCAGGTTCAGGGCCCGCCCTGCGATGCCTTTTTGGCGGTAACATCAGCATATCGGTTGAAGGACGATCACGGAAGCCGAAGCCGGAATCGCCTGCTGGCATATTGCTTTGCCGGCATCACCGGAGACGAAAAAAGTATTTCCCGGCATCGAAAGCCTGCGCTACACTGATTGTTTCAAATGGCGCCAGGCGCGTTCGCGGGTCGTGGGAGTTAGTCCCCACCGGCCCGCGTGGGCATCAGAATCCTTTCTTCAATCCTTCCCTCCATGTCTAAAAACCTCTTCGAAAAAGTCTGGGACGCCCACACCGTCCGCACGCTGGCCAACGGCCAGACCCAGCTTCTCATCGGCACGCACCTCATCCATGAAGTGACGAGCCCCCAGGCGTTCGGCATGCTCCGGGACCTCGGCCTCAAGGTCGCGATGCCGCACCGCACGTTCGCCACGGTCGACCACATCGTGCCCACGGACCAGTTCGCCGAGCCGTATGCGGATCCGCTTGCGCAGGAAATGATGGATGCGCTGCGCCAGAATTGCGCCGAATTCGGGATCACGTTCTTCGACCGCGGCACGGGCAAGCAGGGCATCGTCCACATCGTCGGCCCGGAGCAGGGCATCACCCAGCCCGGCACCACGATTGCCTGCGGCGACTCCCACACGAGTACGCACGGCGCGTTCGGCGCGATCGCCTTCGGCACCGGCACCACGCAGATCCGCGATGTGCTCGCCACCCAGACCATTGCCCTCGGCAAATTGAAGGTCCGCCGGATCAACGTGACGGGCCGGCTGGGGCCCGGCGTGTATGCCAAGGACGTCATTCTCCACATCATCCGCGTGCTCGGGGTCAATGGCGGCACCGGTTTTGCCTACGAATACGGCGGCGAGGTGTTCGATCGCTTTACCATGGAGGAGCGGATGACGGTGTGTAACATGTCGATCGAGGGCGGCGCCCGCGCGGGCTACGTCAATCCCGACGAGACCACTTTCGCCTTCCTTAAGGGTCGCCCCTACGCCCCCAAGGGTGCCGCGTGGGACGAGGCCGTCTTGCGTTGGAAGTCCTTCGCCAGCGATCCGGGGTGCAAATTCGACGACGTCGTTACCATCGACGCCGCCGTCATCGCCCCGACCGTCACCTGGGGAATCAATCCCAGCCAGGGCATCGCCATCACGGAGTCGATTCCCGATCCCGCGAAGGCGACCGCGGTGGACGAGAAGGCCTCGATCGAGGAGGCGCTCGCGTACATGAAGCTGAAGCCCGGCGCCCCGATCAAGGGCACCAAGATCGATGTCGCCTTCATCGGCTCCTGCACCAACGGCCGCTTGAGCGACTTCCAGGAAGTGGCCCGCCATCTCAAGGGCCGGCGCGTCGCCCCCGGCGTGAAAGCGATCGCCGTCCCCGGTTCGCAGGGCGTCCGCGTCCTCTGCGAACAGCTCGGCCTCGACCAGATTTTCCGCGACGCCGGTTTCGAGTGGCGCGAGGCCGGTTGCTCGATGTGTCTCGCGATGAACTCCGACAAACTCGTTGGCGACCAGCTCTGCGCGAGTTCCTCGAACCGCAACTTCAAGGGCCGTCAGGGCAGCCCGACCGGTCGCACGATCCTCATGAGCCCCCTCATGGTGGCCGCCGCGGCCGTTGCCGGCACGATCGCCGACGCCCGCGAGGTCTTCCACGTCAGCGCGAACTAACCCTTCCGACTCTCAACTCTCATCCCTCAGCTCTCAACTCAGAGCCCTCAGCTCTCAACTTTCACCGTCCCATGTCCCTGGAAAAAATCACCCGTGTTGCCGGTCGCGGCGTCTGTGTCCCCGGCAACGATATCGACACCGACCGCATCATCCCGGCGCGCTACCTGAAGTGCGTCACGTTCGATGGCCTCGGCGAAGGCCTGTTTTACGACGTCCGCAAGAACCCCGACGGCTCCGAGAAGCCGCATCCGCTCAACGAGCCGCGCTTCAAGGGTGCGCAGATCCTCCTCTCCGGCGCCAACTTCGGCTGCGGCTCGTCCCGCGAGCACGCTCCCCAGGCGATCCAGAAGTACGGTTTCAAGGCCGTCGTCGCCGAAAGCTATGCCGAGATCTTCTTCGGCAACAGCACGACCCTCGGCCTGGTTTGCGCCACCGCCCAGCGCGCGGACATCGCCCAGGTCGCCGCTGCGCTCGACGCCCATCCCCAGGCCGAGCTGGTGCTCGATGTCACCGCCCAGGAACTTCGCTTCGGTTCGCAGTCGATCAAGGTCGGGATACGTGACACTGCCCGGGATGCGTTGGTGAATGGCCGCTGGGATCCAATCGCCGAGCTCCTGGAGGGCGCGGGCGCGGTGAAGGCGACGGCCACCGGGTTGCCGTATCTGGCGAAGTGACGGATTGCGCCGTCCTGCCAGATTTCCCGAACCTTTTCTTCCCACGCGCGTCACACCCCGGCACGATTCCCTGCCATGCTTTTTGCCGCTGCCTCCGAGGCCCTTAACTTCAACAGTGTCCTGCAAGGGGCCGGCGTATTAAAATACCCGCTCGGCTTTTGCTCGCTGGTGATGGTCTTCATCGTCTGCGAACGGGCCTTCGCTCTCCGCCGGACTGCGATCATGCCGCAGGATCTCGTCGATGCGGTGGTGGCCGGTCGCCCGCTCATCGGAGGGAAGCACACGGTCCTGTCGCGGATCGTCGATTTCGCCGATCAGCATCGGAATGACGAGGGCGCAATCAAAGCTTTCGCCCGCTTGGAAATGAACCGGATGGAGCGCGGGATTCCCTACCTTGATGTCATCTATGCCGCCGCCCCGCTGATCGGCCTCACCGGCACCGTGGTCGGCCTGTTGCAGGTGTTCTCCCAGATTTCGCCGGACACCGGTCTCCCCGATCCCGTGGCGTTCACGAAGGGCGTGGCTCTCGCGCTGTCAGCCACCGTCATCGGCCTTTGTATTGCGATTCCGGCGCTGGTGGGCAGCGGCTACCTGCAGCGGAAGATTGAGAATTATGCGGCGCAACTCGATGTGCTCCTCGAGCGCATCCTGCAGCGCTCCAAGTAATGAGCAGCCTGCGCCAGCGTTCCCGGCGGCGGCCCGAACTCAATCTCGTGCCGTTGATCGACGTGCTCGTGATGCTGATCTTCTTCGCGTTCGTCACGATGCAGTTCAAGTCGGCGGCGACCTTGAACATCACGCTGCCGAAGGTCGAAACGGCGGGCAAAAATGAATTCAAAGGCACGGTCACCATCGGCATCGACAAAGACGGCATGGTTTCGTTCAACGGCCAGAATGTGACTGACGAACAGCTGCTCACCCTGCTCGAGCAGGTGAAGAACGTCGACCGTGACATCCCGGTGCTGATCAAGGCCGACGAAACCACGCAGTTGAAGAAGCTGACCTTCGTCATGGACGCCTGCCGCAAGACGGGGCTGAACAAGTTCAGCCTGCAATCGCGGTAGAGGGGATTGGGAAGGGCCGCACCCAATCGGGCGCGGACGAGCCGCGCCCCTACACGCGTTTCGTACCGCACACTTTGTAGGGGCGTGCCTCGTGCACGCCCTGGGCGGGCGTGGCCCGCCCACTACGGCATCCTTACCTCTGGCACGGCCATTTCCGGGGTCAGCCGCGGCCGGCGCCGGTGCCATGCGGTCGCCTGCTCGTAGGCTTTGGCCAGCGCGAGAATGCGGCCTTCCGAAAAGCGCGGACCGGCAATCATCATCCCGATCGGCAGCCCGTGGCGGCTGAATCCGCAGGGAATCGAAATCGCGGGAATCCCATACACATTGATCGGCGGGCAATTGGAGAACGGCAGCCCCGGATCGCGGGCCGTCGTGTCGTAGGCGTCTTTGATATAGGCGTCCAACGTCATCGGCAGCACCCGCTCCGTTGGCATCACCGCGAGATCGAAGTCTATGAAGGCGTCATCGATCGTCCGTCGCAGCAGTTCCAGCGCCCATTTGCCACGCACGTAGTCCGCGGCATCGCCGCCGTGCGTCCGGGAGAGCGCCTCGATGCGCCGCCGCTCCGGCAGCATGTATTTCGGCAGGTCGCGCCGGCCCAACTCCTCATGATAGGCGTAGAGCTCCGCGCTTACCCCGGAGCCGCCGCCATCCATTCCGGCCGGACTCGTGGGCGGCAGGTTCATGTCCTTGCTGCCGCGGGTGAGCGTGCCGAGGACGGACAGCGCCTCGCGCATGGCGCCCGCCACCTCGGGATCCAGCCGATCGAAGTAACCGACCGGCAGCCCAAGCCGCAGGCCCGACACCGGCTGCCGCAACGCGGCGACGTAATCTTCGCGCGGATGTTCGACGCTCGTGATGTCCAGACGATCGTAGCCGGCGAGGACATTGAGCAGCATGGCCGCATCCTCGACCGTGCGGGTCATGGGTCCGCAGCAATCGAGAGAAAGCACGCCCGGTACGATTCCGCGAACGGGCACGAGACCGTTGGTCGGCTTCATTCCAACAAGTCCGCAATGGGCTGCCGGTTGCCGGACCGATCCGCCGGTATCGGTTCCAATCGCCCCGAGGCAGAGCGAACCCGCGAGCGCCGCCGCGGAGCCCGACGAGGACCCGCCCGGGTCGCGATCGAGCGCCCACGGATTTCGCACCGGCCCGAAATAGGAAATGCCGCCCATCGCGAATTCGTAGAGGTTCGTCTTGCCAATGATCACGGCTCCCGCCGCCACCAGTCGTGCCACGACGGTCGCATCCTCGGCGGGTATCCGATTGCCGAAGACGGCGCTGCCGGCCGTCGTCCGGACTCCCGCGGTGTCGATGTTGTCCTTGAGCGCGATCGGGATGCCGTGCAACGGCCCGCGCGACTGGCCCGCCTTCAGTTCGGCGTCCCGTTCCCGCGCCTGCGTCAGCGCCGCGGTGCGCATCACGGTGATGAACGCGTTCAGCTTGGGATCAAACACCGCGATCCGGTCGAGGCACGCCTCGGTCAACTGCACCGACGTCACGGTGCCGGAGCGAATCCGGGCCGAGACCTCAACCAGCGTCAGCGTGGTGAGATCGAGGCTGGGACTGGTCGCGGCGGCCGCGAACCCGCGGGAAGAAAACACCTGCCAGGCCGCCACCCCGACGGCCGAACCGACAAATTCGCGACGCGTCATGGGGCACGGTAAGCGGGGCCGGCGTGGGGAGGAAACTGGATTATCGGCGGCGACGGCAGGGAGATTTTTTGACAGGCGGGCGGCCGACGATCGTCAGCCCTGCACTCAGCAGGTTCGGCCTGGTCGCCACTGAAAATACCCGGACTGCCTACTTCCGCACTAAGGCGCAGACAAACTGCGCCCCGACTAAGAGCCGGCCGACGAATCGGCCGGCCGGGTTCCTTGGACCTTACTTCAGCTCCCGCATCTTGACGCTGCGGAAGCGGATCTCGCGGCCGTGCTCCTGAATGAGCAGCCGTCCCTTGGGCCAGAGGCCGAACTCCGCAGTGTCCTTGTATTTGCTCTTCGCCACGCGTTCCTTGAAGTCGGCGCTCCCGCGGACGTAGTCCACGATCTTGATCCCGTTGAGCCAGTGCTCCACGCGATTGTCGGGCCGCACCACGATGCGCGCATGCTGCCATTCCTTGAGGCGTGGAATGATGGCGAGACCGCCAGGCAGCGCCGAACGAGGATACAGCTCATAGACCGAACCCAGCGCGTTGGTGTTCACCGCCGCGGCGTTGGCCGGTTCGCCCAGGTTGCCAGTGATCTGGAATTCCAGCCCGATGGCCGAATTGCCGCCACCGATGGGAGCCGCCGACTCGTTGACGAAGTATTTGAGGCCGCTGTTGGAGTTGTTGGCCGGCATCAGGAACTCCACTTCGAATTCGAACGCCGAATACTCCTTCTCCGTAACGATGTCTCCGCCGCCAAAGCCTTCCTTGCCGCCGGTCTCCGGCACCGTGAGTTCACCGTTGACCATGGTCCAGCCTTTGTCGGGGAACGTCTGCTTGGAGGCGCCGCGCCAGCCCTGGCTCGTCTTGCCGTCCCAGGCGAGCTGCCAGCCTTGCGCCTTCTCCGCGGCGCTGATGTTGTTCGGGATCGTGTTACGAATGTAGAGTGCGGGCGTCGCCGGGGAGGGCGTGAGGTCGGTCGTCTGGATCCGGATGTTCCGCCAGGAAGTCTTGAAGCCGGCCTGGCCAGGATTCTGGAGGGCGTGAATCTGCAGCGCGATGAAGCCGGCCGGGGTCACGTTGTCGACGACATGGGCGACGGGCTGACCGTTGACCCAGGTGCGGAGCGTATGGCCGATCGCCTCGATGCGAACCTTGTTCCAGTCGCCATACTTATACGCTTTCTGCGCACCGGGATTGAGCGTGCCCGGATAGAGCCAGCCGCGACGAGCCTCGTCGTAGATGCCGCCGGTCCACGCGCGCTCCGAAGGATCGATTTCAAACTGATAGCCATGCACGCGGCCGTCGTTCCAGTCCGGCTTGCTCAGGCTGCGGAACTGGATGCCTCCGTTGCTCAGGCCCTCCTGGCGGACATCCATCTCGACGATGAAGTCGCCGTAGGTCTTTTCCGTGGCGAGAAAGCTATTCGCCTTCGAGGACGCCACGGCGGTGCCGACAATGGCGCCATCGACGACCGCGTAGGGCGCGGTGCCATTGAGCTGTTTCCAGCCGGAGAGATCTTTGCCGTTGAACAGAGACTCCCACGGACCGGCGTGCAGGACGCCAGTGACCGTAAGTGCCAACAAGGTGAATCGAAGGATCGGGGATTTCATGGGAAACGGAGAACGCGGAACCGACCGCGTTGGGGAAGGGCAGAGTGGGGCGCTTCGGTTCGGCGGTCAATCCGCTGCTTCATCGTTTGGAAAATGGGACCGTAGGACCGAGCGCGGGATGAAAGTTGAAAGCTGAGAGTTGAGGGTTGAGAGAGCACCGAGGGGGGAAGGACGGCGGCCTCGTGGACCGCGGCCCTCGAACCGGAACTCCAAACCCAAAACCCCGAACTCCAAACTCGAAACTCTACACTCTAAACTCCGAACTCTCCTTCTCCAGCAACGCCAGTGCCCGCTCCAACACGCGTCGATACCGCGTTCGCTCTGCGGCGGCGGCCTCCGGTGTCCACTGATAGAATCCTTCCCCCGTCTTCAGCCCCAGCTTCCCCGCGGCCACGCGTTCGCGGACGGATGCGGGCACTTCAGGATCGTTGCAAAGCGTGGGAAAGATTGCCGCGGCCGCCGCCGCGTGCACCTCGAGTCCGCCATGGTCGCGCTGCAGGAACGGACCGGCCGCCAGGTAACGGAAACCAAAGCCGAAGCGCACCGCGCGATCGAGGTCCGCCGCTGAAACGATGCCGGCGTCGACGAGGGCGTACGCCTCTCGTGCCATCGCATGCTGCAGCCGGTTGGCGACGAATCCCGGCACGTCCTTGTGCACCCGAATCGGCACCAGCCGGCACTGTCGGGAGAAGGCCATGAGCCGCTCCGCGCAGCTCTCCTCCGACTGCGGCCCGCTGATGACCTCGACCAGCGGCACCACATCGGCGGGATGAAAGAAGTGCCAGCCGAGCATTCGATCGGCGGTCGCGTGGCCCTCCGCAATCGCGCGGATGGGCAGGCTCGAACTGTTGCTGGTGATCAACGTGTCCCGCCCGCAGTGCCGGACCAGTTCCGCGAATACGGCCTGTTTGGCCGGCAAATCTTCGGTGACCGATTCCACGGCCAGTTGCGTCAAGGCCCATGGCGCCTCGCTCCAACTGGTGCCGATGGCAATGAATTGCCGCCATGGCGTTGGTCCGCCGGGAGCCTGATCAAAATATGCCGGCAGCGCCTCCCGTCGCGGCGCGGAGGTTTCGAGGATGAACGAACGGCAACCACCGCGCGCGAAGACGAGGGCGATGTCGGCCCCCATCCGGCCGCCGCCGACAATCACCGCCTGCGTAAGTGGGAGTTGGGTTGAAGCAGACATGATTGAGCGGGCGGTTGAGGATTGGGCGACGGTGGGAAGTTGAGAGCGCGGGCAACGACCTTCGCAAGGGTGGACGGGCGCCGTTCTGGAGGACGTGCTTCGGAGCAGGGCCTGGCGGGCACGAAACGTCCCGGCCGCGCTCGCTTCCCGCATTGCCAATTCGGGGGCGGGCGGTACGGTCTCGGCGCGGTTCGTGGTACCTCTCACGCGTCGCGGTTGTCCGTTCAACCCTTACCCCATCGAGATTATGAAGAAGACGCTTTTGCTCACGGCGGTTGTGATCGCCCTGCTTGTTCCCGCGGCGCCCGCCGCCGAGAAACCAGCCAAGCCGGCCAAGAAGAAGGCCCGCGAAGAGGAAGTCCTGCGGATGGATCCGCTGCGCGTGTCCGGTCGCTACGACCTGAGTTATTCCGCGCCGATTGCCGTGCGGATCATCCGGCCGCGCGTGCATTTGAAGTACGTGGGGATGCAGTTCGATCTCAAGTTCACCGTCGATCGCTTCGGCAACCCGTACAATCTCGGACCCACTGACATGATGGTGGATTAGGAACTGGTCTTTCAGGTCATCTCCGCCGTCCGGGCCTGGCAGTTCACCCCGGCCCAGGACAGCGACGGAAATGTGGTGGAGCGGAAGGTCATTCTGCCGGTGATCGTCGTGGCGCCGATCTGAGGAGACGGACGAGTTGAGGGTTGAGAGAACCCGATTGGTTTTCTTGAGGGCTGGCGCGCGTCGAGGCTGCGAGCGTGAGCGAGTGGCAGCTGTGATTCGACAGACAGCTCAACGCGATTCGCGAGGAAGCGTGCGGGTGATCGCACTTGAAAACGCGTACGGTCATTCGCCGGTCGGAGACCGGCGCCCCGGCCAGGCGCGGAGCATGAGGCTTCTCCTCCACCAACAATGCACTCGCGCGCCCAACGGCAGGACCCCAACTATGGACGGCCTTCGCCGCGCCTTCCATGAACACCCGCTTTTCCGCCTCGATTGCCCGCCACCTGCCGGACCTCATTGCGCTGCGCCGGGAGTTGCACACGCACCCTGAGATCGCGTTCGAGGAGCAATGGACGTCGGCGCGGCTGGCGGCGTTTCTCGAGGCGAGCGGCATCGCGGTGGAGCGCGGACTCGCCCGGGGCACCGGGCTCATTGCGACGATCAAGGGTCGCGGCGATCGCACGGTGGCGCTCCGGGCTGACATCGATGCCCTGCCGATTCACGAGGAGACGGGACTGCCCTATGCGTCGAAGATCCCGGGCCGAATGCATGCGTGCGGGCATGATGGGCATTCCTCCATCCTGTGCGGCGTGGCGCGCGTGCTGCAGGAGCATGCGGCCGAGCTCCCGGGCACGGTGAAGTTGCTCTTTCAACCGGCGGAAGAAATCACCAGCGGCGCTCCGTTGATGATCAAGGACGGCGCGCTCAAGGATGTGTCTGCGATCTTCGGGCTGCACGGCTGGCCCGAACTGCCGCTCGGGCACGTCGGCGTGCGGAACGGCTGCCTGATGGCGAGCACGTGCAACTTCTTCATCGAGATCACCGGCCGTGGGAGCCACGGCGCGAATCCCGGCGCCGGCATCGATCCGGTGGTCGTGGCCGCGCATCTCACGACCGCGCTGCAGGCGGTCGTGAGCCGCGAGACGAATCCCTGGGAGGCTGCGGTGCTGACGGTCGGCAAGATCGAGGCCGGGACGACGACCAACATCATACCCGAGACCGCGCGGCTGGAGGGCACGGTCCGCACCTTGAGCAAGCCGCTGCAGGATCACATTCGCGCGGCCATCGTGCGAATGGCCGAGAACATTGCAGCGGCGTTTCGCGCCACGGCGAAGGTGCGTTTCAACGAGTTTCCGTGTCCGCCGTTGCACAACGATTCGGCGATGACGGATCTTGCGCGCACGGCGATCGACGAGACCCTCGGACGCGAAAAGCGAATTGAGATCACCCATGCCACGATGGGCGGAGAAGACTTCGCGTACTACCTCGAGCAGGTGCCGGGGAGTTTTGTCTTCCTCGGGTTCCACAACGGCACCGAGGGCAGCTATCCGCTGCTGCACAATCCGCGTTTCGATTTCAACGACGCGGCGATTCCGTCGGGCGTCGCCGTGTTGGCCGAGCTGGCCGTCCGCAGCCTCGAGTCCGTGGCGGGCCGGTAGGCGATGAGGGCGCGGCGGGCGGATCCGGTGGCGTGGGCCGGCCGGTGGCGACGCACCTTCCTAACTGTCCTTTCGCTCCGCGAGGCGCGAGGAGGCTGCCGGCGACCGCAAGTTCGACCTTGAGCGCAGGGTGAACTCCGCGAAACGTGCCTTACCTACCCCTGACCATGAAAGTTTATCTGCTCACCCTTTTTCTCGCCGCGGTGGCGCAGGCGCAACCGGCCGCGGAACTCTATCAAACCTACTGTGCTGGCTGCCACGGCGCGCAAATGCAGGGCGGCCAGTACTCCGCGTTGCGCAAGCGGGAATGGATCTATGGCGGTTCGCGGGAAGAAATTCTGCGGACGGTGATGTATGGCATCGCCGGCAAGGAGATGGTCCCGTGGTCGAAGCTGATTCCGATTCCGCAGGTCGAGGCCTTGGTCGACTACATCGTGGCCAGCCGCGACACGGCTCCGGCGGCCCCGGCCGCGAAGCCCGATACCTTGCAGCTCGCCGACTACACGGTCCGGATCGAGCGGCTGGTGGAGCAGGGTTTTCGCTCGGCTCCCTGGGGCATCGAGTTCGTCGACGACCGCCGCGCGCTGATCACGGAACTGCGGGGCGGGCTTCGCTGGCTGGTCGATGGCAAACTCGACCCGGAACCGATAACCGGAATCCCGGAGACGATTCAGTATGGCACGGGCGGGATGATGGACCTGGCGCTGGACCCGGACTATGCGAAGAACGGCTGGGTTTATCTCAGCTACGTGCATCCGCTCGGCCAGGGCAAAACGGAGGAGCGGCCGGCGATGACGCGGATTATTCGCGGTCGCGTGGAAGGGCACCAGTGGGTGGGGCAGGAACTGCTGTTCAACGTGCCCGACGAACTCTACTTCGTAAACCGCGGGCGCTGGGGCTGCCGGCTGCTGTTTGATCGGGAGGGCTATCTATATTTCACCATTGGAGACATTCGGGAAAATGCGGATGTGCAGCGGCTGGATCGCCCGGCGGGGAAAACCTACCGGATCAACCGCGACGGCTCGATCCCGAAGGACAATCCGTATGCGGGGCGCGCCGACGCGATTCAGGCGATCTACACCGTCGGCAACCGCAACGTGCAGGGTATCGACCAGCACCCGGTGACGGGTCAGATCTGGGGCACCGAGCACGGACCGATGGGCGGCGACGAGTTGAATGTCCTCAAGTCCGGACTGAACTACGGGTGGCCGGTGATCACCCATGGTCTTGATTACGACGGCACGCAGGTCTCCGTGATCTCGGAGAAGCCGGGCCTGGAACAGCCGGTGAAGTTCTGGAAACCATCGCCGGGCCTCAGCGCGTTGGAGTTCTACACCGGGGATCTCTTTCCGAAGTGGAAGCACCAGGCCTTCGTGGGGGCGCTGGTGTTCCAGGAGATCAAGCGGCTGAAGCTCGCGGGCGAGAAGGTCGAAGAGGAGGAGATATTTCTCAAAGGCTACGGCCGGGTGCGGGACATCAAGACCGGACCGGAAGGGGCGATCTACCTCCTGCTCAACGAGCCGGATCAGTTGGTCAGACTGACGCCGAAATAACGCCGACGGCGTGCGGGCTCACTTCTTCGGGCTGGCCGGCGCCGGCGCGGGCGGTGAGGTCGGCTGCGGCGGGGGAGCGAGGACGACGCGAAAGCCGACCCAGTCGTTCTGGTTGGCCCCCGTGGTGCTCCAGCGATTGCGAGAGCTGTTCTGGCCGCGCATCTCATGGTGCGCGCGGATGATGTTGCGATCGTTGGCCGAGGCGGGGCCGGCATAGTCGGTGACTTCGCCACCCGGATACCGGCCGTACCAGTCGAAGATCCACTCGAGTGGATAGCCGTAAATGTCATGAATGCCCCAGGCGTTCGGCTTGCGATCGGCCACGGGATGCGTCGGCAGGCTCGGTCCGACCCAATAGTACTCTGCGACATTCGGCAGCTCGTCGTTGGAGCCGGCGCGGCAGGCGTACTCCCACTGCGCCTCCGTGGGCAGCGAGAAGACGTAACCCGCCGGGAGACGCCCCGCGGATTTTTCGCGCTCCGTCAGCCAGCGGCAGAACTGTTGCGCGTCATCCCAGCTGATGCCGACGACCGGATGAATGTCGTCCTGGACAAAACCTGGATTGCGCCAGTTCAGCCCGACGCGCTTCGGTCCGGCCTTGTCCTTCAGCAAATGGAGTCCGGCGCCGTCGCGCTCCGCGGCGGTGAGGTAGCCGGTCGCCGCGGTGAAGTACCGCCATTGGGCCACGGTGACCTCGGTCACGCCGACCCAGAACGGCCGCGTGATTGTGACGCGCGTGGCGGGCGCTTCGTCCGACTTGCTGCTGGCATCGCCGTGGCCCATGACGACCACGCCGGCCGGTGCTTTGACGAGGGCGTAGTTGAGTCCGGAAATCTGGATCGGGTCGCCGGTGGCGGGGGCCTCCGCGGCGACGAGAGTCCGGGCAACGATTCCGAGCAGGGCCGCTCCGAGCGAGCAGGCCAGCCAAAAGGTGGAGCGTGGGGTCATGCGGTGGGTTTGGGGTAAGACGGACCACGGGTCAAAATCCATTCGCGACTCACTATTCGGCACCGGCATCGGTCCAGGTGCGGAGGAGTCCGATTTCTGCCGCGCCCAGTGCGGGTGCGGCGAACGCTGGAACGGCGATAAAACCGATCGCGATCAGGAAGCAGTTGAGGCGAGGGGCGCGCACGGGATGCGATTGGAAATTAGTCGCGAGCAGGACCAAGGCGATTTTTTGGCGGAAGGGCCAAAGGATCGAGACGGGCTTGAGTCTGAATTCAGGAAGCCAGAAATCGGACCCCCAGCGCGCATCTCGCCTCCAACCTAGGCTTGCAGGCGCGGGCGGCACCGTCTCTTCCTTGGCGCCCTGCATGCGCGCGCTGTTCTGTCTTATCGGGATTTTCGTCCTCGGCCGCGACCTTGGGCTCGCCGCGGAACCGCTCCGGCTGCCGCCGGCCGATCGGCAGTCGCAAGGGCGGATTGAGACGGCGTCCGACACGTTCGGGCCGCGCGCTCCGCTCGAGCTGGCTCCCGGTTTTACGTCCAGCCTCTGGGCGGCGGAGCCGATGCTCGCGAATCCGCTCTCGCTGTCATTCGACGATCGCGGGCGGCTCTTTGTCGCGGAAACCCATCGTCATCGCACGAGCGTGATCGACCTGCGCGACTACCCGGAGCTGATCGAGAGGGATCTCGCCAGCCGCTCCGGCGAGGATCGCACGCGGCTGTTACAAGAGGCCTTTGGCGAGCAGGTCGCCCAACTCGGCGTCGAGTCCGATCGGGTCCGGCTGATCGAGGATGCGGACGGCGACGGTCGTGCGGACCGAAGCACCGTGTTCGCCGCGGGAACGCACGCGCCTTCGGACGGGGTCGCGGCGAGCGTGCTCGCCTGGGGAAATGACGTCTGGTTGGCGCAGTCGCCAAGCCTGATGCGGCTGACTCGTGACGCCGGTCTGCCCGGCCCGGCGAAGCGGCAGGAACTGCTGCGCGGATTCGGCGTGCATGTCGGATTTGCCGGGCACGACTTGCAGGGACTCATCCTGGGGCCGGATGGGAAACTGTATTTTTCCATGGGCGACCGGGGTGCTCAGATCGAGACGAAGGAAGGGCGGACGCTCGCCCTCTCCGATACGGGAGCGATCTTTCGCTGCCATCCGGACGGCACCCAGCTCGAAGTCGTGGCGAGCGGACTGCGGAATCCCCGCGACCTGGCCTTCGACGACTTTGGTAATCTCTTCACGATCGACGGCGCCGCGGGCCAGGGTGATCGGGCGCGCTTGATTCATGTGATCGAGGGCGGCGACAGCGGCTGGCGGCTCGGTTATCAGCACGTGTCACCCGGCGAAGTCGGTCCGTGGATGCGCGAAGGATTGTGGCGTCCGCGGTTCGAGCACCAGCCGGCGTATGTTCTGCCGGCGATCGACGGCATTGAACCGGGGCCGGCGGGTCTCGCCTATTTTCCGGGGACCGGGCTGACGGCGGGTTACCGCGGACAATTTTTCGTCGCGCATTGGAACGAAGGTTCGTCCGGCAGCAGTGTCAGGACGTATGCGGTGCGAGCGGTCGGCGCGGGTTTCGCCTTGGCCGAGTCCAGGCCCTTCGTGCGCGGGGCGATTCCGACGGACGTGGCCTTTGGATCCGACGGGCGGCTCTATTTTTCGGACTGGGTGTCGGCCTGGCCCTGGCCGAAGTCCGGACGGGGACGGATCCATGCGGTGGCCGCGGCGAATCCATCTGCGGAGGACGCGGCGGCAGCCGAAGACACCCGGCGGCAGCTGACCGAGGGAACGGCGAACCGATCGCCCGCGCAACTGGCGATGGCGCTGGCCCATCCTGATCAGCGCGTGCGCCTCGCCGCACAATTCGCGCTGGCGGAGCGGGGCGCGGCCAGTCTCCCGATTTTCGAAGCGGTGGCTGGCGACACGACGGCCCCGCAGTTGGCGCGGGTGCATGCGATTTGGGGCCTGGGCCAGCTCGCGAGCCATGTGCCGGCGGCGCTGAATCGCTTCGCCGCGCTGATGGCGGACAAGGACAGCGAAGTGCGCGCGCAGACGGCCAAGGTTGTCGGCGACACCCTGCGGATTGAGGCGTTCGCCGTGCTGCGGACGGCGCTGCAGGATTCCGCGCCGCGCGTGGCCTTCTTTGCCGCACAGAGTCTCGGGAAGCTGCGACGGCCCGATGCGATTCCCGCACTGCTGGGATTATTGCGAAAGAACGACGATCAGGATGTCGTGCTGCGTCACGCGGTGGTCGTCGCCCTGGCGCGATTGGGCGCGGACCCGATGCTGGCGAACACGTCCCAGGACGCGTCGCGCGCGGTGCGGCTCGGTGGCCTGCTGGCTTATCGGCGGCTCGAGGATTCGGCCGTGGCGTCGTTCCTGGGAGACTTCGATCCCGGGATCGTCCGCGAGGCGGCCAGGGCGATCAACGATGGGCCGATTCCCGGCGCGTTGCCGGCGCTCGCGGCTCTCCTCGACACGGCCCCGCTCGACGACTTGGCGCTGGTGAACCGCGCGCTCAACGCGCACTTCTGCCTCGGCCAGCCGGAAAACGCGGAGGCGTTGGCGGCTTTCGCCAGCCGTCCCCATGTGCCGGCGACCCTGCGGGCGGAGGCGCTGCGGCACCTCGCATTCTGGGCGAAGCCGCCGTCGCGCGATCGCGTCACGGGCTTGCGGGGGAATCTTCCCCCGCGCGACGCCGCACCGGCCAGGAAGGCGCTGGTCGATTTTCTCGGGCGGTTGAACGGTGGCACGCCCGAGGCAGTGCAAGTTGCGACGATCGAAGCCGTGGCCGAACTGGCGCTCCCAGGAACGGGTCACGCGCTCTGGGATGTGGTTTACCAGGCGAGTCGCCCGACGGTGGCCCGGATCGCGGCGCTGCAGGCACTCGAGAAACTCGATGATCTCCGGCTCGAGGTCGCGGCGCAGCATGCGGCCCGTTCCGACCGGCTGCCCTTGCGGCTGGCGGCGATACCAGTCCTGCAGCGCCGGCACCCGGCGGTGGCGCTGCCGCTGTTCGGGATTTTGGCCAGCAAGGGCACGGCGATGGAACAGGGGAAGATTTTTGCGGCGCTCGCCGGCATCGACGATCCACGGTCTGACGAGATGCTGCTGCAGGGTCTTCGCCGGTTCGAGGCCGGCGAGATTCCGGTGGCGGCGCAGGCGGAGTTGCTGGAGGCGGCGGCGCGGCGCACGACGGGACCCTTGGCGGACGCGGTCAGAAAACTTCAGGCCGCGTGGCAAGCGGGCACGGATCGGATCGCGCCCTACCGGAGCAGCCTGGAGGGTGGCGATCGCGAGCAGGGTCGCCGCCTGTTCGAGCGTCATTCGAAGATGGCTTGTCTCAAATGTCACGAAGACGGTCGCGGAGGCAGCGGGGCCGGGCCAGTCCTGCCGAGTCTCGGACTCACGAAATCGAAGGAACAGGTGCTCGAATCGTTGGTGGTGGCGGCTGCACACCGGGACCTGGACGTGGGACAGAGTTTAAGCCGGACGGAGCTGAGGGACTTGATGGCGTTCCTGACGGAGGCTGGATCGCCGGACGAGCCCTGAGCGGAATGGACTCAGGTGAACCGCGAAGAACGCGAACCGGCTCGAAGAAACGAGCGCTCCGTGTTTTACCAGCCGGACCAGATGTCGTGGGCGCGCACGAGTCACGCCCCTGCGAAATGCGGGTAGGGGCGGGGCTCCTCCACGCCTTGGAGGGCCACGGTGTTCTTAACCCGCCTTGTCCTGCGGTGACGTCCGGGACAGGGCGGACTGCGGGAGTCGCTTGGTGGCGCTTTCCAGGCGGCCGACCCACGTGCCGCGAATCAAGGTCGTGTGCGGATTCACCGGCAGGCCGCGAATTCCGAGGGCGATTTTTCGGGCGAGGGTCTCCGCGGCGACGGAGCCGATTTGCTGGGGATTGTCGAAATTGCCGGAGAAGGGGAAAGTTCCGTCCTCGACCGGCCGGGCGGAACAACTGATCACGGGCAGCTGGCTCGGGAAACCGGGGAGCTGCCGCAATTCGAGGGCGAATTCATCGTGGGAGACGAGGAGAACGTCCGGCCGCTGCGCCTTGAGCCAGCGGTGAAAGGCGAGGGACTCGAGTTGCTCGCAGCGATGAGCGAGGACGGGTTCCACCGCGCCGTAGACACCGTGCCAGGCGAGAGCGGCCGCGGGATGATAGCCGCAGCGCCTGTCATGTTCCCGCTGCACCACGAGGCCCGGCCGACGGTAACCGGCCTCCTGCAGCCGCTCGATGAGGCCGAACACGTTTTGGAAATGGTCGACGACGACGCGATCGAACTTCGGGCTCGGGACGGAAAGCGTGGCGGAGATGACGGAGAATTCCCGCCAGTTGAGCAGGTCGTCGAGGGGTCTCAGATCCGCCATCGGCAGGAGCAGCAGTCCCTCCACCCCGCGGGCGCGCAGCATCCGCATCAGGCGATCGCGCGGCATCTTTTCCGGTTCGACGTGGATCACGTGATGCGAAAAGCCCGCGGTCCGCGCGCCCTCGATCGCACCGGCGAGCAGGAGATCGCAGAATGTTTCGCGGGCGGTCGGAGGCCGGGTGGTGAGGAAGCAAACGCTCGCGCCGAGTTTGTGCTGATGCCCGGTCCGCAGGTGGTGCATCAATTTCACGATCTGGGGATCGGGGGTGTATCCCAGCTGGCGGGCCAGGGCCTGGATCCGGGTCCGCGTTTCCACGCCGATGCTCGGCTGGTTGCGCAACGCGAGCGAGACGGACTGCACGCTGACGCCGGCCATTTCAGCCAAAGCACGCATGGTGACGCGCGCGGGGTTGCGCGCTGACCGGGGGTAGTGGGCCATCGGTTTACGTTAAAGTTAAAGGTCCCTTGCGGGTCAAATAATCTCGGGCCGAAGTTCAGCGTATTCCCCAGCTACCCGGCCGAAATGCCGGGGCAGCCAAAATCCCGTGCCTGAGCCCAGCCGCGTCTGCCCCGTGCGGTAAATCCCTTCCCCTTCACTGCCTATGAAATCGATCAAATGTCTCGCTGCCGTCTCTCTGGTGCTCGGCTGCCAGTGGCCGGGGTTTGCCCAAGGCGTCGCCCCCGCGCAAGGCCGGGCGTTACCGGACGAGACCGTCATCATGTCTCCCTTCGTCGTTGATGTGAAACAGGATACAGGATACCGCGCGACCAACACCATCTCGGGCACGAGCCTGAATACGCCGCTCAAGGAACTGCCGATGTCGATCCAGGTGGTGACGCAGGAATTCATGAAGGACATCGGCGCCACCGACTTCGCCGAGGCCGCGGCGTATTCTGCGGGGGTCTTCACCGACACGCAGGAGGCGGCGGGCGGCTCGAACACGGCGAATGCGAATGAAGGCGGCGGCTCCGCGGAGCGATCCGTCTCCGCGAGCGCGCGGCGCAACCGCTTCTCCAACGTCGTCACAATTCGCGGATTCGACATGCCGTTCCAGACCCGGCTCGGCTTTCGAGTCGGCGGCATGGTGATCACGCCGACCACGAGCATCGCGCTGGGGGGCCTGCTGGACTCCGTGAACATGGATCGGCTCGAGGTGGTCAAGGGCCCGAACTCGCTGCTCTACGGCGTCGGGGTGCTCTCCGGCATTGTGAATGCGATGCCCAAGAAGCCCGTGCCGGTGCAGGCTCTGGAAGTGGGCTTCAATGTCGGCACCTATGGCTTCCGGCGCGCGACGCTCGACGCCTCGACCCCCGTAATCAAGAAGACCGAGGGCGGTCACCGGTTGAACATGCGCCTCGCCGGAGCGTGGGAGGAACGGGGACACCACACTGACTGGCAGCGGAAGAACCAGAGCTATGGCGTGGCGCAGTTAGAGTATTTTTTCCGCGACAAGCTGAGCGCGTTCCTCGAGTTCCAGACCTCGGAAACCAAGTTCAATGGCACGGGGGACCAATGGATTTACGATGACGGCGGCGGCTCGGAACCGTTCTTCCGGAACGAGTGGGACGAGAACTACAATTTCGCCCGGCAGTCGGGCCCGATCCAAGGCCTGGATCTCGTCAAGCGCCAGATCGTCAAGTACGACGCGCGCGGCCAGCCGCTGCGCACCCCTCGGGTCGATCTAATCTACACGGAGCCGAACGCCGCCAATCGGAAGATGCAGGGGGGCGGCCTGCCCGACACCTATCGGATCACTGGCCCTGACACCTATGAGAAGCGGAAGGAGGACAACCTGCTCCTCAATATAGATCTGACGCCGTTCAAGAACCTCGCGCTGTCCGGCGGGGCGTATTATACCAAGCAGGAGACCGAGGAGCTGGCGCTCAATGTCCTGAACATGACCAACGGTTCGGGCGGCGTGGACCTACGGAATTCACTGACGTCGATCGCCGATAACGAATACACGGGCCCCGGCTCGCCCTGGCCCGACCAGATTTCCACCCGCGTTCCCGTCTGGTCGACGGCTAATCCCTTCTTCATTGCGCGCGACAGCCTGAAAACGACGGAAGTGAACCCTCTCGATAACACGAAGATCACGCGCTACTGGTGGAGCAAGCGTCCGACCTCGAGCGAGTCCGTCCAGTGGCGGTTGCGCGGCACCTACAGCCTCGACCTCGAACTGCCGGTGGTGGGCGCGAGCAATCATACCTTTCTCGCGGGCAATCATTTCATCAACGACAAGGTCCGGTTCCTGAACGGCGAGGAGACGATTGTGCGGGCCTACAACCGTTCCGCGGATGCGAACGATGCGCTCTACTTCCGCTCGGTGAATGACTATTCGCCGTTTCGCTACAACGGCGAGAATCTCGCGATGCCCGGCACCCGTTATTCGGAGCAGAGCATCTGGTTCAAGGGCTACTACGGGGTTTACCAGGGCCGGTTCTGGAATGACCGGATCGGGACGCTCCTTGGGGTGCGCTACGACGAGTACAATGCGGCGACGAAGGACTTCATCCGGCTCGATCCCGCGCGGACCGCGGGACTGACCCGCGAACAAATCCAGGCGCAGGAACTGGGCTACGTGAACAATCCGAGGAACCAGACCTACGGGGCTTTCGACCCGACGGACAATTTTCCCAAGCCCATCAGCAACTGGTCGAAGACGATGGCGTTGAACTACAAACTCAACAGCACCTTCACCGCCTACGCGCTCTACTCGGAAGGCATCGCGCCGAACACCGGACTGGCGGATGGCAACAACCAGTTCATCAAGGCCGAGGAGACCACCTCGCGCGAGTTGGGCGTCAAGTTCGGCACCAAGAACAACAAGATCACGGGCAGCCTATCCGTGTACAAAATCCAACGGAAGAACGCGATTTGGGACTTCGCCTATGCCCCGGCACCGGCGCGCTGGAAGGATTCCCCGAATCTTCCCGTCGGCCAGTTACAGACCTCCAACCGCTTCGATCCGAAGCCGGCGATCGGCCAGCAGGTTCTCACCTACGGCATCAATGCCAAGGAGACCCCCGCGGCGTTCCAGAATGCCTATATCGCCGGCAATTCCTCGACCACCGATCCGGCCACGCTGCACAAGACTTTTTACATCACTACGCGCGATCCTGCCGGGAACGCGATTCGGCAGCAGATTCCCGGCTTAATCGATTTCGCGAACCCAGGCGGCACCGCGGACTCGCCGCAAATTTTCTATGTGAAGTATGCGGACATGGATGTGCCGTTTAACTTCTCGTACACGAACGGCGCCGGCAGGCTCGTCACGGAAAAGTACAGCTGGCGCCAGTTCTTTGAAAAGGCCTTCGCCAACAAGGCGGTCTCCGACGATGTCGCGGGTCAGTATGATCCCCTAAATTACACCCGGCAGGAGTCGTTCTTCGGCGAGTTCAAGGGCGGCAACAATCCCAGCCTCGAGAGTTCCGACGGGGCGAATGTCACCTTCACCGACGAAGCGAAGGGCATCGACCTGGAGCTCATCCTCCAGCCGAACGAGAACTTCCAGGTCCTCCTGAACTATTCCTACACGCAGCGCGCCGCGATTGGGGCCTTCAAGATGGCGGACTTCATCTCGCTGGCGGACGGCAAGGTGTATGCCGGAACGGAGTATGACCAAATTGTCCGTGTCTTCGGCCGCGAGGCCTTCGGGATCAAGTCAGAGGACACGAACGGTGACGGGGTGATGGATAAGTTCACCGACCGCCGGGGTCAGCAGCTGAGTGCCACCAATCCTCTCCTGCCCAGCGAGGCGATTTCGGGCATCGATGGCGTGAGCTTGTTCTTCAACCCCGCGCATCAGGCGTCGCTCTGGTCGCGGTACGAGTTCACCGAGGGGCCGATGAAGAACTTTTCGGTTGGCGCGGGAGCCAACTACACCAGCGCCGCCCAGACCTCCGTCGCGATCGGCGGCAATGAGGCCGGGCAGAATTTGTTCCCGACCCCCGCCACCGCGGCCAACTGGAGCTTCGATGCGGGCTTGTACTATCGCTTCCGGCTGGGCCGCACCCGCTGGAACGTACGGCTCAACATCCGCAACCTGCTCGATGACCGCGTCGACACGACCACGGTCGGATACCACGACGATTTCAACAATCGCGACGTGAACAAGCGCTCGGAGGTGTTCCGCACGCCGCGGACGTTCCGACTCAGCACCAGCATGGCGTTCTGAACTGTCCCTCCCGCTCCAACTCCCATGAATTTAAATCCCCTCCTTCCCCTCGTGAACCGTTCCGGCTGCCCGCTCCGCCCCCTCCAAACCATGAAATCGAAAGCCCTCCTCTCGGTTGCCCTGCTCGTGTCCTTGGGACTCCCCGCCTTTGCCGACTGGCAAAAGTTCGACGACTTTGAGGGCGGCAACCTCAACAAGTGGATCTTCACCCAGAGCGCCGTCGGCACGACTGCTGATTCCAAGGTGGCGATCGTGCTCGATCCGGATCCGCTGGGCGCCAACGGCGGCAACCGTGTGATGCTGATGTATCCAGGTTCGCCCTATGGGAGTGACCATCGGAGCCGACTGATCGGCCGGCCGGCGCCGATCAAATACGGCACCTCCGGGACGGCCTTTTACCGCTGGTACACGGCCACGGTGAACCGCAACGGCTCCCAAGTGCCGCCGGAAATCGACATGAACGTGGGCATGTCCGCCGTCGATATTCCGACGCAGTATGCCGAGTCGGGCCCGGTGGCGGGCTACGACGTCGGAGCCGCGCAGTTCCGCGCCTACAACGGCGATCCGAATCCGGCGAATCCGGCGAGTGTGATCGGCTTCCAGAACGTCGTCACCAACCGGCCCAACAACGTCTGGGTGTCCCAGTGGTTTTATGTTCGCAACCTCAGTGTCGCGAACAAGCAGCAGGACTATCAGGTGTACTGGCGGATCGGCGACACGGGCACCCCGATACTCGCGTTTCCCTTTGTGGGTGGCGAATTCGGCGGTTTCCGCGCCAAACCCGATGGCGACATCGATCCGAATTCGGCGCACCTCGACGTGTTCTACTTTACCAACACGGCAGGCACCATTTCCGCTCCGCAGGCGTCGGACGCGGCGTTCTATGCGGATGACATCTATATCGACCAGGAAGGCATCAACCTCTCCGACCCGACGGGCCGTGGGGGTGGGGCGAGCGGCGGCGCCGGCCTGTTCAACATGTCGACCCGCGGCGAGGTCCTGACCGGCAACAAGATCATGATCAGTGGCTTCGTCATCACGGGCCGCGAGCCGCAAAAGGTCCTAATCCGCGCGGCCGGCCCCGTGCTCGAAAAATTTGGCGTCTCCGGCACGCTGGCGACCCCCAACCTCAAGGTGCTGACTGCCACCGGCGCCACCGTCGGTGAGAATGCCGGCTGGAGCAAGGCGACCAATGCTACGGAAATTTCCGCGGCCGCCGCCACGGTAGGAGCCTTTGCCTTTCCATCCGGATCAAACGACTGCGCCATGATTGTCACGCTCGCGCCTGGCGCCTACACGGCCATGGTGACGGGCACGGGTGGTGCCACCGGCGTCGCGCTGGTTGAGGTCTACGCCGTCACGAAGTAGTCGCCCCGCCGCCTTCCACGGAAGAGTTTGCGCCACCCCAGAATTAGAAGCCATGAAATCATACCACCTCCTGCTCCTCACCGGACTGGCGCTGCTCGCGCCGGCCGCACGCTCCGCCGATAATCCCGACTACAGCGTTCGTGGCTCCGGCCCCGAGCTCGAACGGAAC
>CANEVO010000047.1 GCA_947442255.1 Opitutia bacterium
GGCATAGGTGAGCGCGAGATAGATCGTGAAAGTCGTGTTCTTCTGCCCGAGCGCCTGGCTCGCCTCGCGCTGAAACTCGCGGCCGCCGATTAGCCGGCCAAGCCCGAAACTGACCGCGCACACGAGGAGTGAGACGATGACAATCTGCACCACAGTCCGATGGGGAAGATCGGACTGGCTGCGGAGGAAGTCGGAGGTGTTCGCCGTCACGAGGAAGAGCGTGAAGACCCAGAGCCCGAAGGAACCGTTGGCAAAGCGGCGCGGCCACTCTGCCGCGGCAGGATGGATGGCGCGGACGACCCGCGCCGCGAGCATCGGGAGAAAGACCACGACGGCCATCGTCCCGAGCACCTGCGTGAAACCCGTGGGACTGGCCCGGCCGAGCACGAGAGGCAGCAGGAACGGGAGCAGGGCGGAGATGACAACATTCGTCAGAAGAAACGCGGCCACGACGTAGTCCACCCGTCCGCGCAGGAAGCCGATGATCACGGGCGCGGCGATCGCAGTGGGCGTGATGCCGCAGAAGAACGCGGCGAGGGCGACATCCCGTCCGCCGACGAGCCAGCCGACCGCCCAGCCGGCGAAGCCCATCGCGATGTTGGTGCCGAGCAGGATGAAGTGGCTGCGGTGCAGCGCCTCCCGCGACATCTGGGTCTGCAGAAAGACGAGGAAGAGCATCGTCATCACCAGCCAGCGAATCGCACCCGACGCCGCATGCGCCTGCGGCAGCAACACGCCGAGGAGAATCGCGGCGAGGATGGCTGAGGTGCGGGCTAAACCTTTCACGGGACCGGAGGCTCCGGCTCCGTCGCGGCGGGTGCAACTCAATGCTGGCCGTGCGATTCAATCGCGCGGCTATCCCGCTGGTTGATAGTCGAGATACGGCCCGAGCCAGCGTTCGGCGATCGGGACGGGCATGCTCTTGCGCGCCGCGTAGTCGGCGACTTGATCGCGGCCCAGCTTGCCCACGGCGAAGTACTTCGCGTCCGGGTGATTGAAATACAATCCGCTGACGCTGCTCGCCGGGTGCATCGCGAAGCTCTCCGTCAACGTGATGCCCGTCGCGACGGAGGCGTCGAGGAGCGGGAAGAGCGTGCCCTTCTCGGTGTGATCGGGACAGGCGGGATAACCCGGGGCAGGCCGGACGCCGCGGTACTTTTCGCGGATGAGGTCCTTCATCGCCAGATTCTCGTTCCGGCCGAAAGCGCAGAGCTCGCGAGCCCGCTTATGCATCAGTTCAGCCAGGGCCTCGGCCAGACGATCGCCGAGGGCCTGGGCCATGATGGCAGAGTAGTCGTCGTGCGCCGCCTTGAACTCCGCCGCGAGTTCCTCGACGCCGTGGCCGGCGGTCACGGCGAATCCGCCGACGTAATCGATCCGGCCGGAGTCGCGGGGCGCGAGGAAGTCGGAGAGGCAGTGGTTGAACTGGTCGGCGGGCTTCTCGAGTTGCTGGCGCAGGCAGTGGAACTGCGTGACGACGCGGCTGCGCTGCTCATCGGCGTAAACCTCGATGCTGTCGCCGACGGCGTTCGCCGGCCAGAAGCCGATCACCGTCCGGGCGGTGTAGCGCTGCTCGGCCACGATCCGGGCGAGGAGATTCTGGGCATCGGCGAAAAGCTTCGTCGCCTCGGTGCCGACCACCGCATCGGTCAGGATGTCCGGGAAGCGTCCATGCAGTTCCCACGCGCTGAAGAAAGGGCCCCAATCGATGAACGCGACGATTTCTTTGAGGGTGAGCCGACGGAGTTGAGAGTTGAGAGCTGAGAGCTGAGAGTTCGGAGGTGAGAGCTGAGAGTCGTTCGAACGGTTGAGGGTCGGATCGGTCGAGTAGATGCGGGTGCCGAGGAACTCGGGACGCGGGATGTCGACGGCGGCCCAGTCGAAGGTTTGCCGCCGGGCGCGGGCCTCGGCGAGCGAGAGGAGCGGGCGCTTGCTGCGCCGCTCGGCGAACTCGATCCGCTGGCGCTCCTGCTTGGCCGTCACGTCGGCGAGGTACGCGGGTTTCTGCTCGGGCGAGAGCAGGGCGCTGACGACATTGACGACCCGTGAGGCGTCGAGGACGTGGACCACGCCGGATGTATATTCAGGGGCGACCTTCACGGCCGTGTGCGCCGCGCTCGTGGTGGCGCCGCCAATCAGCAGGGGCACGGTGAAATTCTGCCGCGTCATCTCGCGGGCGACATGGACCATCTCATCGAGTGACGGCGTGATCAGTCCGGAAAGCCCGATAATGTCGGCCTGTTTCTCGCGGGCGGCGGCGAGGATTTTATCCGCCGCCACCATGACGCCGAGGTCGGTGACCTCGTAGTTGTTACAGGCGAGGACGACGCCGACGATGTTCTTGCCGATGTCGTGCACGTCGCCCTTCACGGTGGCGAGAATCACCCGGCCGTTGGCGCGGGTGGCTGCGCCCGTGGCGGCAAGCTGGCGCTTTTCCTCCTCCATGTACGGAGTCAGGTAGGCCACGGACTTCTTCATCACGCGGGCCGACTTCACGACCTGCGGCAGAAACATCTTCCCGGCACCGAAGAGATCGCCGACCACGCGCATGCCGTCCATCAGCGGGCCCTCGATGATGTCGAGCGGGCGCGGGTACTTCTGGCGGGCTTCCTCGGTGTCGGCGTCGACGAAGGCATCGATGCCCTTGACCAGCGCGTGCTTGAGTCGCTCCTCGACGGTCGTTTCGCGCCAGGCGTTGGCGACCGTCGCAGCGGCCACCGGGCTGAGCGTGGAGGGTTGGGCGGTGAGGATTGTTTTGAGCTCGTCGGCGAAGGTGACGAGCCGCTCGGTCGAGTCGGGGCGGCGGTTGAGCAGGACGTCCTCGACGCGTTCGAGCAGGTCGCGCGGAATCTCCTCGTACACGCCGAGCATGCCGGCGTTGACGATCGCCATGTCCATGCCCGCGCGGATCGCGTGGTAGAGGAACGCGGTGTGCATCGCCTCGCGGACCGGGTTGTTGCCGCGGAAAGAGAAGGAAACGTTCGAGACGCCACCGCTGATCTTGGCGTGCGGGAGGGTCTGCTTGATCAGGGCGGTCGCCTCGAAGAAATCGACCGCGTAGTTGTTATGCTCCTCGATGCCCGTCGCGACGGTGAGGATGTTCGGATCGAAGATGATGTCCTCGGCGGAGAAGTCGGCCTGCGTGGTGAGGAGTTGGTAGGCGCGGGTGCAGATGCGGACCTTTTCGTCGCGGGTGGCGGCCTGGCCTTGTTCGTCGAAGGCCATCACGACCGCCGCGGCGCCGTAGCGGCGGACGAGGCGGGCGCGGCGGAGGAACTCGTCCTCGCCGTCCTTGAGCGAGATCGAATTCACGATGCCCTTGCCCTGGAGGCATTGGAGACCCTTCTCGAGGACCGTCCATTTGGACGAGTCGACCATGATCGGCACGCGCGAGATTTCCGGCTCCGCCGCGATCAGGTTGAGAAACTTTACCATCGTCGCTTCGCCGTCGATCAGCGCCTCGTCGACATTGATATCGAGAACGTTCGCGCCGCTTTCCACCTGCTGGCGGGCGATCGCGACACAGGCATCCCAATCTCCGGCCTTGAGTGCCTTGGAGAACTTCGGCGAGCCCGTGATGTTCGTGCGCTCCCCGATGACGAGGAACTGCGAGGCCGATCGGGTGGGCGTGGTGGGCTCGGAAGACATCAAACGAAACAGGGGATCAGTTCGCGGGAGAGCCTAGCCCGGATATTTTACGGTAACCATGACAAGATCCCACACGCGATCGCAGGCGCTAAGAGTGGCGCCGGTCTTTGGCCGGCGTCCCGCCAGTCGGAGACTGGCGCTACGGGCTGCGATCGCGTGCGCGGGCCGTGAAATTTCCGGGCTAGCTCCGGCATGGCTGAGACGATCTGAAGAAGCGGCTTCGGTGGAGGGCTGAGCTCCGTCGAGGCCGAAGGAACCCAAGGCAACGGCCTCGGCGTAACTCGGCCCTCCAGGAGGTGAAGACGGAAGCAGGTTCATGCGACCAGCAACGGCTCGAGGCCGCTGAGCCGCATGGCCGTCACCGGCGCCGGAATCTTTCGCTGAGGCAGGGAGCGGACGGCGGCGGCAATGGCGGCGATGTGGGCGGGCGTCGATCCGCAGCAGCCACCGACTAGGTTCAACCAGCCGTTGGCCGCGAATTCGCCGAGGACCCCGGCCATGTCCGCGGGCGTCTCGTCGTACCCTCCGAACGCGTTCGGCAGGCCGGCATTCGGATAGCACGAGACGTAGCAGTTCGCGATTCGCGAGAGCTCCTCCACGTACGGCCGCATGGCCGCGCCGCCAAGGGCGCAGTTGATCCCGACGGAGAACGGCCGGGCGTGGGAGATGCTGTGGTAGAAGGCGCCGATGGTCTGGCCCGAGAGCGTGCGGCCGGAGGCATCGGTGATGGTCACGCTGATCATCAGCGGCACCCGGGTGCCGCGCTCGGCGAACACGTTCTCCGCGGCAAAGAGTGCGGCCTTGGCGTTCAGGGTGTCGAAGATCGTCTCGATCAGCAGCGTGTCGACGCCGCCGTCGAGGAGCGCGCGAATCTGCTCCGTGTAGGCGGCGATGACCTGGTCCCAGGTGGCGGCGCGGTAGTCGGGCCGGTTGACATCGGGCGAGAGCGAGAGGGTGCGATTGAGCGGGCCGACCGCGCCGGCGACGAAGCAGCGTCGTCCCGGTGTGGCGGCCTCCGCGCGCCGGGCGGCGCGGCAGGCGCACGCGACGGCCGCGAGGTTGAGGTCGGTGACGATCGACCCGAGGTGGTAGTCTGCCTGCGCGATCGAGGTGGAGCTGAAGGTGTTCGTTTCGACTAGGTCGGCCCCGGCGGCGAAGTAGTCCGCGTGGATTTGCTCGATGATGTACGGGCGCGTCAGGCTGAGGAGATCGTTGTTGCCCTGGAGATCGTTCGCATGGTCCTGAAAGCGCGCGCCGCGGAAGTCCGCTTCCTTCAGGCCGAAGGTCTGGATCATCGAGCCCATGGCGCCGTCGAGGATGACAATCCGGGAGGCAAACAGGGCTTCGAGCGCAGCGGCGGGGGGCGTGGACGGGGCGTTCGACATGGCGGTCCGAAGCTAGGTGGCCAGCCCCCTTTGGCAAGTTACATATCGACGCATCGGCATTCGTTGATGCGTATGCTTCAGATAGGACTTGCCGCGGGCGCTCCGGGGCGGTGCGCTGCGCAGGTCACTGTTCTTTGTTTCTTCCGGATCGTTGGGAAGGCCGTTGGAACCGGCCACAGTTGCGCTGCGGTAACGCATCACAGACCCGTACCCGGCCGTTTCGCGGCGGGGGCAAAGCCAATCTCTGACTCCGGTCGGGGGTGAAGGCACGGGCGAGGAGGCGCGTGGCGCGGGCGAACCCCTGGTGGGCCGTCCGCGCGGCGGGCGAGATATGCGGAGTCCGAACACCAACCCCGGGATGCTCACGCGTCTGGCCGGCCTCGCCTTCGGGTGGGGCCGGTCCGCCGCGAAAACTTCATCGCCAAAATGAAGCGTGAGAGTGGCGCCCCGATTTCGTGGTCCTGCTCTTTTCGCCGCCTGCCTGAGGCGCGGTTCGCCGCGTCCTGCCTGATCCTGACCACCATGAAATCATCTCTTCCCGTCCTGCGCTCCCGCGCGGGCCTGCTGGCCGTGTCCCTCGCGCTCGGCTCTACGTTCTCCTCTGCCTTCGGCGCCCCGGCGCCGGTTCGGCTCGAACCGCTCACGACGTCCGCGACCCGGACGCCGGCGGCGCCGGAGACCCTCGGTTCGGTCGTCGACGTCATCTCGACGGAGAACCTGGCCCGCCGTCAGATCAGTTCGCTTGCGGCGGCGCTGGGAGGGGCTCCCGGCAGCCCGTTGTTCACCTCGGGAGCCCGCGGTGGCCTGACCTCCCTTTTCCTGCGGGGTGCCAACTCGAACCAGGCGCTGTTCGTGGTCGACGGCATCCGCATCAACGATCCGAATACCGACTACGGCGTCTTCCTCGGCGGCGCCTGTGTCAGTGCGTGTGACAGTCTCGAGGTGGCCCATGGGCCGCAGGGCACGCTCTACGGCGGCGAGGCCGTGGGCGGCGTCATCCTCCTGCACTCGCAACGGGGCGAAGGCGCCCCGTCCGGCCGTGTCGTGTTGGAAGGGGGCAGCTTCGGAACCTGGCAGGGGAGCGTGAGCAGCCAGGGACAGCGCGGCCCGAGCGCCTGGAATTTCGCGCTCCAGGGCGGGCACACGGACAATGCGCGCGCGAACAACGGCTTTGATTCCACCAACCTGACCCTGCGTCTCGACGGGACGCTCGACGAACGCGTCGCGGTCGGGACGACCCTCCGCTGGTTTCATGGCACGTATGGGTCGCCGGGGACGCGGTTCACGAACGATCCCGACAATGTCGAGGGCGAGGACAACGTACTGGTGACGACGTTTGCGGAGCTGACATTTCGGCCGCACTGGACGGCGCGAGTGTCGCTCGGCGGACAGGATCGCCGTTACACGGCGGTGAGCCCGCGGGCGGGCCGCAGCACCGACTACACGCTGGTGCGGAATCGCCGCGCAGTGATCGACGGCCAGGCCACCTACACGAGGTTTGAGCGCCACCGGGTCACGGCCGGCGTGATGGCGGAGGCGGCGCACACGCGGAATACCGGGTTCGGCAGCATCAACAAACAGCAGCGGCTCGGGGCGATCTTTGCGCAGGACGAGTGGTCGCCGCGCGAGGATCTGTTTCTGACGGCGGGGCTGCGCAACGACGACTTCGACACCTTCGGTCGGGCCACGACGGGCCGGTTGACGGCGGCCTGGCTGGCGCGGCCGGCGCTGAAGGTGCGGGCGAGTTTCAGCACGGCGTTTCGGTCGCCGAGCTTTCTCGATCTCTATGGGCAGAGCGCCTTCTACGTGGGCAATCCGAACCTGCGGCCCGAGCGGGCGCGCGGCTGGGATGCGGGGCTCGACTATTATCTGGCCGCCGGCCGGGGAACGATCAGTGCGACGTGGTTCGACACCGCGCTGACCAACCTGATCGCCAGTACGCCGAATTTCCGGAGCGTGGAGAATATCCAGCGGGCGCGCACCCGGGGACTCGAGTTCTCCACGCAAGTGACGCTGCCTTCGGCGATCGAGGCGCGCGTGGGCTTCACTTACCTTGAGGCAGATAATCTCACAAGCGGGCGCCGGCTGCTGCGTCGGCCGCGGCAGTCGGCGAGCCTCGATCTGCTGCGCGAGTTCGGTGGCGGGGTGCTTGCCGGGGTGGGTGTCACGGTGGCCGCCCATCGTCGCGACGTGCACGCGCAGACGTTCGCGCAGATCGATGCGGAGGATTACAGCGTCGTCCGGCTGCATGCCACGTGGCAGGTGTCGCCGCGACTCGCGGTGAAGGCGCGGATCGAGAACCTGCTCGATGAGCGCTACGAGGAAGTGAACGGTTATCCGGCGCTCGGGGCCGCGGCGTTTGGGGGCGTCGAGTGGAAGTTTTGAGGCGGATTAAGAAATGCCGCAGCCGGGCGTGGACGAGCCACGCCCCTACACGCATTTTGTAGGGGCGTGCCTTGTGCGCGCCCACGACGTCTTGTCGGAAACAATTTAACTTAAACGACCCATGCCACCGCCAAGGCGCGCCCGCGCCTTACTTGAACATCGGATCGTTCGGGTTCCCGGCGCTGAGGATGTAGGCCACCAGGTCGCGCAGTTCGTCGGAATTGAGGCTGTTAATCAGGCCCGGGGGCATCATCGAGGTCGCAAAGGGCTGCCGCGACTTGATGTCGGCGAGCATGATTCGCTGCTGGTCGTCGGGCACGAGCGGGTTGGTCAGGAGCACGAGGCCGTTGTTCTCGGCGGCGACCACGCGGCCGACGACGATCGTGCCGTCGTTCTTCTCGAACTGCTCGCTGCCGTACTGGTCGCTGATCACCGCGGACGGGCTGATGATGTTCTCCAGGAGATCGCGAATACTGTACCGCCGGCCGGCGGCGTTGATGTCGGGCCCGATGGCGGCGATGCCCTCGTTGTTGAAGCGGTGGCAGAGCGTGCAGGCGGCGGCGTTGAACATCGCGCGGCCTTGCGCGTGGTTGCGCCCGCGCAGGTTGCCTTCGACCAGCGAGGTGGCCTCGGTGAGCGTATAGGCGCGGCCGGGGCCCTTGGGCGCGACGGTATTGGGCATCTTCAGCCCCTCGGTGATCTTGGAGAGTCCATCGAGCGTGGAGCGCTCGGCGGCGTCCGGGACGAGGGCGAGCGCCTCGGTCCGGATGTTCTTCATGAAACCGCCGAAGCTCGCGCCGCCGCGCCAGCCGGCGGTGCGGGGGAACCAGGCGAAATAATCCTTCCGCAGTTGCGGCGTCCAACCGGCGGTCGCGTTGCGCAATGAGTAAGCCAGCGCGATCTGCTGGCGATCCGGACGCGTTACGCCGGCGCCATGGGCCGCGGGGCCGTAGCGATCGTTGCGGGCGAGCAGGGACTCGGAGGGATATTCATCGGTGACGGCTTCGGCGACCGACAGCAGCGGGAGGGTCTTCGCGACAACCGTCGGCGACTCGAGATAGATCAGGAGGGCGGCGAGTTCGCGTGTCACCAGCGGGTCGGCGTGCGGGTACAGCGGTTCGAGTTTCGCGGCGACGCCGGCGGTGATCTCCGGGGCGGGCCGGCCGAGCCGCGTGAAGGCGAGTTGCCAGGCCCGGAGCAACGGGAGCCGGAGTTCCGCGGGGAGCCGGTTGAAATCCATCCGGCCGAGCGCCTCGAGGAGTCGGGGCTGGTGCGATTTGTCGCCGACGCGGGCGAGGGCAATCAGCGCTTCGATCGACGCCTGCGGGAGCAACTCCGAGAGCGCGCGGTCGGCCCATTGATCGACGGGCTGGTTCTCCAGGACGCGACGGGCGGCGAAGCGGACGAAGCGATCGGGGCTGGCGAGATGCGGCCAGGCGGTGTCGAGCGCCTTCGGCCCGCCGCCTGGGGTCGCGAGGGCTTCGAGGGAACGGCGCAGGACGGCGTCGGCATTGGGCGGCGGGACGGCGGCGGGCGCGGTGCTTTCGGTGCCGACATAGGTGATACGGTAGAGCGCGGACTGGGTGCGGCGGCCGCCGACGGCGAAGTACATGGCGCCGTCCTGCGGGTGGATCACGAGGTCGGTCAACGGCAGTGGCTTGCCGGAAACGAATTCCTCTTTCTCCGCGCGGAAGGTCGAGCCGTCAGGGATCAGATGGACCGCGTACATCGTGCCGTAGGTCCAGTCGTTCGCGAAGAACGCGCGCTGGTACTTGGCGGGAAACTTGGACGTCGTGCCGAATGTCACGCCGGTCGGCGAGCCGGGCCCGATGTTCAGCGTGGCCGGCAGGCTGTCGGCATAATACGCGGGCCAGCGACCCGCGCCGCTGCGCCAGCCGAATTCGCCGCCGCCCACCGCATGGACGACCCGGGTGGGAACATACCACGGCGATCCCTGATCCCACTCCATGTCGGAGTCGTAGCTGAAGAGCTCGCCGTTCTGATCGTAGGCGATGTCGAAGGCGTTGCGGAAACCGATCGTGAGAATCTCGACGTTCTTGCCGTCGGGATCGATGCGGCCGACATAGCCGCCGGGAGCCAGCAGACCGCGGGCATGGCCGCGGGCGTCCCACATCCGCGGGAGCAGATGGTCTTCGCCCCAGGCGACCGGTTGCGATTTTTCCCAGCGCTCGGGCAGCTTGGTGAAGTTGCCGTTCGCGAAGGTGATCGATTTTCCGTCGGGGCTGAGGACGAGCGCGTGGGTGCCGTGCTCGCCGGTGCCGCTCATCGGGCGGATCAGTTTGAGGTCGTCGAACTGATCGTCGCCGTCGGTGTCGCGCAGCCGCCACAGGCCGCGTTCGCGGCGCTCGTTGACCATCACATAGAGGCTGTCGAAGGCATAGAGCAGGCCGTGCGCGCCGCCGATGTTGGCGGTGAGCAGTTCGACCTTGGTGCCGGTGGAGGTGCCGACGGGCGGAACCGTGATGCGGTAGAGTCCGCCGTATTGGTCGCCGGCGATGAGGCGTCCCTTGGGATCCACCGCGAGGCTCACCCACGAGCCCTGATCCTCACGCGGCACGGAGTAGAGCAACTCGACCTTGAAGCCGGGCAACACCTGCAACTCCGACGCTGCGGTCGCCGGCGGAGGCCCGGAGCGGAACGCCGACGTCGCCTGGCCGAAGGCAAGGGTCGCGGCGCCGAGCGCGAGGGCAAGTAGGACGGTCAGGGGCGGATGGCGGAGGACGGAAAAGGGAGATATCATAGGTCGGGTGGGGTGGGGAAACTTAGTCGGGAAAGAAATGAGTGGAGGGCCGAGCTCCGTCGAGGCCGTGATGGAACGTCGGAGGCCGGCCTTGACGGAACTCGGCCCTCCAGAAGAAGGAGGTCAGGGCAGCACTTTGAGCCGGACGTTCTTAAACTGGATCGTCATGGGCGGGCCGGTGTGGAGCTGGAGCGCGAGCACGCCGGTGATGGCGGCCTTGCCGGCGTCGGTGTCGGTCACTTCGGCGGTGAGCGTGCCATTGAGGTAGTGGCGGAGATGATTTCCCTGCGCGATGATCGTGAACTCGTTCCACTCGCCAACCCGGTAGGCGGCGACTAGGGCGGCGGCGGGAGTCGCGGGGCCGGCGGACTCAACGGTCGGCTTGCCGTCGGCGCCGGCGGGCAGGACGCGAATCTTCTGGCCCGGCTGCATGAGGATACCACGGCCTTTTTCCTCGTAGAGCATCCCAATGTACTTCCCGGCAAAATCCATGTCGGCCTGGTAGCCACCGACGACCCACGTGGCCGGATCGATCACGCGGCTGCGATATTGTATCCCGGAGTTGGCGGACTTCTGTTCGTTGTCGGCCACGAGTCGGAAGGAGGCGCGTAGTTCGAAGTCGCCCAGCTTTGCGCCCTGCCAGACGAGAAAAGTATTCGCGGTGAGCTTGTGGGTCGCGGTGGTCTGGCCGGTGAGGGCGCTGTCGCGCACGGACCAGAAGGCCGCATTGCCCTCCCAGCCCGCGAGGTCACGGCCGTTGAAGAGACTGCGGAAGCCGGTTTCGTCCGCGGCGGTGGCGGCGACTGGGCTGAGCAGCGAACCAACGACCAACAGGACTGCGCGAAACAACGTGAATTTCATGGGGAGAAGGGGTGGATGAAGGCACCGCGCGGGAGGCAAACGCGCGAGCGGAGAGGGGAACGCTCGGAGGCGACCGTAACGGCGGCGCCGCCGCCGGCAACGGGTTTTGCGGGGAAACCGCGAAGCGACGCGAAACCTGAGAACGCGGGCGTTGTAGCCCGCGGCGTGAGCTGCGGGACGACTTCAGGCGAAGCGGCGGAGAAGCCCTTGCCGTAGTTCCAGTGTCCGATTCCTGGCTTCCTGGTTTCAGGCTCACAACCGATCCTTTCACGCGGAGCCGCGGAGAATACGACGGGCGCAAGGGGTTGGGTCGCGTGGCCGCGAGCGTGAGCGAGTGGAGCGCCACTAAACTCATCCACAGATGACGGGCAGATGTGCGCAGATGGCGCCTGAACGGGGTAAAATAATGTCTGGGCAAAGGACCGTTGACCGTGAGCTCCTAAAGGGAGCTCCTGAAGGGAAGCTCCTGAAGGGGACACGTCTTGACTCTTGACTGCGTGGCCCGGTGAGAGACGACACCGCGCCTCCATGGTATGGCGCCTGAACCGAGCTACCCTCCGAATCCGTCTGCGGCCATCTGCGGATAATGTCTGGGGTCGCTCCACTCGTTCACGGCCATTCCTAGGGGGTCAGGGCGCTTCAAGTTAATTCACCAGGCGTTTTAGTAATAGACCACGGTCGCGCAGGTCCTCATTCAACGGCGTAATTCCGGCCTGAAAACATTAACATGTAGCGCCCTGACCCTGTATCAGCAGTGCGCGGATGAGGTCTGCGGCGCTCCACTCGCTCACGCTCGCAGCCACCGGAACCGCCAGGTCGGTGCCTCACTTGCCGTGTTCATGGTGTTCTTCGGCCACGGGCGCCTGGGCGGCGAGGGGATTCGCCTTCAGGTAGCCGTCGACGTCGTTGGTGACGACCACCTGGCCGTACATCAGGGTCCAGTGGCCGGGGAAGGTGCAGACGAACTCGTACACGCCCTCGGTGCGAATCGCCGGCACGCGGAGCGACTCGGTCTGGCCGGCCTCGAGGGTGCGGGTCGCGGCGAAGACGTCGTCGGTCTCGGGGACGTAGGCGCGGCCGCGGCTGTCCTTGGTCTCGGGCAGCATCGTCATGGCGGCGGTGCCGACGCGGGTGCGGGCGCCGGGCTGCACGATGACGAGGTTGTGCGGCATGACATCGGAATTCTCGAAGATGATTTCGAACGACTTGCCGGCCGGCACCACGATGCGCGGCGTGTCGAAGCGCATCAGCTCGGGCACGGCGCGAATGACGAAGACCGGCACGCGCAGGCTGCCGATGGTCCGGCGCAGGGTCTCGGATTCGCTTCCGGGTAACGTGCCGGCGAGTTCGTCCGCAATCTGGATCATGCCCACGTAGTCGCGGCCCGTGCGCTCGCCGGGCACGGAGCGTGCGGCCCATTCGGTGAGGGCGCGCGCGGTGCTCGCGGCGGCCGCGGCGGGCCACGACGCACGCGGAATCGCATTGAGCGCCTCGGCGGCCGCCGGGATCTGCTCACCGCGGCCAATCATCGCGGCGAGGGTGCCGAACATCGCCGCGGGATCGCCGCGCGTCGAGACGAGCGCCTTGATCGCGTCGCGCTGGATGGCGCCCACGACATGGTCGGGACCGGGAATGGCCGCGACGTTTTGGGACAGGAACGCCGTGAGCTTCGCGAAGGCGCTGCCGCGCAGCGCGGCGTCGGGGATCAGCGGGATGACGAGGAACGCGACCGCATTGGGCGTGGCAGATCCGGCGGTGCCGGCCCAGAGCGCGTCGAGCGATCCATCCGCGATCGAGATGGCGGCCCAGGCGAAGTTGCGGGCGTCGCCGTTGTCACCGGTGGTCAGCTTGACGAGCGCGGCCCGCTGGGCGCGCAGTACTGCGGTTGGTTGCGTGATCAGCAGGCGACCGACGCCCTTGAAATCGAGTTCCAGCGGCGACGTGAGCGTGGCGAGGACCAGCGAGATCGGCGGGACCGAGCGGTGGCGCGCGAGAAGATCCAGCGCCTCGGCGCGCACGGCTTCGGACACCCCGGCGCGGCTAAGCAGATTCTCGGCGACATCCGGGGTGCGCGGCAGCTTCAGGATGTCCTCGAGCCCGAGGCTGCGCAGCAGGTAGCGCGTGCTGTCGGCATCGGCGCCGGTGAGTTGAACGCCGTCGGTGATGCTCTTGCTCCAGTAGGGCCGCAGCTGGCGCAGCGTTTCGGCGAGCGTGTAGTCGAGATAGTAGTCCACCGGGCGCTTCGCGGCGGCGAGGGCGATGCTGGTCGCATCGACTGAGGGAAAGAAGCTGGCCGCCCGCACGGCGTGAAGCCGGACGCGCGGGCTCTCGTCGGTCGCCAGGCGCTGCAATAACGCGAGGGCGTTCGGCACGCGTTCGCGCCAGTAGGAAATCACGCGGGTGGCCGCGGCGCGCGCGTCGGTGTTGGGCAGACCCAGGACGCGATCCAGAAGCGCGAGATCGATGACGTTGTGCCACTGATGGACCCAGAGGGCCTCGGTGAGATGATGCGCGTAGTCCGGATCGGCGGGATTGAAGCCGGCGATCCAAGTCTTCACGGCCGCGATCACCGGGGCCGCGTCGTGGCGGCCGAGTTCCACCTTGGCCAGATTGCGAATGTGATTCTCTCGCCGCTTCAATAGTTCGAGCAGGGCGGGAATGGGCTGGCCGTGGATGGCCGGTTGCGGCGCCAGCGCGCGGCCTTCGTGGGTGATGCGGTAGATCCGGCCGTGGACATGATCGCGGTTCGAATCGCGCAGATGGCTCTGCAGGTGACCGATCAGCGGATTGTGCCAGTCGATCAGATACAGCGCGCCGTCGGGTCCGACGCTGAGATCGATCGGGCGGAAGTTCGGGTCGCTCGACGAAAGGATGTCCGGGAGTCGCTCGCCCCCGAGACCTGAACCCTCGTCGACGGGCTTCACGCGATAGACGCCCTGGAAGCCGATGACATTCGGGTTGAGAAAATTGCCCCAGAACTCGTCGGGGAAATGCGCGCTCGTGAGGATGATGCTCCCGGCCGAGGGCCGGGACGGGCGGTCCCAGAAGATTTTCATCTTGGGATGCTTCGCCGGGTAATCGATCCGCCCGCTGAACGCTGCGCCGAAGTAGGTGTGGTTGTTCGTGGCGTCGGTGATGAGATCGTTGCCCCAGTAGTCGAAGGCCCGCCCGTGCGGGTTCATGAAGTTGTACGAGGCGTAGGTCTCAAACTTGGCGGTGAGCGGCTCGTAGCGGTAGATCGCGCCGTCGATGTTGCGGACCGGGCCGGCGATCGACTCGACCTGGGTGCGGTGAAACACGCCGTCGCTGAGGAGAATCGCCCCACCCGGTTCATAGATCAGCGAGTTGGCGGTGTGGTGCGAATCGGCCGAATCGAGGCCCATCAGCACGCGTTCCTTCCAGTCGGCCTTGCCGTCGCCGTCGATGTCGCGGACGAACCAGAGGTCGGGCGCCTGGACGAGCAGGATGCCGTCCTTGAAGAACTGGAAACCCGTCGGGCAGTTCAGGCCGGTGAGATAATTGGTGCACTTGTCGGCGCGCCCGTCGCCGTCGGTGTCCTCGAGGATCAGGATGCTGTCGCCCTGCGCGGAAGTCGGCGTGCGCTCGGGGTAGTTGGGCCAGACCGCGACCCAGAGCCGGCCTCGGGTGTCCCAGTTCATCTGCACCGCTTTCGCGAGTTCGGGGAATTCCTTCTCACTGGCGAAGACGTTTACCGTGAGCCCGGGGGAGATCGTCATCTTCGCGATGGCCTCCTCGGCGCCGAGGAACTCGTAGGTGCCGTCGGGCTTGGGACCGGGCTTGTTCGTGCCGATCGGCGTTACGGCCGGGAGCGGGAGTTCCTCGACGGGCTCGCGGCTGCCGCGGGCCGTGGCCCAGACGCGGCGCTCGAGGTTGGCGGTCATAACATCGCGCTGGCTCATCTCCTCCTGCATCACCTGGATGTTGGTGATCTTCGGGGCGTCCGGAGTGGAGACGTAGGCGATCTTGGAGCGTTCGCCGTAGATGTTGTAGCCGTCCATTGTCCGATACCGCGAATGCCACAGGTCGCTCTTCGCGTTCACCGCGGTACGAAGGTTCGCGAGGTTGCCGGTCGGAGCCGGCTGCCCGAAGACTTGCGGGAAGATTTTCGCGATCAACTTCGACTCGCCCGCCTCGGAAAGGTGCACGCCATTGATGGTGAGCGGCTGGCCCGAGCGCGCGGCCTCAGCATAGAGTTCCTGCGAGGGGCGGAAGAGATCGACGAAGGTCACGCCGGCCTGGTCGCGGGCGATCTCGGCCATCGCAGTGGTGTAGAGCGCGAGATTCGCATTGGTCGCGGCCGGCAGCTCGTAGTTGGAATCCGGATGCCGCTCCGCCGCGATCGGCGAAAACAGGACGATGCGCGGCGCGCCGAGCCCGTTGTAACTCTTGGCGCGGGTCTCACGGAGGAACTGCTCGAGCTCCTCCTTGAAACGCGTGAGCCCACCGGGGCCCTGAAAGGATTCGTTGAAGCCGAAGAACGCAAAGATCACGCCGGCCTGGACGCGCGCGAGCCATTCGTCGGGTGTGCCGAAATCCTTCGAGCGGGCGCGGGTCACGATTTCGTCGCCGGGCACCGCGAGGTTGCGGACGACGAGCCCGTGCTGCGGGTTTGTCGCGTGGATCATCGTCTCGAGCCAGCCATGGTGCTGCATCCGGACGGCGAGGGCGTTGCCGACGATCGCGACATGCTCGCCGGGATTGAAGGTGAACGGCGCCGGGGCGGCGGCGGCCCGAGGTGCGGCTGCAGGCGTGGCCCGCGCCGGGCTGGCCGCGACGGGGGCGGGTAGTCCCGCCGGCAGCACTTTGCCGAGGGCATGGTCCGAGGGACGCAGGCCGCGGCGGTAGCCCTTGAAACCGTACATCGACGGCGAATAGGGATCGACGTAGCGGACGTCGGCCATCGCGGGCACGTCGAGGCCCAGTCCCCAATAGACGCCATTGACCACCAGTCGGCGCAGGTCGGCGCTTTCGAGATCGGTCGCGGCACCCATGGTCGTGCAGAGGATTCGATTCTCGCGGCCGGCTTCGTTCCGATGGAGCCGCGTCCAGGCGATCGGCATCATGGGCGAGTTGACCGGCTGCGGCGCCTGATCGCTCTTGCGCGGCTTGACATGATCCGCAGGCGCGTCGCCGGGATTCATGCCCTTCAGGACCGCGCCGCGGAGGAGGATCGTCGCGTCGGCGGGCGGATAGGCTTCGTAGACATCGCTGTTGCCGAAGATGCTTGTGACGCCGCGAAGCAGCGGATGGCCGGCGGCGCCGGGTTCAAGGACGGCGCGGGTGGCCTCGAACTTGTGGCGGCCCCAGTGCGAGACCCATTCCTCGCCGAGGACGCGTTCGCCGAAGGTCGTGAAGTCCCGAAAGGCGCCGGACTCGATCTTAAAGGCATGGGTCGAGGTGCGGAGGCCGATGATCGGGACGCCGCGTCGGTAGGCGTCGACGAAGTGTTTCATCGTCGCATCGGGCCAGGTGCGGAAGCGCAGGCTCATGATGATCACGTCGGCCGTGTCGAGGGCCTCGGCGCCGGGGAGCGAGGCGACGTTGTCGGGGTTGATCGTGCCGTCCGGATCGAGCGCGAAGAGGACCGTGCATTTGAAGCCGTGCCGCTGGCTCAGGATTTTCGCCAGCATCGGGAGGGCCTCCTCGCTGCGGTATTCCTCGTCGCCGGAGAGCAGCACGACGTGCTTGTTTTTCGCAACGCCGGCCGGGGCGAGCGCGAGGGTCGATTGGCCGCGCGCGAAGGCGACGGAAAGGACGAGGAGCAGTAGACGGGAAAGGAGACGAAGGCTCATGGGTCCGGGGGCGGTAGAGAGTAGGGGCGCAGGCTTGCTGCGCCCTCGAGGGCAAAAGGCTCAACAAGCCTGAGCTCCTCCATTCGGAGAACAACCGGAAACTGGTACGCCGATCGGGAATCGACGTGGTCCCAGAGGCGCGTTGGTAGTTCCGCCTGCAGGCGGAATCAGCGCGTGGGACAAGCCTTCCGCCTGAAGGCGGAACTACGAACCAGGGGGATCGAACCGGGCTGCGCCTCCGCCCTACGACTTATAACCCGCCGCCGCGATGGCCTGGCGGAGGTAGGCGTGACCGCCCTCGGCGATATCCCACGCCGGCGAGAACTCGCGCCAGACGTTGATCGCGTTGGCAAAGCCGGGGTCGGCGCGGCTGAAGGCCTCGATCGTCATCCAGCCGTCGTAGCCAACGCTGGCGAGGGTGGAGAGCGCCTCGGCGAAATTCACGTGGCCGCTGCCCGGGGTGCCGCGATCGTTCTCGCTCAAATGCACATGTGCCAGATGCGGCGCGATCGTCCGGATCGCGTCGACCTGGTGCTTCTCCTCGATGTTGGCGTGGTGGGTGTCGAACATCGCGCGGACGCTCGGGTGGTTCGTCAGCTCCACGAGCCGGCGCAACTGGCCCATCGTGTTGCAGAGGTAGCACTCGAAGCGGTTGAGCGCTTCCAACGCGAGCGTCACTCCCGCCTGCTGGGCGTAGTCACCGGCGGCGCGCAGGACCTCGGCGCTGCGCTGGTACTCTTCATCCTTCGGTTCCGCGCGGCTGAAGGTGGCGAAGGCGGAATGGATCGGACCACAAAGGAGCTTCGAGCCGGCATCGACGGTGCGATCGATGTTCCATTTCAGTCCGTCGAGCGCCTTGGCGCGGACGGCGGCATCGGGACTGACGGGATTCGCGTCCGCGCCGAGGACCGTGACGCAGGTGATCTCCATCCCGATGTTGCGCAGGTGGGCGCCAAGGCGCCGGTAGGCGGCGGGGTCCTGATGCCCGTTGCAGATTTCGATGCCGTCGTAGCCGATTTTCTTGAGCCGATCGACGATCGGAAAATGTTCGTCGGAAACCGACGCGGTCCAGACGAGGAGATTGAAACCGAGTTTGGGCATGAGTCGGGTGGTTTTCGGGCGGAGCTTCTGGGGCGTAGGGCGAGTTAAGAAATGCTGTGACCATCCGGGCGTGGACGAGCCACGCCCCTACATGCATTCGTAGGGGCGCGCCTCGTGCGCGCCCACGTCGTCAGGCTCGTTTCACCTTTTCCCAGCGCTGGGTGCGGGCGGACTTCAGGACGGCGTCGGTCACGAGATCGGTGGCGAGGCCGTCGCGGAAGGTGGGTGAGGCGGGTTTGCCCTCCTCGAGTCCCTTGATGAAGTCGGCGATCTGGTGGACGAAGGAATGCTCGTAGCCGATCTGCAGGCCGGGCACCCACCAGTTTTTCATGTAGGGTTGATCGCCGTCGCTGACGTGGATCGACCGCCAGCCGCGGACATTGCCTGGATCGCGGTGATCGAACCATTGCAGCCGATGGAGATCGTGGAGGTCCCAGCCGATCGAGGCGTGCTCGCCGTTGATTTCGAAGGTGTAGAGAGCCTTGTGGCCGCGGGCGTAGCGCGTGGCCTCGAAGGTGGCGAGGGAGCCGTTGGTGAACCGGGCGAGAAAGGCGCTGGCGTCGTCGATCCCGACCTTCTGCTTCTTGCCGGTGAGCGCGTGCTTTCGCTCCTTGACGAAGGTCTCGGTCATGGCCGTGACGGTGTCGATGCCACCATTGAGCCAGAGCGCGGTGTCGATGCAGTGGGCGAGGAGGTCGCCGGTGACGCCGCTGCCGGCGACGGACGCGTCCAATCGCCAGGTTCCGGGGCCGCCCTGCGGCACGTCGGCCGAGATGGTCCAGTCCTGGAGAAACTTCGCGCGGTAGTGGAAAATCTTCCCCAGCTTGCCCTCGTCGATCAGTTGCTTCGCGAGGGTGACGGCCGGTATCCGCCGGTAGTTGTACCAAACCATGTTCGGCACCTTGGCGGCTTCGACGGCTTTGGTCATCTTCGCGGCTTCCGCGGCGTTCATCGCGAGCGGCTTTTCGCAGAGGATCATCTTGCCGGCCTTGGCGGCGGCGATGGCGATCTCGGCGTGGACATTGTTGGGCGCGGCGATGTCGATCAGGTCGATGTCCTTCCGGGCGATCAGCTTCTTCCAGTCGGTCTCGATCGACTCATAGCCCCACGTGTCGGCAAACGCCTGGGTCTTGGCGGCGTCGCGGCCGCAAGCGGCCTTGAGGACGAGGCGGTGGTTGCTCGGGAAGAAATTCGCGACCTTGCGAAACGCGTTGGAGTGGGCGCGGCCCATGAAGCCGTAGCCGATGGTGCCGATGTTAAGGTTTTTCATGAGGGGTTCGTTAGGGCGCGAGATTTTGGATTCTCGATTTTCGATTTGGGCGCGAGTGGGAATTTGCAGTGCGCTCAGGGCTTGGCAGTAGTTTGGGCGATTCGAAACTCGGAACTCGAAAATCGGTTGGTTCGGCCAATCCAAAATCGAGAATTGAAAATCGAAAATGGCCGGCCGTCACGCCGCCCAGCCGTGATTATTCCGCACCTCGATCATGCCGGCCAAAACGTCGTTCCACGTCTGCTGATTGAGCATGACCTTGTTGGAGAACATGCAGCCGTCCCAGCAGATGTGCTTCAGCTTCTTCGTCACCTTGCCCCGGTCGTCGCGGAGCCAGTAGCCGGAGTCGCGGGTGATGTTCAGCTTGCCCTTTGGATCGCCGATCAGGCAGTGGCGGCCGGTCTTCTCGTGCGAGCCCGAGCCGTAGGCGGTGCCGTCGTTCTGGGCGACATGGAAGTCGATCGTCCACGGACGCATCGCCTTGGTGAGCTTGGTCATCGCCTGGTGGAACGCGCTAGGCTCCCAGTGGAAATCCTTCGGGACGATGCGATGCTGCTCGGCGTTGGCGCCGAGGATGTAAAGGTGGGTGTGAGACATGTCGGCTTGGAAGCCGACGACCTTGGGCATGGCCACCTCCTCGAGCAGGTTTACCATATTTTTCCAGCTGTGCATGCCGGCCCAGCAAATCTCGCCTTCGGCCGCGAGCCGCTCGCCGTGGTCCTTCGCGATCTTGCCGGCCTCGCGAAAGGTCTTTGCGATCGTCTTGGTGTTGCCCTTCGGATCCGCGTCCCAGTCCTTGACGCTTGCCGCGCTGTCGATCCGGACGATGCCGTAGGGACGGGCGCCGAATTCGCGGAGTTTCTGGGCAATGCGGACGGACTTGCGGACGCAGTCGATCCAGCCGGCGCGCTTGGTGTCATCGCCCATGGCGTTGCCGAAGAACCAGACTGGTGCCACGAGCGATCCGATGGCGAGCCCGCGGCAGCGGATTTTGTCGGCGAGGGCCTTGAGCCCGTCGTCGGAGATGTTGATGTCGAGATGCGGGCTGCCGAGAAAGAGGTCGACGCCATCGAACTTCACGCCGTTGACCTCGGCCTTCGCGGTGAGATCGAGCATCTGGTCGAGGGCGAGGTCGGCTTCGGTGCCGCCCATGCTCTTCTTGCCGACCAGGCCGGGCCACATCGCGTTGTGCAGTTTGGGATAATTGTTCTGGGGCATAGGATTCCAGGGTTGTACGGGGAAGGGGCGGGAAGGTCGCGGGGGAAATGGCGGCCAGCCGTGCGAACGCGCCAATTCGATGGAAGAGTGTCAAGAGCCAAGCCCGGCCATGGCCGCCGGGCGCGGGTAGCCACGAGCGCCAGTGAGTGGAACTAGGACGCCGAAGCCGATGCATCTCTGACCCTATTGCCACGCGTACGCGATGCGGTTGGTATCTTTCACTATCTGCCTCGATCCAATTTTCTCTCCTCGGCCATGACTCATTCGTCTTCCGCCACTCGTCCGTCTCGCGGTCGCTGGCTGGCCTTGGCCGGCCTGATCGCGTCCGGGCTGGTGGTGGCGTGGTTCGTCCGACGCCCGCCCGTGGCCGTCGTGGTGTCGCCGGAAGTCCGCGAAGTCGTTGACCTCATTGTCGTCAGCGGACGGTTGCGGGCCGTTCGCGAAGCGGCGGTGGGCGGCGAACTGGGCGGCACGGTCGAGGAGGCGCTGGTTCGCGAAGGCGATCGCGTCACCGCCGGGCAGGAGCTCGCGCGGATCGGCATGCTCGATTACGACTCGCAACAGCAGCAGGCCCGGGCGGCCCGCGCCACGAGCGCGGCCGACGTCGAGGTGGCGGCCCTAGCCGCGGCGCAGGCCGGGCGCGATCTGGCGCGCGCGGAGGAACTGGCGAAGGATGGCATCACGACCACGGCGGATCTCGAGACAGCGCGCAGCCTCGCCGCCCGGTTGACGGCCCTGGCAACCGCCGCCCGCGCCCGGCTCGCCGAGAATGATGCTGCGCTGGCCGTGCTAGAACGGCAACTGGCCAAGCGGATCGTGCGGGCGCCGTTTGCCGGGATCGTGACGCGCCGATCGGTGGAGCCGGGCCAGAGCGTCGTGCCCGGCACCGCCCTCTACCTGGTGGCCGAGATGTCGGCGGTCGAAATCTATGCCGAGACGGATGAGAACAACGTGCAGCGCCTGCGAGTCGGCCAGCCGGCTACGGTAATCGCGCCGGCGTTTCGCGATCAGACGTTCACCGCGCGGCTGGATCAAATCGGCCCGCGGGTGGATTGGGATCGCGGGGTGATTGGATTGCGACTCACGCCGGAAAAGCCCCCGGCGTTTCTGCTGCCCAACATGACGGTCGACGTAAACATCGAGGTCGGCCGCTATCCGCAGGCCCTCACGCTGCCGGCGGCGGCCGTGTTGCGCGCGCGCGACGGGAACTTTGTCATGCTGGCCGACGGTGATCGCTTCACGCGGCGGGCCATCAAAGTCATTGGCGAGAACCCGGCCTACGTTGCCATCGAGGGCCTCACGGCCGGGGATCGGGTGGCGCGCGAGGCGACGAAGGTCACGGCGGACACCCGCCATCAGATGACGGCGGCGACGCCCTGACCTCGTGGCGATCCGGTCCTTTGCCCTTTCCGTCGCGGTGCGGCAGCTCGCGCACAATCGCGGGCAGACGCTGCTCTCGATCGGCGTGGTGGCGATGAGTGTCACGCTGATCATCTTTGTGTCGTCGCTCATCCGCGGCGTGCAGGTGCGGCTGGTGAACACGATCACGGACTCGATTCCCCACGTGCGGATCATGCCGCTGGAGCGCCAGCCGGAGGTCTTGTGGGATCGTTCCGATCCAAACGACCCGGTGGTGCGGGTCGGCACGGTGCCCAAGCTTGAGCAGCGCCTGCGCAAGATCGAGGGCTGGCAGCCCTGGCTCGAGCGGATCGGCGCGTTGCAGCCGAACGATCTCACGGCGCTGATTCCCTCGATCGAGGGCAGCGTCGTCATCGCCCGCGAAAGCAAGCGGCTCTCCGCCCGGCTCTCGGGCGTGGAGCCGGAAGTGTATAACCGGATTATCGATCTCCAGCAGAATCTCGTCGCCGGGCGCTTCTTCGGCTTGAACGGCGGCGAGGCGGTGATCGGGTTGAAGCTGGCGACGGACCTTGGGCTCGGCATTGGCAATCGGGTGAGCCTGCTCAGCGAGGAAGGCGTCACCGCCAGCGTTACGATCGCGGGCATCTACGAGACGGGCTTTGGCTCCGTCGATGGCGGGCTCGTGGTCGTGCCGGTGCGCGACGCGCAGTCGCTCCTCGGGATCGGCAACGCGATCACCGGTTTTGCGGTGAAGGTGCGCGACGTCTTTGAGGCGGAACGGATCGCCGGTGAGCTGCGGCAGCAGTTGCCCTTCAAGGTCGAGAGCTGGATGCAGGACAACGAGCGCACCTTGAGCGGGCTGAAAGCGCAGTCGGGCTCCTCGCAGATGATTATCTTCTTCACCACCGCCTCCTCGGGCCTCGCGATCGCCGCGCTGATGGTGATGTCCGTGACCGGGAAGTACCGGGAGATCGGCATCCTCAAGGCGATGGGCGCCACGGCGCGGCAGATCCTGCAGGTGTTCGCGCTCCAGGGTTCGATCCTCTCGCTGCTCGGGGCCGCGCTGGGCTCGATCGCGGCGTTCACGCTCCTGCGCTGGCTGGGCGGGCTGCAGACGATCTCGCCGACCACGGGCCGGGCTTCGGAACTTTTCCCGATCGTCATGACGGGCGGAAATTTCCTGCTCGGCAACGGGCTCGCCGTCGCCGCGGGCCTCGCGGCTTCGATTTATCCGGCGTGGCAGGCCTCGCGCGTGAATCCGATTGAAGTCATCCGCGGACAATGAGCCCGTCACCGCCGCCGATCCTCGAGCTTGATCACGTGGGTAAAGTGTATCCCGGGGCCGTGCCGACGCGCGCCCTCGAGGCCGTGACGTTCTCGGTCCGCGCGGGCGAGTTCGTGGCGATCGTCGGCGCTTCGGGCTCCGGCAAGACCACGCTGCTCAATCTGCTCGGGCTGCTCGACTCGCCCTCCGAGGGTAAAATCGAGCTCGATGGCCGCGATGTGACGGGGCTATCGCCCGACGACGCGGCACGGCTGCGACGCGATCGGATGGGGTTTATTTTCCAGTTCCATTACCTGCTGCCGGAGTTCAACGCGCTCGAGAACGTCCTGATGCCCTGCCGGCTGGCGGGCGACGGCCGCGATCTCTGCGAAGAGGGCAGGGTGCGGTCGCTGTTTGCGCGGGTCGGGCTCGCGTCGAAGATCGGCCGGCGTCCGGATCAGCTCTCGGGCGGCGAACAGCAGCGTGTCGCGATCCTGCGGGCGCTGGCCAACGATCCGTTGCTGATCCTCGCCGATGAACCGACCGGCAATCTCGACAGCCGGAACTCGGCCGAGGTGTTCAACCTGTTGCGCGACATCACGCGCGAATCGCATCGAACGGTGATCATGGTGACGCACGACCGCGATCTGGCGGCGAAGACCGACCGGGTGATCACGCTGCGGGATGGGCGGATGGAATCGGATGTGGCCGCACGGTGAGCCGCAAAAAATCGGAGGGATGGGCCGCAAAAAGGCGCAAAAAGCGCAAAAAGCAGACATGCGGGAACCCGCGATTTGGGGGCAGCCGAGAATTTCCGTCCCGTGCGTGAGCGGCAGATTTTGTGGTCGCTGCCGTGAAAGACTCGATTTTCGAACTCTGCGATCTGGTGAGAGAGTCAGCATTTTCACTCCACCGGCATCTGCGGCACGGCCATCTCGAGAAGGTGTACGAGAATGGGCTCGCTCATCGGCTGAGGAAACTACGCCGGGAGGTGTTCCAGCAGCATCCGCTTCGCGTCCTGGATGTGGACGGCACTCTCCTGGGAGAGTTTTACGCCGACCTGCTGGTCGACCGATGTCTCGTGGTGGAGCTAAAAGCCAGTCGATGCATCATCGAAGAGCACGTGGCCCAGCTCATCGGCTATCTTCGAACCAGCCGGATGGAACACGGGCTGCTGATCAACTTCGGTGCCCCTATCCTCGAAGTGCACAAGTTTGTCCTGACCGGCCGCGACTAATCCCTGCCCCCCACCGGCAGAGTCAGTTTTTGCGCCTTTTTGCGGCCAACAACTCTGGGGATTTGTCTGGGTTTTGTGGACTCAGAATTTGTTTTTGCGGTAGGCGCCCATCGCTGGCGCGGTGGGATTCACCTCCGGGCCGAAGTAGCGGAGCATCACGAGCGGCTCGACCGTGCTCGTGTTCTCGAAGGTCACCCCAGCCTTGGCCGCGGTCTCGGTGCAGAAGACTTCGTCCTCGGTCTGCTCGTGGAAGCGGATCAGCTTCGGGCAGTCGAGGGTCAGGTGGTTCATCCGGCCCTTGCCTTGGACCGTGATCAGACCGTAGGCGCCGGTGTCCGTGATCGTGCATTTCACGCCGGGCTCGATCGTCAGTTCCTTGGCGGTGAAGAGCTGCTCGTCTTTGATTTTCCCATAGACGATCCAGCGATCGACGTAGCCCTCGGAGCGCGTGTCCGCAACCGGCACGGGCTCGAGGTAATGGTTGTCCTTGAAGTTCGGATCCAGGTTTTCGTCCCAGTCGAGCTGGTCGACGATGAAGTCGAGATCGCGGTGCTTCGCCTTGGGCATGTCCTTCACCAGGAGTGACCACGGCACCTCGCGGCCCTCGACGAGCGACTGGTACATGCCGAACACGTCCGAGCCCCATTGCGGCTCGTAGGTGCAGAGCGAACCCGGCGCGTGCAGCACGGCCGGCGGAATCAGCCAGCCGGTGCCGGGCTTGAGCCGGTAGGCGCGGGAGAGATCGAGGATGCCATTGTCGCCGCGGTTCCAGTTCTCGAGGCAGCGGCGGACCTGCGCCTTCGTCGTGCCGGGCTCGAGGCCCATGAAGGTGTACGGGAAATTGTTACCGACGTTGTTGTGCTGTGGCGGGAAGTAATACGACTCGGGCTTCCCTTCTTGGCCGACCAGTTTCGCCTGCGCGGCCGTCTGGTGCATGTGGTGCGGGATCGGCCCCATGTTGTCGAAGAACTTGGAGTAGACCGGCCATTTTTTGTACTTCGACCAGATCGATTTCCCGATCAGGTCCGCACCGCACTCGGCGACGGCGCTCGCGAGCGTGAAGCGCTTCTTTCCCACGACGACGTAGCTCAGTCCCTCGTCAGGCGTGCGGTTCTCGTTAGCCGCCGGCGTGGTCGACGCGAACCAGCGCTCGTCAATGCCGCCGCGATTCAGGCCGAACGCATAAAGATCGTCGGGGTGCAGCTTCAGCCGCTTGCCGGGCTGCAGGAAGGAGCGCGGCACCCAGCAGGGCGCGAGGCGCAGCAGGCCGCCGGTGTCGGCGAGAGCCCCTTCGACGAGGCTTTTGACGTTGGACTTGACCGTGGTGAGGGCGGAGACGGGGGTGGGCATAACGTTGGGCGCCGCGGGAAATCCGCGGACGTTGGAGAGATCGAGCAAACCCAACCGACCGAGGCAATCGCCTAGTGTCGGTCGGGAGATTTATTCCGTCGCGGGGTAAACCTGCTCTTCCACCTTTCGGGCTTTCGTGACGTGGAGGAGCGGCTTTGTGCTGCGACAAGAAACGCGCCCGGCTGGCGACGGCATTTCTTAATCCGCTTTCGTCCACGGGTGGGAGATGCCCCGGGGCCACTCGCTCACGCCCGCAGCCACAGATCGGCCGGTTTAGCCGTTGAACGACTGCCGGGAATTCGTCCGCAGGTAGGTCGCGACTTCGTTGGCGAACAGTTCGCCGAATTCAGCCCGCTTCTTTTCGCCCATGCCCGGGATGCCATCCATGTCGTCGACGGATTCCGGATACTGCCGGGCCATGGCGCGGAGGGTGGTGTCGCCGAAGATGATGTAGGCTGGCACGCGCCGCTCGTCGGCGAGTTGCTTGCGCAGTGTGCGGAGACGATCGAAGAGAATTTCGTCGCACTCGATGTCGCCCTCGCGGCGCGCGGTGCGCCGCGCCTTCGGCAGATCCATCGGTTTGGTCAGCGTGATCGGCGTCCGGGCGCGGAGCACGGCCATGCCTTCCTCCGTGAGTTCGAGCGTGGCGTATTCGCCCTCGGCCACCGTCACATAGCCGAGCCGCATCAGCTCCCGGCCGACCGCCGCCCACTGCGGCCGCGTGAGGTCGGCGCCGATGCCATACGTCGTCAGCCGGTCGTGGCCCCAGCGGCGGATCTTCTCGGTGTCGGCGCCGGTGAGCACCTCGATGATGTGATTCAGCCCGGCGCCGAAGCGGCTGTTCTGCAGGATGCGATAAATGCAGGAGAGGAACTTCTGGGCGGCGAGGGTGCCATCATAGGTTTCCCGCGGCTCGAGGCAGTTGTCGCAGGCGGCGCAGTTGTCGCCGGGAAACTTTTCCCCGAAGTAACCCAGCAACTCGGAGCGGCGGCAGCCGGACGACTCCGCGTAATGGACGATCTGTCGGAGCTGCGCGCGGGCAATCTGCTGTTCCTGCGCGTCGGTGATCTCGTCGAGGAAGTGGGTCTGCTTCGCGATGTCGCCGGCGCTGAAGAGCAGCAGGCAGTCGCCGGGCAGCCCATCGCGGCCGGCCCGGCCGGTTTCCTGGTAGTAGCCCTCGATGTTCTTCGGCAGGTCGTGATGGATGATCCAGCGGACGTTCGGCTTGTTGATGCCCATTCCGAACGCGATCGTCGCGCAGATGATCCGGGTGTCGTCGCGCAGGAACTGCTCCTGGTTGCGCGCGCGTTCGGCGGCATCGAGGCCCGCATGGTAGGGGCGCGCGGCGAATCCGCGGCCCGCCAACCCCTCGGCCACCCGCTCGGTGGCGGCGCGACTGGCGCAGTACACGATGCCGCACTCGTGCTCCCGCTTCCGGATGAATTCGATGATCTGTTTCAGTGGCTGATCCTTCGGGATCACCCGGTAGGTGAGGTTCGGCCGGTTGAAGCTCGCGACGAAGACCGCCGGATCCCGCAGCTTCAGGTGCGTGATGATATCGGCCCGCACCCGCGTGGTCGCCGTCGCGGTCAGCGCCATCACGGGCACGCCGGGCAGCAGGTCGCGGAGCTTTGCGATCTGGCGGTACTCCGGCCGGAAGTCATGGCCCCACTCGGAGACGCAATGCGCCTCGTCGATCGCGAGGCAGTCCACGTTCCATTTCTTCAGGTTCGCCGCCCAGCCATCGAGCATCAGCCGCTCGGGCGCGACGTAGAGCAGCTTGTATTCGCCGCGATGCAGCCCACGGAGCCGGCTGCGGGCCTCGTCGCCGTCGAGACTCGAGTTGAGAAAGGTTGCCGCGACGCCACTCGCTTGAAGCGCATCGACCTGATCCTTCATCAGTGCGATCAAGGGCGAGACCACGACCGTCAAACCAGGCCGGGCGAGCGCGGGCAGTTGGAAGCACAGCGACTTTCCGCCACCCGTCGGGAGCAGGGCGAACACATCCTGGCCGGCCAGCGTGGCCTCGCAGATTTCGCGCTGGAGCGGACGAAAGCTCCCGTAGCCGAAGGTGCGCTTCAGCAAAGGGTCGAGATCGAGGGAATGGACCGCCATGGCACGCACGATTGCGGGGAGCCGCGATCCCGCCACAAAAAAGTCCGTCGCGGACGGATCTTTTGTCCCTCCGGATTCACGCGAGAGCCCTGGGTTCGTAGTTCCGCCTTCAGGCGGAAAGGGACGGATCGCCACTCGCTCACGCTCGCAGCCACGGGCGGACCAAGCCCCGCCTGAAGGCGGGACTACGAACCGGGTCAGTCGGCAGAGCGTTTTGGGCGCAGCAAGACTGCGCCCCCACGGACGGATTTCGCCACGGGCTGCGCCGTTGCGGACGGGCTCTGCGACGGCGAACGCGCCGTCTACTTGTTCCGGAACAACGCGCTCGTCACGATCGCGTGGACGAGGCTGCGCGCGCCGTACTGTTGCGACCGTGCGGTCTCGAGGATGGTCTCGATTTGCGGGCGATCGCTGAAGCGAACCGGCGCGCCGGTAGCGAACACCACGAGTTGCTCCGCCAAGTTACGGGCGAGTTGGGCTTCGTCGGTCAGCAGCAGTTGCTTGAATTCGCGGACGTCCTTGAACTCGCGGCCGTCCAGGAGCTGCCCGCTGGCATCGACCGGGAGCGCATAATGGAAGGCGAAGGGATGCCCGTTCTTGCCGAAACCCGGGGTGGGCAGAACCTGGGGCGAGGTCGCGCGGTAGCGATCCCGCCAGCCGCCCATGACGTCGAAGCTCTCGAGGGCAAAGCCCGGCGGATCAATTTTGCGGTGACACACCGCGCAACTCTCGTCGGCGCGATGGCGTTCGAGTTGTTGGCGAATGGTCACGGCCCCGCGGATATCGGGCTCGACCGCGGGCACGGCGGCCGGCGGCAGCGGCGCGGGCCGGCCGAGAATGCGTTCCATGATCCATTTGCCGCGAAGGACCGGCGAGGTCGTGGTGCCGTTGGCCGTGACCTTGAGGACGCTCGCCTGCGTCATGATCCCGCCCCGCACGCTGCCGGAGGGCAGCGTCACGCGCCGCATCGTGCCGCCGGCGATGCCGGGAATTCCGTAGTGGGTCGCGAGCCGCTCGTTCAGGAAGGTAAAGTCCGAATCGACAATCGTCCGGGCCGGGAGATTGGCGCGCAGCATCTCGGTGAAGTAGAGCTGGGTCTCCTCCCACGCCGCCTCGGTCAGCGAGTCGTCGAGGTCGTAGTCGTTGTAGAGTGCGCCGGACGGGGTCGTGTCCTCCATCTTCCGGATGTCGATCCAATAATCGAGGAACGCCTCGACGAAGCGCTTCGATTTCGGGTCCGACAGCATCCGCTCGGTCTCCGCCTGCAACACGTCGGGCCGGTGCAACTCACCGCGGGCGGCGCGGGTGCGAAGGGCGGCATCGGGCTCGGAGTTCCAGAGGAAGAACGCGAGGCGCGTCGCGAGCGAGTGATCGTCGAGCGGACCGGTGGGCTCGTCGATGAAGACGAAGCCGGGTGACGCGAGTACCGCGGTGTACATCGTGAACATCGCTTCGGTGAAGTTGGAGCCGTCCGCGCGCTGGGCCTCGAACAGGTTAAGGAAGCGCCGGACGTCCGCCTCCTCGCCCGGCCGGCGATAGGCGCGGGCGATGAAACCGCGCAGCAGCCGCTCGGCGTCGGCGGACGGATTCTGGGAAACCACCTCGTAGACCGGGTCCGGCGCCGCAAGCGTGCCCCGGCGTCCGCCCCGACCGCGACCGGGTGCGGCGGCGGCCGCGGCCTGCATCGCGAGGCGGCTCCTTTCGTCCTGCCGCAGCGGGAGGTCGCCAAACATCAGCCGATAACCGGCCCCGGTGCTTTCGTCGTAGAGGGGCCCCTCGACCTCGATCCAACGAAACGCCACGCCGGGCATGCCGTCGCGTTGCGCGAGTGGATTCGTGAAATCGTCGGGTCGCGAGCGGAACAGCCGCGCGGCGTCGGTGAGGAGCGTCTCGTTCGTCAGGAGCTGGACCTCGAACTCGCTGACGGTTGGCTCGGTCGTGAGGTCGAAGGCCCCGATGCGTCGCTTGAGCCCGGGACCCTGAGCGTAGACGGTGATGGCCTCGCCGCGGCGGCCGGGGGAGACGTCGTCTAGGTTGGGCCGTTCCCATTGCTTCGGACGATCGACGGGCGCCTTCTTCGCGCCGGTGCCCTCCCAGACGCGGCGCGACGCGCCGGAGCCGACCCAGATCGTGTAGCCGCTGAAACGCACGCGATACTTCGCCGCGATCGGCGCCATGAAATTGCTCCAGCTATAACCGAACCCGACGGTGTACGTGCTCTGCACCATGCCGACGGCCTCCTGGTCGCGCCGCGCTGGGTCCGTGTCACCGACGGTGGGCGGCGCCTTGCCGAAGCGGACGTCCGGCTGGGCCTTCGTGCCGAGGATCGGCGTGGTCGCGCGATCCGGCCAGGTCTGCAATTCGCGCAACTGGTAGCGGCCCGTCAACGTGGGCTCCTCGCGCGCATAGTAGCGCTTCAACGTCGTGGGCGGCCGGAAGAGCTGCACGCTCATCGCCTGCTTCATCGCGTACTCGGCGGCCAACATGTAGCGCGCCATGTGGACGTGCGACACGTCGAGCGCCTGGCTGACCTTGTTAAACCGGTGGGCCTCGCCGTCCTCGGGCAGTTGCGCGCGGACCTGGAGCCACGGCGCCTGCAGGAGATCGCGCAGCGCGTTCTCGTACTCGTAGCGATTCAGCCGGCGCTGCGTGACGCGACCCTCGCGGGCGGTCAGGGCGCGTTCATCCGCGGTAAGAGAAGTCGTCAGCGACTGCACGAAGGCCCTCACGTCCCC
>CANEVO010000048.1 GCA_947442255.1 Opitutia bacterium
CAGGCGGGCGGACGGCACTCGAGCATCTCAGCGCCGCCGCCTTCCGGGGTGAGTTTCACGGGCCCGAGACCCGCTGGAAAGAGCACCTTGTCGTAACAACGGAGGCGGTGCGTTTCGCCGCCGGCCTCCACGACCACGCTGCCATCGGTGACAATCCCGATCGTGAACTCGGCCTCGTCCCGCGTCAGCGGCCCGCCTAGGTGCATCTTCGTGACGCGAAAGCAATCGGTCTGGGCCGGGCCGATTAATTCGTCCTGCCACGAGCCGGGTCCGAGTTCGCGCCGCCGCCGCGGCTGGCAGCGAACGCGAGCGTCGAGATCGGCGGAGGTGAGCAGAGCGAGGTTGAAAACCGGGAGGCTGAAATCGAGATCGTGGCCCATGAAACGCGCGCCCTCTGGCAGGACATAGCCGGCGCGTTCGAATTCGAAACGCACCACGAGGTCACTCGGCTCCTGGATCTCGACCATGAAGACACCGGCGCCGAGCGCGTGCGGCGTGCCACCGGGGATGATAAAGGTGTCGCCCGCCTGCACCGCGATCTTGTCGAAGCACTGTTCGATGGCGGCGATGTCCTGCGTAACGATGTACTCGCGCAACTGCGCGACGGTCGGCGGCCGCTGGAAACCCACGTAGATGTAGCCCGTGGCTTCGGTGAGCGAACCTGGGGGACGAACGGAGAGCACATGGTAGGCCTCGGTCTTGCCGCTGGGCGCACCCATCACGCGGCGGGCGAACTCGCGCGTCGGGTGGACCTGGAAATAGAGCCGCGTGCCGCTGTCGAGGTACTTCACCAGGACCTGCGGCTGGGCGCCGTATTTCTTCACGTGGGCCGCGCCGAGAAAATATTCAGGGTCGCTGGCGAGCAGCGCGGCGAGATCGCGTGGCGCCGGATCGTGGCCGATCCGGACCTGCGACACGCCCTCGGCAATCTGTTCGCGGCCCTGGTTCACCGCGCGCGTGGTCGACGCGATCCATTCCTCGGACATCCGCGTATCCGTCGGATTCGGATTGCCCGCCAGTTGCTCCAGCGTGCGGCCGCCGGGATACGGCCGCCAGACGCGGTTCGGGGGCAGGACGATGAGCTTGTGGCGGTGGGTGGACATACGGAAAGGGGGATCTGGGGGACAGTGGAGCCGACCGGTGGGCAACGATCTTCTCCGTCGCGGGCAACTCAACGATACAGCCAGAAGCGCCGGCTTTGGTCCTGGTAGATCCTGGCCTGTTCGCGCCACGTGCGCAGCCAGGCCTCCATGTCGACTCCCGCGCCCTTGGTGGCGAGATCGTTGAGCAGGGCCGCAGAGCCGACGTGGACGAGGAACTCGCGCCGCTTGGCTGGCGTCAGGCCGGCGAAGGGATTCTTCGGCTCGAGCCGGCAGGCGATCTTCATGAGCCAGAAACTTAGATCGCACGGCTGCCAGTCTTCGTAATCCGTGACTTCGACATAAAGCCCGGTCCCAGGCTGGCCGTTCCTCCGATCCGGTCCGGCGACGCGCCGGAAGCGAAGACCCGGCAAATTCAACGCCCGCAACTCACGCTCCACGACGTCAATCCGTGCGTCGAGATGCGCGATTCCACGAAACGGATACTGGACCCCGACGCCATGACGAAACCCGCCGACAATGCAGCCGAGGCCGGTCATGGGATAGCCCATTACCGCGGCGAAATCCTGAATCCGGGTGGACGTGGGGATGAAGGTCAGGCCGGTCTCAGGCCAGCGCATCGCCCGCGACCAGCCTCGCATCGGAATGATCGTCAATTGGCCCGAAGCCCGCAGCTTTTCAGGAATCGCGAGGATGCCGGGGGCTTCGGGCGCCTCCTTGGCCATGCGCGCGAGCTCACCGATCGTCATGCCGTGCACGTAGGGCACGCGGAAGGCGCCGACGTAACTCTTGAGATCCGCATCGAGCGGCGGACCGCTGACCTTGAGCCCACCGAGCGGGTTCGGCCGATCGAGGATGATCAGTTCCTTGCCGTTCTCGAAGCAGGCGATCATCGCCTGCTTCATCGCGCTGATGAAGGTGTAGCTGCGCGTCCCGATGTCCTGCATGTCCACCACGAGGGCATCGATGTTCTTGAGCTGGGCGGGCGTGGCCTTGGTGACGGGCGGGTTGTAGAGCGAATGGACCATCAGCCCCGTCCTGGGATCGATGCGGTCGGGAAACCGCACCTCGGCCGCGAACTCATTGTAAATGCCATGCTCCACCGCGTAGAGGGCCACGAGGTTGACTCCGGGCGCGCGCCGCAGGACCTCGATGGTGGAGACCCCGCGACGGTTCACACCCGCCGGGTGCGTCAACAACCCGATCCGTTTCCCTTTCACGGCGGCGAAGCCGTCCGCCTCGAGGACGTCGATGCCTAGCATCACAGGTGGAGATTTCTCTCTCGGGGCGACTACGACGGGTGCGGGCTTGGGCGCCAGCGCCGGTGGAGGTGGAGGTGACGCCGGCTCGGGCCGGCTCGCGCATCCACCGAGGACGAGCGTGAACGCGAACAGAAGAAACTGGGGCAGGGAAAAATAAGCGGCCTCTCGGGGCATGAAGAGCACCACAGTGAGTGCCGCGATGATCCGGTCCAGCCCGTTTCCGGATGAAGGAAGGATGGTTTGGGAAGATCCGGGAATCCATTCGGGCGTGCCCGTCGTCCGCGTCCCGCGCCCAGACTCGCTGCCGCCTTCGAAATCGAAAATCGAGATTCCAAAATCGAAAATTCAATACAGCCAATGCTTCCGGCTTTGGTCGCGGAAGATCCGGGTTTGCTCCCGCCAGCGGCGCAGCCACGGCTCGAGATCGATGGCCGCCCCGTCGCGCGCGAGCGCGGCGAGAAATTCCCTCGAACCGAAGTGCCGCAGGAAGAGATCGAATTGGCGGCCCGGCGCCGGCGCGAACGGGTTCTGGCCCGTGAGCCGGCAGGCGAGCTGCATCAGGTGGAAGTTCAACTCCGTCGGCTCCCACGCCTCCTCGTCCACGATGTCGACATAGATTCCGCTCATCGGCTGGCCCTCGCGATCGCGGCCCGTGACGCGGCGAAACCGGACGCCCGGCACGCGCAGGCCCTGTAGTTCCCGTTCGAGGACGTCGAGCGGCACGCCTTTGCAGCTCAGGCCGCGGAACGGAAAACTCGTCCCCACGCCGTGGCGGAAACCGATGTCCATCCGTGGCGGATCCCAGAAGGTGGCGAGGCCGGTCATCGGATACCCTTGGACGGATTCCCAGTCCGGCAGGAGGCCCGAGGTGGGAATCCATTTCAACCCGGTCTCCGGCCATCGCATCGAGCGCGTCCAGCCCCGCATCGAGATCACCGTGAGCTTGCCGCGCTGGCGAACGGCCTCGGGGAAATCGAGCCCCGGCGCGCCCTTGGCCATCCGGGCAAGTTCGCCGAGGGTGAGCCCATGCACGTAGGGAACGCGGAAGGCGCCGACGTAATTTTGATGGGACAGCGAGGCGTCGAGCAGCGGACCCCCGACCTTGATTCCGCCAAGTGGGTTCGGACGATCGAGCACGATGACCTCGACGTCGTTTTCGAAGCAGCCCTCAAGCGCGCGTCGCATCGCGCTGGCGAAGGTGTAGCTGCGCGTGCCGATGTCTTGGAGATCGATCACGAGCGCATCGATCCCGCGAAGCATGGCCTTGGTCGGCTTGCGCGTGGCGCCGAAGAGCGAGTGGACCGGCAGGCCGGTGCGGGCGTCCACCGAACTCGCGACCGTGGCGTTGGCCGCCGCGTCTCCGTAGATCCCATGCTCGGGCCCGAAGAGCGCGACCAGCTTTACGCCCGGGGCGTGACGCAGCACCTCGATCGTGCTGCGGCCCTGGCGGTTGACTCCGGCCGGATGCGTGAGGAGGCCAATGCGCTTGCCCTGGACCACCGCGAAGCCGCCCGCCTCGAGCACGTCAATGCCCAGCATGATGGCCGGCGCGCCGCCCGCCGCGGGCTCCGCTAGCTCGATCTTAAATTGAGGGACGGCCGGGGCCTTTCCGACCAGAGCCCCGCTCGCGGCCAGCATTCCGCCCGGCAAGCCGGCCAGCAGCCAAAGCCACCCGGCCCACGAAAATCTGAGCGCTCCCCGCATCGATGCGCAGACATGCCGCCCCCGCCCCCGCCGGTCCAGCCCCATTCCGCCGGGGCCCCAGGCCGACGTGTAACGCATTACGTTACACATTGCCGACGAGCCCAGCGCCTTGGGCCGGCGGTTAGCCGAGGTCCTCGCCCTTCCGACGGGCGTCCAACCAGATCAATAGGAGCAGCGTGCGCTCGGCGTCGGGAAGGTAGCGACGCCGATTCAACAGGTCGTAGATCCGCTGGCGGGGCAGCCCGAGAATCCGGGCGAGACGGGCCTTGTCGCCGTGGCGGACGAGGTGGCGGGTGACCTCCTTGGCGAGTTCGCTCCACAGGGGAGTTTCGAGCCCTGGCTTCAGTGTTTCATTGCGACCCGGGTGACGAATCCTTTGGGCCTTGAGGCGAGCCTCCCGCAGCGAGTCCCGCGCGACCTTCATCAGTGCGAGGGCGAGATCGGTGGTGAGTTGGAATCCGGGCTCAAGCCGTTCGAAAACGTCAGGGTTCGTCATCCCATGACGCGAATCTTTGTTGGGCTGGCCGCCAACGGCCGGCGAACCCCACTTTCGGGGGCACGGGCTTCGTGTAACGTAATACGTTACACGTCGGATCGGGCGGAGCTGGGGGTGAAGGGATACCGCGTCAGGCGTGGAACACGCGGTGGACGGCGGCGGCGAGGTTCTCGGAGGCGGTGGCGAGGGCGCGCTCGAGGGGCATGCCGGCGGGAGTGATGGCGTGGAGCGCGAGGTTTTCGCGGGGCCCGGCCGTCACCTGACCGGCGAAGACGTGGACCGGCTTGCCCAAGGCGAGCGCCCGAGCGGCGACGGCTCCCGGACCTTTCCCGCTGAGCGAACTCTCGTCGAAGCGACCCTCGCCGGTGATCACGAGATCGGCCGAGGCGAGCCGCGCCTCGAGATCAAGCCAGGCGGAAACGAGTTCGAATCCGGGCAGCAGTTTGGCCCCGGCCGCGGCCATCAGCCCGAAGGAAATACCGCCCGCGGCGCCGGCGCCGGGCAACTCCATCAAGTGATCCGAGGTGCCACTATGGGAACACAACAGGAGGGCGAGCCGGGCGGTCTCATGATCGAGGCGCGCGAAGTCCGCGGGACGGAGTCCCTTCTGCGGTCCGTAGATCGCGGCGGCACCGCGGGGGCCGAGCAGCGGGTTGGTGACGTCGCAGGCAATGAAGATCGGCGGGAGCGGGGGATCGATCCGGCCGGAGATACGGTTGATTTCGCGCCAGCGGGCCGGGATGGGAAGCTCCACCCGTCCGCCGCCCGCCGTTTCGAATTTCAGCCCGAGTGCAGCCAGCGCCCCGAGACCAAGGTCGTTCGTCGCACTGCCGCCGACGCCGAGCAGGATCGCATCCACGCCGAGTTCGGTCGCGGTGCGCATGAGTTCACCGGTCCCAAAGGTGGTCGTCTCCCACGGATCGCGATCGCGCTCCGAGAGCAGCGCGAGGCCGGAAGCCGAGGCCATTTCGATGACAGCGATCGCGGCCTCGGCCCGGCCGGCGCGGGCGGCGGGAGCGACGAGCGCACGGGCCGCCTCGGGAATACTCGCGAGCGGCACGATGCCGACCGTGGACTGGACGATCTCGCCGCGCGGGCCGTTGACGGAGGACGCGATAATCTGGCCGCCGGCGGCTCCGGTCAGGATGTCACAGAAGCCCTCGCCGCCGTCGGCGAGCGGGCAGAAATCGAGGGTCCAGCCGGAGGCGACCGGTCCCAGGGCGCGGGCCGCGATCTCGCAGGCTTCGCGGGCGTTGAGAGAGTCCTTGAACTTGTCGAAGGCGAGGAGAACGCGCATCGCCGCGAACGTGGGCGGGCGGGCGGGGAGTTTCAACCGCCGATGTTAAGCGGAAAGAAATGCCGCACGGCGGCGCGTTCCAAGGCTTGGACAGGAGGGACAGGATGCGGAAACGGGATGAAACAGAAGGGCGGTTGAGCCTGAAGCCAGGAAACCAGGAAGTTCTGACAAGATAGGGTCACGCATGTCCTGGATTCCGAAGTTGGCATCGTAGCCCGCGGCGTGAGCAGCGGGACGACTTTAGGCGAAGCAATGAAGAAGTCCCTCTCCTCACGGGCAGGGCTACGCCGAGCCAATTAACTTCGGATTCAAAGCATGTAGCCACGAGCACCAGCGAGTTGACCAACCTGCCGTCAACTGGCGGGCGCTCGTGGCTACGACTTCACCCGCCCCGCTCAGCGGGCTTCGACGCGGAGGATGCCCTTCATCGTCGCAGCGTGTCCGGGAAAGCTGCAGATGAACTCGTAGTCGCCCGGGGCGGTCGGCGCGGTGAAGAAAATCGTGTCGCTCGCCTCGGGTTGGATCAGCGCGGTGTGATACAACACATCGGCGGACTCCGGGACGTAACTCTTCGCCGGTCCCTCGAGCCCGAGAGCGAGCGCGGCGGCGCCGACGGCCTCGCCGCGACCTGGCGCACAGAGGACGAAGTTGTGCAGCATGTCGTCGGAGTTGCGGAAAACGAGCCGCACATTGGAGCCCGCGGCGACGGTGAGCAGCGGGGTGTCGAACTTCATGCCGGGCAGCGTACCGAGCAGGATCGTGCGATCGCCGTCGGGATTGGTCCACGTGCCGGGCAACCTGCTGGGATGCTTGGCGGTGGCGACCGTCGCGGCGGCGGGCACGGGGGCGACACACAGCTCAGCCTCATTGGGTTCGAGCGGGATGATCCGGTTGCCGTCGGGAAAACGATTCAGGGTGTAATACGCGGTGGCGTGGAGGAGCGGTTCGCCACTCTTCGCGGCACGGAGGCCGGTGGCCTTGATCTCGTGCACGTAGCCCTCGCGCAAACAGGCGCCGGCGAGACGAACGCTGAGCCCGTCGGGCGCCACGACGACCTTGCGAATCGGGCAGGCCACGCGATTGACGGGGGCGCTGCCGTAGGCGCGATGATAGAGGTAGGTGAAGCCGGAGATGTTGTAGTTCTCTGGCTTCGCCGCCGCGATCGGATCGACGGGCTCGGTGAACGTCAGCACGAAGCCGTCGGGCTGGGCGCGTACTTCCTTGATTTCAAACGGGACTTTTCCGGTCCATTCGAGCCGCTCGAGGCCCTGCTGCGCGGGACCGACGGCGCCCCAGCCGCGGGCGGTTTCGCCGGCGAACATCACGCCGTCCTCGCCGTAAGTGAGCCGGATGATGCCGCAGTTGAAGCCTTCGCGGAACGGGAACACCGCACCCTGCCACACGCCCTTGATCTTCTCGAGGGCGATGCGGTTGATTTTGCTCTGGCCCTGATCGGCGATGAAAAGCTGGCCGGCGAACGGTCCGAATTTCCCGGCGGTGGTGTCCTCCACGATGCCGGAGTTGGAAATGCCAAGCACGGCATGCGGCAGCCAGACGGCGGGAAGCTTGAGTCCGGGCATCCGCTTCGCGACGTCCGGGAACGGCTCCTCGAAATCACGGATGTCCTCGGGGCGAAGTTTCACGGTCGAGCCGGGCAGGCGGCTCCAGGCGAGGCTCGCCGGATGGCCGGCAAAGTCGCCCGGTTCCACGTGGGTGATCCGGCCGGAGCCGACCCACTCGCCCTGGTTGTCCGCGAAGAACCAGTCGCCCTGGGATGTGACCGTGAAACCGCACGGCGAGCGCAGCCCGGCGGCCACGGGTGTCATCTGACCGTCGGGCGTGATCTCCACCATCCAGCCGCGCCACGGCGCGGGCGCCTGGGTGGCGCCACCGAAGGCAACATTGAGAGCGACACGCACGTTGCCGTTGGGCGCGAGCACGGGACCGAAGGCGTACTCATGGTAGCTGCCGGAAATCGGAAACTTGTAGACGGTCTCGAAGACATCGGCGCGGCCGTCGTTATCGGTGTCGACCAGCCGCGTCAGCTCCTGGCGTTGGGCGACGTAGTAGCCACCTTTCGGGGCGGCGATGATCCCGAGCGGCTCGTGGAGTCCCGAGGCGAATAGGGTGAACTTGGGCTGCGGATTCGCGTCGTAGGCGCCGTCGATCCACCAGACCTCGCCGCGCCGTGTGGTGACGAGGAGGCGTTTGCCGGGGAGGGGAAGAATGCCGCTGGCCTCGAGGGCAATGTCGTCGGGAATCGGAATCGGCGTGCGCTTCCAATAGGTCTCCTCGCGGGCGACGAGTTCGCTCGAGGGCCGGATGAAGCGCTCGGCAGAGGACGGGTTTTGAACTTGATCCGCGGCGAGAAGTCCGCCGGCGAACAGCGGGCTGAAAAGGAACGCGCCGACGAGAACGCGGCGGGCACGGGCAGAGGGGGAGGGGAAGGGAAGGGATTTCATCGCGGGAGTTACCAAACGATATTGTAGGCGATGGGGGTCTCGAGGGTGGCGTTGGTCAGGGGCACGGCGAGTTGCATGCGGCCCTCGCGGGAACGGAGCACGGCGGGCTGGGCGGCATCGGCGGGCCAGTCGAGGTACCATTCGCGATCGCCGATGATCCATCCGCCCCCGCCGGGTTGGGGTGCGATCGTGGGAGCATCGGCGAGCAGGACCCACGCGGACCAGTCGGGCAGCCGGCCCTTGAACGCGAGCCGGCGGGAGAGTCCGCGGCCATCGGCGGCAGCGGCGACGCGATCCGTCACGGCGATGTCGGCGAGCGCGGCGCGGAACACGGGCTGGCCATCGGGCTCGAGCGTGTAGCCCTGTGATGACCACAGGGACTCGGGTCGATCCGGCCAGCCGCCGCCTTGGGCAAACTCGATCAACGCCACGAGCGGCTTGTTGCCGAAGGTCAACGCCGGGCCGGTGGGCTTCGCGAGCTGGTTGATGCCCCGGCCATCCCACATCTCGAAGACATCGAGGAACGAGCCGCGCCAGCCGCGCAGCAGCGCGCCGGTGTCGAAGTCGTACGCGTAATGCACACCCGCGGGCGAGCCGATGGAAGCGGCATAGAGCTGTTTGCGCGGCTCGAACGGGACGAAGCCGCGGAGAACTTGCACGCGATCACGCGCCTCCACCGGGAGGGTCAGTGGCCGGCGGGCGCTGGGCGGCGTGGCCGTTGGCTCCCGCACGGTGAGGGCTTGCGGCGCAAGCCCCGGACCCTCGACGAGCAAATCGAAGCGCGGCCGGCCCGCGGCGGTGTGGATGACATCGAGCCGAAACGCGTGGCGGCCGGCGGTCAGCGCGGCGGTCCCGGGTTGGTGCGTGCGCTCGAGGGGAACGATCACGGGCTGGCCATCGATCGTCAGCCGGGAGACGCCGGCGCCGTCCAGGCGGAACGCGTAGTTGCCGGCCTGCGGGATGTCGATCGAGCCGCGGAAGACGAGGGCGCCTTTGCCGCCGATTTCGATGCTGCCCGGGGAAAAGGCCCCGGGTCCGCCAGACCTGGCAGGGGTCTGGGAGTCGTATTCGCCAATGCGCCGAAACTCCCCGCGATACAAACTGTAGGCGACGTCGGTGACGCCAACCTGATCGGGGCGGGCGCGTTTGACGGCGAGCGAGCGCAGCGCAATCGGACCGTGATCGCCCTGGATCATGATCGGACCGGTGGGCTTTTCGTCGGTGAAGGCCGGTCCGCGGGTCGGGCCGGTGACTTCGACATTCTCGTGGATCACGAAGCCGTTGAGCGCGACGCGGACGAACCGCGCGTTGGCGATTTTGCGCCCGGTGGCATCGAAGCGCGGCGCGGTGAACTCGATGTGCAACTGTTGCCAGAGACCCGGCGCCCGGCTCGCGTTGCTGCGCGGTGCGTGACCCTCGTAGCCCTGCTGACCGGCCGGGCGCGTGGCGTCCCAACGCTGATAGATCCCGCCGCAATCCCCCGCGGTCGGCGTCGCCTTGCCCCAACTGTCGATGAGCTGGATCTCGTAGCGACCCTGCAGATAGATGCCGGAGTTGGAGCCGGCCGGGAGGAGAAATTCGAGATCGAGTTCGACGTCGCCGTGCTCCCAAGCGGTGAAGAGATTTTCCTTCGCCGCATCCGAGGGCACGTTGATCAACACGCCCGATCCAGGGAGGGCGACAAGGGCCTTCTCGCGTCGCGGATCGCCGCCGACGCCACGGGCGAGCTGCCAGTTGGCGCCGGGAGCGCGAAAGGTCGTGAGCGAGTCCAGCGGGATCGGATCAGGCGGGAGGAGCGATTGGGCGTGAGTCGTCGCAAGGAGGCCGAACGCGAGGACGAAGGCGGTACAAACGAAGCGAGCAGGGGTAGGCACGTCAGCCGCAATCTCGCGGTGCCTGGTCCCGACGGCAACGGATTTTCGATGGCGGTTGGTAGTTCCGCCTTCAGACAGAGGAAGTGAGCCGCTCGGATTCCGCCTGAAGGCGGAACTACGAGCAACACGCCCGTCTCAAGCCTCCGGCGGACCGACGTGGGTGATCTTTAACTTGGGAAAGTACTGCCGGTAGAAACCGCGGTCGCGGGTGATCAGTTCCTCGGCATGGTGAAACGCGTGGGCGGCGACGAGGAAATCGGCCACGACCCGGTGGCGCGGTTTCGCGGAGAGCTTCCGGTACTCGAGAAAGATTTTCCCGGCCAGGTGCAGATCGGGCCAGGTGAAATCCGAAAGCCGGACCTGCATGCGCTTGAACAAATCCTGCGCTTCGGCGGCCGACGTGAAGTAGAGCGATGTCTCCGCCGCGACGATGGGGCAGATAATCAGGGCCCCGCGGCTGAGCGCGGCATTCAGGGCCTCCACCGCATGCGGGGTATGCTCCGTGGGCTGACCGAGGACATCGATCAGGATGTTCGAATCGAGGGCGACGGCCATGGTCAGCGCTTCTTCCGCCGGACGGCCTTGGTGCCATAAGTGCCCTCGTCCTCGGCCAGCCGGAGGGCCTCGCGGGCCTCATCGCCGCTGGCAAACGGGGCGCCCTTGGCCTTGAGCCCGACAAACTGATCGAAGAAGCCAGGCTCGGCTTTCTTCCGGAGAACGACGCTGCCGCCGGCGCCAAGCTCGACCTCGAGAACGGTGCCGGCGTCGATGCCGAGGGCCCGACGGACCTCCGAAGGCAAGGTGAGCTGGCCCTTGCTGGTGACGGTGGTTTCCATGGCTGAAAGCCAAGTAAGGAAATAAAGTAAGGCAAGCTTTAATGGAAGTAAGGCGGTGGCAAAGCCGCCCGGCCCAACGCGCGTTTGGGAGTCAGGGCGACCGGGTCGGGCGCAAATACCGTAGCCATCCGGGCTTGGAGGATAGCCTGACGAGCAAGGCGACCAAACCTCCCGCTGCTCACGCAGCGGGCTACCACTGCCGAGTAGCCCTGCGCGTGAGCGCAGGGATTCCGGACCTACAGTCAGTCTGATCCGCATGCCTTAACAAGACCCCGCCCCAAGGTTCGCCTTGCGCCGTTACGAGCGGCTTCGGATAAAGTCCGGCTCTTTCCGCCCCCACCCCCGCGCCACGCATGTCGCTTCTCCGCTTCTTCGATCCCTCGCTACTTGGCCGCGCTGACACCCCGGCGATTGAGTTCGAGCGATCCGATGGGTCCCGGATCGACTGCACATTCGGGGAACTCGAGCGGCGCAGCAACCGGCTGGCGCATGTCCTGGCCGCGCGAGGACTCGCCCGGGGCGATCGACTCGCGTTCTTCCTCGCGAACCGGATCGAAATTGTCGACCTCTGGCTGGCGGGCGCGAAACTCGGGCTGATCATCGTCCCGATCAACGTGCTCTACCGGGAGCGCGAGCTCCGGCACATCCTCGCCGATGCGGCGCCGACGGCGGTCGTGACCTCGACGGATCTCGTTGGCTTCATTCCCGCGGGGGTGCCGGTGTGGGACGTCGATCAACTCGGGACAGAGGCGGCCACTCATTCCGCGGTGCGCGAAGCGGTAACTTGCGACGACGCGACGCCGATTTCACTGATCTATACGTCGGGCACGACGGGCGCGTCGAAGGGCGCGGTGCTCACCCACGGTAATTTCGTCGCGAACGCGCAGTCGCTCATCGATGGGTGGCGGATCACGAGCGTGGATCGCTATCTCTGCGCGCTGCCACTCTTTCATGTGCACGGTCTGGGCAATGGCGTGCACTGCTGGCTGGGGAGCGGTTGCCATCTGCGGTTGTACGAGCGGTTCGATCATACCAAGGCCGCCGGGTGGTTCGAGGAATACCAGCCGACGGTATTTTTCGGCGTGCCGGCCATGTTCATCCGGCTGCTCGAGCTGCCGGTGGAGCGGGCACAGGCGATCGGCCGGCGGCTGCGCCTAGCGGTGTCGGGATCGGCGCCGCTCCCCGCGGAGATTCACGAGAAGTTTCGCGAGCGTTTCGGGTCCGTGATTCTCGAGCGCTACGGCATGACCGAGACGCTGATGAACATCAGCAATCCCTATGACGGCGAGCGCCGGCCGGGCACGGTCGGGTTTCCGCTCCCGCATGTGGAGGTGAAGATTCTCGACGAGGCCGGCGCCCCGGTGCCGACCGGCACGACGGGCGAGGTGTGGGTGCGCGGCCTCAATGTCTGCGACGGTTATTGGCGGCGGCCGGAGGCGACGGCGGCGGCGTGGCGCGACGGCTGGTTTCGCACGGGCGACATCGGTTCGCGGGCCGCGGATGACTACATCACGTTGCACGGCCGGCGGAGTGACCTGATCATTTCCGGCGGCTTCAATATCTACCCGCGCGAGATCGAGGAGCTCTTGCTCGAGCAACCCGGCGTGCGCGAAGCGGCCGTCGTGGGAGTGGCCGATCCCGTGCGCGGCGAAGTCCCCGTGGCCTATGTGGTGGCCGATCCGCAGCTCGATGAGGCGGCGGTGCGGACGCGACTCGGATCGCAGCTTGCCTCGTTCAAGTTACCCCGAGCCTATGTGCGCGTGGAGGCGTTGCCCCGCACGGCACTGGGCAAGATCCAAAAGCACCTGCTACCCCCATGGAAACCCTCCTGAGCCCCGCCCTTGCGTCGCTGATCGCCTTCGTCGCCGTCATCATTCTCAGCCTCACGTCGCGGATCAACGTCGGCGTGCTGGCGGTCGCGCTCGCGTGGCCGATTGCCATGCTGCTGGGCGGGATGAAGGTCGAAGCGCTGATGGGTGTGTTTCCGTCGTCGCTCTTTCTGACGCTGGTCGGAGTGACGCTGCTCTTCGGGATCGCCCAGCACAACGGGACGCTGGAGGCGCTGACCCGCCGGGCGGTGCGCGCCTGCGGCGGCAACACCGCGCTGCTGCCGATCGTGTTCTTTCTGCTCACCGCCGTCGTGGCGGGCGTGGGCCCCGGGATCATCGCGGCCTCGGCGCTGGTGGCGCCGCTCGCGATGGCCGTCGGCGTTTCAGCGCGGGTGCCGGTGTTCCTGATGGCGCTGATGGTCGGCAACGGCGCGAATGCGGGCAACCTGTCGCCGTTCAGCGCCGTGGGCGTGATTGTGCAGAACAGCATGGTGAAGGCCGGCATCCCGTACGACGCGGGGCAGGTCTTCGCCACCAACTGCGTCGCGCACGTCCTCGTGGCGGCCGGGGCCTACTTCCTCTTTGGCGGACTCAAGCTGCTCCGGGCTCCGCGGGCCGACCCCTCGTCCGTCGCGGAGGTCCCGCTGACCCGGCAGCACTGGCTGACAGTGGCGTTGCTGGTGCTCTGGGTGATTGGCGTGGTCGGCTTCAAGATGAACCCCGGGCTCGCCGGTTTCACCGCCGCAACCGTGCTCATCCTGGCTGGGGCGGTGGAGGATGCGCCGGCGGTGGCCTCGATCCCTTGGGCGGTGATCGTGATGGTCTGCGGCGTGAGCGTGATGGTCGGCGTGCTGGAGAAGACCGGGGGCATGGATCTGTTCACCACGCTGCTCGCCAAGATTACCACTCCCGGGACGGCCAATGGCATGATGGCGTTCGTCACGGGGATCATCTCCACCTACAGCTCAACTTCGGGGGTGGTTTACCCGGCCTTCCTGCCCACGGTGCCCGGCCTCGTCGAGAAACTGGGCGGCGGTGACCCGCTGCAAATCGCGCTGAGCATCAATGTCGGCGCGGCCATCGTAGATGTCTCGCCGCTCTCGACCACCGGCGCCCTGTGCGTCGCGGCGCTGCCGGCGTCCGAGAATGCGCGCCTCCTCTTCCGCCGGCTGCTCATCTGGGGGTTCTCGATGACGATCGTCGGCGCGCTGTTCGGGCAGTTTTGCGTAAGATTTTTCGTGTGACGACGGCGGGCCTGTCGAATTTTCGATTCTCGATTTTCGATTGGGAAGAATCTGTTTCCGTCGAGCGCGCACGACGCGCCCCCTACAACGAACTTTTGCAGGGGCAGGGCTCGTCCACGCCCGATTCTAGTCGGTTTAGAATCTCGATTTCAGGTCGGAGCATCCCTAATCGAAAATCCAGAATCGAAAATTGAAAATCCCTAAACGTCGCAGATCCGCACGCCCTGCTCGAGGGCCGCGAGCGCGTCGGGCACCTTGGGGGTGAATTCCTGGCCGAGGAATCCACGGTAGCCGGTGTCCATGATCGCGCGAACGATCGCCGGGTAGAAAAGCTCCTGGGTGTCGTCGATGTTGGCCCGCCCGGGCACGCCGGCCGTGTGATAGTGGCCGATGTATTGGTGGTTGGCGCGGATGGTGGCGATGACATCGCCCTCCATGATCTGCATGTGATAGATGTCGTAGAGCAGCTTCATCCGCTCCGACTTTACCCGGCGGCAGAGCTCGGCGCCCCACGCGGTGCGATCGCACATGTAGTCCTTGTGGTTCACGCGGCTGTTGAGCAGCTCCATGCAAATCGTGACACCGAGCTTCTCGGCCAGCGGCATGATCCGTCGGAGCCCGACCGCGCAGTTCTCGAGGCCCTCCTCGTCGGACATCCCGTCGCGATTGCCGGAGAAGCAGATCAGGTTCGGGTAACCGGCCTCGGCCGTGAGCCGGATATGGTTCTCATAGGCCGGCACGAGCGTGTCGTGGTATTCGCGGCGATTCCACGACTTCGCGATCGGGCCGACCTTGATCGCGCCGAAGTCCACGATCGGATTGGAGACCATCGCGCAGGTGAGATCGTGCTGCTTGACGACGGCAAACTCGGAGGGCTGGAGCAGTTCGATCGACTGCAGTCCCATTTTCTTCGCGGCCACGCACAGGTCGGGGAGCGTGATCTTGGAGAAGCACCAGCGGCAGACCGATTGGCGGACGCGGCCGACGCGGGCGGACGGAGCGGTCGCCGGTTGGGCGGCGGCGAGAGGGGACGGCAGGGCGACCGCGGCGCCGGCCGCGACCGCGCCAAGAGTGAGTTGCTGCAAGGCGGCACGACGGGAGATAGGGGTCATCTTGCCGCGACCTTGTTCGTGCCATCCAGGCCTCACAATCCAAATTGCGGCCTGCGCGCCGGTCGGCGGTCCCAAGGGATGTCTCGGCGCTTGCCGCCCGGCATTTCAGCGTGGACGGCGGCCGATTGAGAGGGGAGGTTGTCACCGCTGAGTAAACTCGGACGTTTCGACCCGAAACACTAGAACCCCACGGGAGGGCCGAGCTCCGCCGAGGCCGAGGATCGTGAATGCAGTGGCGGCCTCGACGGAGCTCGGCCCTCCACCTCAGTTGAATTTCCCCCCATGAAAGCCCCCCGACTCCTCCTGCCTTTACTCCTCTCTTTCACGGTTGGCGCCATCTTGCGCGCCGCCGATCCGGCCCATCGAGTGACCAGCGATGTGGCCTACCTGCCGACGGACCGCGTGGAAAAATTGGACCTCTACGTGCCCGTGCAACGCGCGGCCGGCGCCCTGTCGCCCGCGGTCGTGTGGGTACACGGGGGTGGCTGGATGCGTGGCGACAAGGCCGAGGGGAGCGCGAAGGAAATCTGCGCCACGCTGGCCGAGGCCGGCTACGTGACGGCCAGCATCAATTATCGGATTGGGGCTTCGGCCTGGCCGCAAAATGTCCGGGACGTGAAGAGCGCGATTCGATTCCTCCGGGCGCATGCCGCGGAATATGGGATCGATCCGGAACGGATCGGCGTCGGGGGCGCGTCCGCCGGCGCGCACCTGGCGATGATGGCTGCCTTCACGCCGACGCGCACCGAATTCGATCCGCCGCGCCATGTGGTCCGGCCTGACGAAGCGGTTTCGCAGGCGGTGCGTTGCGTGATCAATTTGTACGGTCCGACCGCGCTGGCCACGCGCGAGGCGGTGGATGCGCAGGGCAAGCCGCTCGGCAAGCATCGGCCGCCGGCCAATTCGATGGAAGCGTTCGGCGCGGGCCAATCCTATGACGGGGGGAGCGTCGAAGCCTTCATCGCCGCCTCGCCGGTCACCTATGTCGACCGCACCTCGCCTCCCGTGCTGATCCTGCAGGGCACGCTCGATTCCGAAGTCGACCCGGGCCAGCCCAAGACTCTCGCCGCCGTGCTGACCCAGTATGGCGTGCCGCACGAAATGATGTTCGTGGAAGGCGCGGGCCACGGTTTCGATCTGGAATCGTGGCGCGGCCAGCCGTTGTCGAAGGACCTGCGGCCGACGGTCCTCGCGTTCCTCGCGAAGCATCTCGGGCGGGTTTCTGTTCCGCAGAAACCCTAGAGGCTGTCACGCACTTCCTTTCGTCTTGAGGGCCGAGCTCCGTCGAGGCCGATGGCATTGCTTTACGGATTCGGACTAGGGGGACCTCGTCCCTCCAATTGCCCGCCTCGGTTTCACCTCAGAAGAGGTGCACGACACGTTCTAGATTTTCCGCCGGAGGGCGGAAAATTCGGGGGAGCGGCAAAGGACAGGCGAACAAGGGACAGGTTAATAATCGGGGCAGGGTCCTGCAATTGACCTGTCCCTTTCGAGTCGTTGTTGCCGCGGGCTGGGCCCCTTGGGTCCTTTCTGTCCCTTCGATTCATCGCGCTCTCGATCCATCGATGAAACAGGGCCTCGGCTGCCACGACGCGGGAGCCCTGAAAGAAGGGCGAATGGTGCGTTGTTGTGGCGCGGCCGGGCGAAGGGCCGGCTATTTCTTCAAGGGACTGAAGGTACGGAAAGGACCAAAGGGACTTGGAGGGACTGGGATGGGCTGAGTGCGTGGGGGCAACTCGGGGCCCTGCGGCTCTAGAACTTTGAGCCTTCGGCTTTCGTGCCGCAGAGGCTCACGGTGAGGCCGAGTTCGGCAGCGAGCGCGGCCTTGGTGTAGAGGGCGAGATCGGCTTCGCGGGCGGAATTCGCGTAGACGACCTGGATGTGGTTCGCCTTGTGGCGGGCCATCATTTGGTCGCGTGTCACGCCGTAAGTGACCGCATGCATGATGGGCCACTGGATGGTGGTCTCCTGCCAGCGGCGTTCGGTTTCGGCGGCGGGGAGCGAGATGACCTTGGCTCGGCCCAGATCCATCTTGAGGCGACCGTCCTGGACGAAGACGCGGCTCCAGACAATCTCGCCCGGCTTCGCGATGCCGCGGACCGTGCCGCCGCCGAGCCGGAAGTACATCGGGGGCTGTCGCAGCGAGTCGGTGCCCTTGTATCCGCCGACATGATGGGCGGGCGGGGCGCTCCCGGAAATGAGAAACACCCACACGTACTCGTCGGTGGTTCCGCTTTGGTCCCAATCACCCCAGCGGAGATCATGCAGGGTGTTCTCGACCGGCTGGCCGAGCGCGGTGTGCACGCGTTGGGTGAGGATGCCGTCGAGGCCGGCGCATTCGTCGACCTCGTTGAAGTGGGTGAGCGGTTGACCGGGGCGGATGAGTTTGCCGGCGGCGTTTTTTACCGGTGGGCGATCGCTGTTGTTGAGGATGCCCTCGACGAGATCGCTCGCGGGGAGGAGGTCCTTGAGTCCCTGCTGGTACTGGATACCGATCGCCTCGCAGCCGAATTCGTCGGCGATCCGTAGCGCGGCGACGTAGGTTTTGCACTGCTGCAGCACCTGGGCCTCGGTGAGTTCGGTGGCCTCTTCGGTGCCGAGGTGAAAGCGCATGCCCTTTTTTTTCAGCCACGCAAAAACGGCGGCAGCCTCCGCGTCGCTGACCTGAGTTGAGGTATAATAGAGCGCGGACTGCGAGAGGCGTTCCTTGTACACACCGGTCTGGAACAGCAGCTCGTCCGGGATGATGGCGTTGAACATCCCCATGCACCCTTCGTCGAAGACGCCCATGATGGATTTGCGCCGGCGCAAATCCGAGGCGATGCGCTTCGCGATCGCGGTGGCACGGGTGGGGACCTTCGCGCGGGCGAAGGGCCGGGCGTGCGGCGTGGGGTGTTGAATGGCGCCGGTTTTCAGCCACACGGCGAGGCCGGTCAGGAAGAACTCATCCTCGAATTTTTCGCTCCAGAGAGTGGAGTATTTAACGCCGGCCTTGGTGAGCGAGCCGTTGAGATTGAGCATGCCGACGAGCCCGGGCCAGCGGCCGCTCCAGTTGGCCACGGTGAGAATCGGGGCCTGATGCGAGATCAGCCCGGCCAGCAGGTGGTGCGAATACTGCCAGACCGCCTCGGCCACGATCAGTGGCGTGCGCGGATCGATCCCGGCGAAGACCGCCATGCCTTCCTTCTGCGACGAGATGAAGCCGTGCTTCTGCGCCGGCTTGTAGGGATGGGCCCGGACGAGCTTGTAACCCAGCTTGGCCACGGCGGCGGCGAGGGCCTTTTCCATCGCCTGCTGGGCGGGCCAGCAGACTTCGTTGGCGGATTGGCGGAGGTCGCCATTGGCGACGAGAAGAACGGTTTTCGATTTGGCCATGAAGGGGAGAACGACGATCCGAGGGAAGATCGAGAGGAGTGGAGGAGAGTCGAGACGGGACTTTAACGTGACGATCCACGGACGATCCGGACCGGACCTTGAGCTAGGAAGCCAGGAATCGGATCCAAGTGGCGTGGCGATCGTTCGCTTCCCATGGCCGGCCTTGCTCCGTCGCCGTCGCCCGCTTGTGCTCGGGACGCATGTCCGCTCCGACCAGCATCCGCGGCTTCGAGGCCGTTTCGCTCGACATTCCGCTGCTCACGCCTTTCGGCATCGCCGGGGGCGTGCAGCCGGCGGCGAACAACGTGTTGCTCAAAGTGTGGCTCGAGGACGGCACCGTGGGCTACGGCGAGGCGGCGCCACTGCCACCTTACAATGGAGAAACCCAGGCTGGTGCGCTGGCGGCGCTGTTGGCGGGGCGCGAGTGGATCGTCGGTCGCGACGCGCGACAGTGGCGCGAGCTCGGCGCCGAACTCGCCCGGCGGAGTCCGTCCGCGACCGGTTCGGCGCGTTGCGCATTTGAGACGGCCGTGCTCGATGCGCTGACGCGCCACGACGGAATTTCGCTGACGAAGTTCTTCGGCGGCGCGGGTACCGAGCTGACGACGGACATGACGGTGACGACCGGCACCGCCGAGCAGGCCGCGGCGGACGCACGGGCAATCCGGGCGCGAAACATTCGCATCCTCAAAGTCAAAGTCGGCGGCCCCGGCGGCCCGGCCCGCGATCTGGCACGGCTTGCCGCCATTCACGAAGCGGCGCCCGATTCACCGCTGATCCTCGACGGCAACGCCGGCGTCGACCGGGCGGCCGCGAAAGAGCTGGTCCAGGGAATCAAGGCGCTCGGGGTGGAGCCGCTCTTGCTCGAGCAGTGGCTCCCGAAGGCCGATCTTGAGGGCATGCGGGACCTGCATCGCGAGTCGGGTTGGAAAGTGGCCGCGGACGAAAGCGTCGTCACCGCTGAGGATGCGCGCCGGATCGCCGAGGTGGGCGCGGCGCAGGTGGTGAACATTAAATTGATGAAGGCCGGGCTGGCTGTCGCGAGTGACATCGTGGGGGTCGCCCGGGCCGAGGGCCTCGGCCTGATGATCGGGGGCAACGTGGAGTCGCTGCTGGCGATGACCACCTCCGCGTGTTTTGCCGCGGGCCACGGTGGCTTCGGCTATGCGGACCTCGATACGCCGCTCTTTCTGGCCACGAATCCCTTTGACGGTGGCTTCGCGCTCGAGGGCGATCGAATTTCCGTGGCCGGCATCGCGGCCGGGCACGGCACGACGCCCAGGAGTTGACGGGTGATGCAGGCGCCACTCGGTCATCCGGGCGGTGTGCGCCGCGTTGCAGGTGGCGCGGCTGACTTGAGTTTGCGCGGATGGACCGCACAGGCCCGGATCGGTTCACCGGGTATTTTGTCTGGCGTCGTGCGTTCCGCCTGACTTCTCCTCAGGGCACATGGCTATGAAGACTGCTCTTGTCACGGGTGCGTCGCGCGGGATTGGCCGGGGCATTGCGCTCGAACTCGCGCGGATGAGTGGACGCATCGCGATCAACTATGCGGGCAACGCCGCCGCGGCGGCCGAGACACTGGCGCAGGTCAGGGCCTTGGGCGGAGACGGCTTCACCGTGCAGGGCGATGTTGCGGTGGCCGCGGATCGCGAGCGGCTGGTGCGCGAATCCGTCGCGCAGTTCGGGCGCATCGATCTGCTCGTCAACAACGCCGGGGTGGCGCCGGCGGTGCGCGCCGATCTGCTGGAGGCGGGCGAGGAGAGCTTCGATCGGCTCTTCGCGATCAACCTCAAGGGGCCGTTCTTCCTGTCGCAGGCCGTGGCGCGGCAGATGATCGGCCAGGCTCCGGACGGCGAAGGATTTCGCGGCCGGATCGTGAACATCACCTCGATCTCCGCGTACACCGCGTCGATCAACCGGGGCGATTACTGCATGGTGAAGGCGGGGCTCGCGATGATGACGAAGCTGTTCGCCGATCGGCTGGGCCAGGATGGAATTAATGTGTACGAGATTCGGCCCGGCGTGATTGCGACCGATATGACGGCGGGCGTGAAGGAGAAGTACGACCGCTTGATCCTCGAGCAGGGCATCACCCCGATTCGCCGGTGGGGCCAGCCGTCCGATGTGGGCCGCGCCGTGCGGGCGATCCTGGAGGATCGTTTTCCGTTTTCCACCGGGGCGGTGTTCGACGTCGACGGCGGCTTCCACCTGCACCGGCTCTAGCAGCGTGGCGGGCGATGCGTTTTTTGTGGCGGCCTCCCGCGGGCGCGGCACGTTCGCGAATGTGTTGCTCATCTGTCAGCCGGGATTTGAAGCGCTGCTCGCGCGCGAAGTGACCGAGCTCCATCGCGGCGCGGTCGCGGCGCAGGGGCCGGGCTGGGCGCAGACCGACGTCGATGTGCCGGGGAGCGCCTTCACGCACCTCGCCCTCTTTGAGCCGATCGAGATTCGGGGCGACTCGGTGAATGCCCTCGCGAAACAGGTCGGGGACTTTTTTCTCGCGAGTCTCCGGGGCGAACGAATTGAACAAGCATGGCCGAATCTCTGGCAGGGTCCGGCGGAGCTGGTCGGTCTCGGACGCCGGATCAGCGCGGTGGAGGCGGCCTTCGACGAGTTGTTGAAGAAGCGGCTGTCGCGCGTGGCGCGGTTGAGCGTGCCCGAGCTGCCGCGAGGGCCGGGGCGGGTTCGCGGGCTCTTTGTGTTCTTTGTCGATTTCAACCGGGCTCTGGTCGCACGGGAGGCGCGGGCGCACGGGCAGCGCCGGATGGCCGACGACGAACTCGCGCCTTCCCGGAGTTATCTCAAGGTGGAGGAGGCGTTTCAGGTGCTGGGTCGCGAGCCGCAGCCGGGGGAGACGGTATGCGATTTGGGAGCGGCGCCCGGTGGCTGGAGCTACAGCGCGGCGAAGCGCGGCGCGCGGGTGCTGGCCCTTGACAACGGCCCCCTGAAAGGCGGCGCCCTGAACCACCCCCTGATTGAGCATCGCTGCAGCGATGCCTTTAGGTTTCGCCCCGCCTTCGCCATGGCTTCGGACGGCAGGCCGGCGGCGGGCGAAATCTTCGACTGGCTCTTTTGCGACCTGGTCGAGGAGCCCCATCACGTGCTCCAGCACATCGTCGAACCCTGGCTGACGCAGCGCTGGTGCCGCCGGTTCGTGGTGAACCTGAAGTTTGGCCGCGTGGATGCGATCGCGCTGCTGGCTGAGCTGCGCGCCCCGGAGTCGCCGCTGACACGGTGCGCGCCTGGAACCACGATTCGGCACCTCTATCATGATCGCGAGGAACTGACCCTGATCGGGGAATGCACCGCATGAAGGGCGCCGAGCTGAAAATTTGCGGACTGGCAGCGGTGCGGGCGCGGTTTGCGCGGGAGCCGGCCTCGATTCAGCGGCTGTTTTTCGATCTCCCCACCGGCCGGAAGATTGGCGCGATGTGCAAGGCGCTCGCGGCGGCCAAGAAGGTCTATCGCTGCGTGGAGCCCGCCGAGCTTGAGAAGGTTGCGGGTACGTTGCATCATGGTGGCATTGTCGCGGTGGTGTCCGCGCCAGCTTGGCGCGCTCCGCTGCCGGCCGAGGTGCGGACCTGGGCGGCGCAACGCGCGCCTTTACTCCTGCTCGACCGGATCGGGAACGCGCACAACCTCGGCGCGATTGCGCGCACGGCGGGCTTCTTCGGGATCTCCCGGCTGGTGCTCGCCGAGCACGCGGAGGCAGCGAGGCCGGGTGAAGCCACCTATCGCGTGGCCGAGGGCGGCATGGAGGCAGTCGAAATTTTTCGCGTCGCGCAGCTGGCCCGGTTCGCCCGGGACCTGGGCGCGGCCGGTTACGTGGTCATTGGCGCTGCCACGCGCGGCGGGCGGCCGGAGGCGGGTTCGGCGAATCAGCCGATCGCGCTGGTCCTCGGCAACGAGGAGCATGGGCTCAGTCCCGAAGTGGCGGCGGCCTGCACGCGCCTGGTGACGATTCCCGGCCGCGGTCAGGTCGAGTCGCTTAATGTCTCCGTCGCGGCCGCCGTGTTGATGTGGGAACTGTGGGGTCGCCGGGCTCAGTAGTCGTCCATCACGACCCACACGATCCAAGTGTAGCCCAGGTTGAAAAGAATCAGGCCCGCGATTCCGAAGACCGGCAATCGACTTCTCGACGCAGCCCCTGCCGCCGCCGACGACGCTCGGCACGGTGGGCCTCTGGTGCGGGTTGCATGCGGAGAGTTTCCTGCAGGCGGGCATGCGCCACCTCGAGGCGCGGTTCGATTTCGTCCGACTCAAAGAGCAACTGGCGGTGGAAGGCGTTAACCTGATGAAGCCTCTCTCGGACTTTGATTTTCTCCGGCAGGCCTTCGCGGAGGGCGAGGGCTGGCGGGTCCGGCCGGCGCGGATTGCCGCCCTGTTTGAGGCCGGGTTGATCACCGCGGAGCAGGCCGAGTTCTTCGGGCGCGAGGGGGTGATCGGAAGCCACCTGGAGAACCTGCAGCGGCGCGGCGGCTTCAAGGGCTTCAACCAGCAGTCGGTGAGCGCCGTGATCGCGGCCCTCAATCCGCGCGGTGCCGCCGGGCGCGTGGAGTAGGCTTGCGTCGCCACTCCGGGTAGCGGAGTACGTAATGCGGAAAGGCCACGGCATTTTCCAAGCCATTCGTGATTGGCGCGTCCCAGACAGAGCCCCAAGACCGTCGGTGAATTTTCAGTCGCAAACGTTCGTCGAATACCCGGGCGGGAACACCCTGCTCCCCTTAAACACCATGAAATATCGCCTGCTCTCCTTCGCCCTTTTTCTCGTTATTGCTTCCGTTCCCGGCTTCTCGGCGCAGGGGAAGCACACGCCGATGGAAGACCAAATGGAGGAAATCAACGCCGCGTACCGGAAGCTGGGTCGCCAGATCAAGGACCCGGCGAAGAATGCGGATTCGTTGAAGCAGGCCGGAATTATCCGCGAGCACGCCATCGCCGCGACGAAGATGGAGCCCAAGCGCAAAGCCGACGTGCCCGCCGCGGAGCAGGCCAAGTTCATCAGTGAGTATCAGTCGGCGATGAAGGCGTTCGTCGATGAGATCGGCAAACTCGAGGCTGCCTTGAAGGCGGGTAAAAATGAAGAGGCGGCCGCGGCTCTCCAGGCGCTCAAGGTGGCCCAGGAGAACGGCCATCGCGATTTCCGTCGCCGCAAGGTGACGTTCGAGGAGAAGGCGGCCGAGGCGGCGCGGCGCAACGAGGAGAAGTAAACGGTGGGTTGATTGGGGCGCCGCCGGTCCAGACGGGAGAAACGAGTCAGGTGGGGCGCGCAGCGGCGTGTCGCAGAACGGCCGTCGTCGCAGCACGAGCGGAAATGAATTTTCCGTCGGAGACCTGCGTCCAAGGGGCAGGCCGCGAATGCGTTTGATTCAACCAGCCATCGCCCTGTACGGTTTTCGCCCCCCCCCCCAATCCTGAAGCCAAAACCCATGAAAATCCGTACCCTGCTCGTTACCTTAGTTTGCATTCTCACCCCGGCCCTCGGCCTTCAGGCGCAGGAAAAGGCTAAAGCGACCGAGACTGAACTCGAGACGAAGATGGATGACATCAACGCCGCGTACCGGAAGCTGGGCCGCCAGATTGCGGACCCGAGCAAGAACGCGGACTCTTTGAAGCAGGTCGCGATCATGAAGGCCGGCGCGACTGCCTCCCTGAAACTCGAACCCCAGAAGAAGGGTGAAATCCCGGCGGCCGATCAGGCGAAATTCGTCGCGGCCTATCAGGAAGGCATGAAGAAGCTCGTGGCCGAAGTCGGCAAACTCGAGGTCGCGCTGAAGGCGGGCAAGAACGACGAGGCGGCCGGCATCCTGAAGACGCTGAAGCAGCACCAGGAAGAGGGTCACAAGGAGTTCCGGAAGGACAAGAAGAAGAAAGCGCCGGCCACGCCGGCCAAGGCCTGAGCCGTTTTCAGCTCCCACTTTCAAGGCGTCACCGGCTGGCCCGGCGGCGCCTTTTTTGTGGTCGAGCAAACCGGAGTTCGGATGCGCCGTCAGATTTCCGCGCAATCCTGGCGGGCGGACAGCAACCTTTGCCCCGGCGCCGCGTCGGGGTGGCCCAGCCGGTCACCGCACGAATCCGATTGCCCTCCCGGCTGAGAATCGCGTTGAGTGGCAGGAGTTAGCTCACCCAATCACCCTCAGTATTATATGAAAATCTGTTTAACATTAGTTACCCTCATTTGCGCGTTGATCGCTTTGCCAAGCGCGCAAGCCCAAGACGGTCAGGCCAAGAAAAAGGCTCCGGAGACCGAGCTCGGTCGTCACATGGAGAAGATGAATGAAGCCATGCGCGGACTCCGCGCCCAGATCGGTGACGCATCCAAGAACGCCGACTCGCTCGCGAAAGTCGCCGTCATCAAGGAAAATGCGACCGCCAGCCTCAAGCTCGAGCCGGTCAAAAAGTCGGAGATTCCCGCGGCCGATCAGGCGAAGTTCGTCGCCGGCTTCAAGGAACAGCTCCAGAAGGCGATCGACCTCGTCGGCAAGCTCGAGGCCGCACTCAAGGCGGGCAACAACGCGGACGCCGCGAAATTGCTTGATGACGTGGGTGCCCAGCAGAAGGCCAGCCACAAGGAATACAAGAAGGCTGCCCCCAAGAAGGCCTGAGCTTCCGCTCTTCGTGAATTTCAAGCCGCCGGTTCTGCCGGCGGCTTTTTTGCGCCCGGACCGCTAGGACCGGGAGCAAGTCCCACTGCGATCTTGAACCGGCGCGGCGGGCGGGCTCTGTTGGCCGCCTCGGTTTGGTTCCTGCCTGACCGTTTGTCAGACCTTTCGGCGACGCAACCCGCTTCCCGAAATCTTCGCCCTCATATGAGTCTCCCTTCCGTTGCATTTCTCGGCCTTGGCATCATGGGCGGTGGCATGACCCGCCGCCTCCTCGGTGCGGGCGTTCCGCTCACAGTCTATAATCGCAACCGCGCCAAGGCCGAGGCCCTGATCCCCGCCGGGGCCAAGGTGGCCGATTCGCCCCGTGCCGCGGCGGCCGGGGCCGACATCGTGATTGGGATGGTCTCCGACGACGTGGTTTCGCGCAGTCTCTGGCTGGGCGAGTCCGGCGCCCTGGCCGGCGCGCGACCCGGAACCATCCTGATTGAGTCGAGCACGCTGACCGTGGACTGGGTCCGCGAACTGGCGGCGGCCGCGGCAGCCCGCGGTTGTGAGTTTGTCGATGCGCCGGTCACCGGTAGCAAAGTCCAGGCGGCGAGCGGTGAGCTCAACTTCTACGTCGGCGGTTCCGCGGCCGCGCTGGAGAAGATTCGTCCCGTCCTCACGCCGATGAGCCGCAGCATCTCACACCTCGGTCCGACGGGCAGCGGAGCGCTGCTGAAATTGATCAACAACTACCTGTGCGCGGTCGAAGTCGCCGCCTTTGGCGAAGCTGTCGCCCTGATCGAGCGCAGCGAACTTGATCGCACCAAGGCGCTGGCGGTGCTGATGGATGGCGCCGCGGCGAGCGGGGTGACCAAGACCGTCGTGGCCCGGATGACGGCGCCGGACTTCACGCCGAACTTCATGCTCAAGCTGATGACGAAGGACATTGGCTACGCGATCAAGGAGGCGGCGGCGCGGGGGCAGAATCTGGCCACCGCGGCGACGGCGCTGGAGATTTTTCAGCGGGCGGTCAGCGCCGGCCACGGGGAGAAGGACATGGCGGCGATTGTGGAGCCGATGCGGGCCGAAAAGCGGGGCGGCTGACCCGCGGCGTTGACAGCACCGCGACGGCGCGCCAACTCCACTGGCGTGTTACCCCAACCCGCGGTTAGAACGCCGGTGGCGCCCTCGAAGGCCCGGCACGTGATGTTCGCTTTCGTCATCACGCTCGCAATCATCACCTATATTGATCGCGTCTGCATCTCGCAGGCGGCGCCCAACATCCGGCACGACCTCGGGCTGACCGAGATGCAGATGGGCTGGGTGTTCTCGGCCTTCACGATCTCGTATGCGCTCTTCGAGATTCCGGGCGGCTGGATGGGGGATCGTTATGGTCCCCGCAGCGTGCTGATGAAGGTCGTGGTGATGTGGTCGATCTTCACCGCGGCGACGGGCGCGGCTTGGAATTTCGTCTCGATGGTCGTCTGCCGCTTCCTCTTCGGCGTGGGCGAGGCTGGCTGCTTTCCGAACGTAACCAAGATCTTCACGATCTGGCTGCCATCGAACGAACGCGTCCGGGCCCAAGGTATCCTTTGGTGGAGCGCGCGGTGGGGCGGGGCCTTTACACCGCTGATTGTGGCATTCGTCCTCGGACACATGAGCTGGCGCTGGGCCTTCGTGCTCTTTGGGGCCCTGGGAATATTCTGGGCCGTGGGTTTCTATCGCTGGTTCCGCGACAAGCCGTCGGAACATCCCGGAGTGAACGCGGCGGAGCTGGCGTTGATGGATGGCGCCGAGATCAACGCTCCCAGCCACGCCAAGGTGCCGTGGGGAAAACTCTGCAGCAGCCCGACCGTCTGGCTGCTGTGGCTCCAGTATTTCTGCATGTCGTACGGGTGGTATTTTTACATCACCTGGCTGCCGACCTATCTGCGCGAGGCCCGCGGGGTGTCGCTGGAGAAGAGCGCGGTTCTCGCCGGCCTGCCCCTGTTCTTCGGAGGCATTGGCTGCTTTGCGGGCGGCTGGGCGGCGAAGCAGCTCGCAGAGCGGTGGATGCCTGTCGCGAGGGCACGGCGGATCGTGGCCTGCACGGGGCTCTTCATGGCGGGCGCGATGCTCGTGATCGCGACGCGGATCAACGATCCAGTCTTTGCGATGATTGCCCTCGGTCTCGCAAGTTTTTCCAACGACCTCGCGATGGCACCGGATTGGGCGGCGTGCATGGACGTCGGTGGCCGGCTGGCCGGCTCGCTGTCCGGCAGTATGAACATGATGGGTAACCTTGGCGGGGCCGTCGGCCCGGTGGTCGTCGGCTACATTCTCAACAGCACCAAGCTTTCGGCGGAGTCGCCGCCCACGATGCAAGGCTGGACCACCGCATTTCTGGTGGCCGCAGCCATCTACGGGGTCGGGGCGATTGCCTGGCTCTTCATTGACCCGGTGACGCCGTTGGAAGAGCGGGGCCTGAAACCGGCCTGAGCCTGCGGCCCGCCCGGACTTAGTAAGTCGCCCGGCCGCCGGAAATATCGAAGACGCCTCCGGTGGTGAAGGAGCAGTCCTCGGAACAAAGCCAGGCGACGAGCGCGGCGACTTCACTGGCCGTGCCCGGACGCCCGAGCGGGATCTTCGAGAGCATGTAGTTCACGTGCTCCTTCGACATCTGCTGGAGGATTTCCGTCTCGATCACGGCGGGCGTGACGCAGTTCACGCGGATGTTCGTCGTGGCGAGTTCCTTGCCGAGTGACTTCGTGAGCCCGATGACACCCGCCTTGGAGGCGCTGTAGTGCGAGGCGTTGGGATTGCCCTCCTTGCCGGCGATCGAGGCGATGTTGACGATCCGCCCGGTGTTGCCTGGCAGCATGATCGGGACGAGGGCGTGGCAGCAATTGAACACCGCGACGAGGTTCAGATCGATCACGGCGCGCCACTCAGCCGCCGTGCACTCCCAGAGTTTCTTGGAGACGCCGGCGATGCCGGCATTGTTGACGAGGATGTCGATGCCGCCGAAGCGGACCTTCGCTTCGTTCGCTGCGGACTTGACCCGTTCCTCGCTGGTGATGTCGACCACGACGGTTTGTACCCGGTCGCCGGCATTTAGCGTTTTCGCGGCCGCCTCGAGCGCGGCCGCGTCCCTATCCCACAGGCTGCAACGCGCGCCGGAGGCGAGCAGGCGTTGCACAATGGCGAGACCGATGCCGCGTGCGGCGCCGGTCACAACGGCGGTTTTTCCCTGGAGATCAATTTGGTTCATGGGGGTGTAGAGCCGCGAGCCTCGACCGAATTTGGATCCAACTCCAGCCGTCTCTTTGGCGGCCAGAGAATCCTAGGCCGCGAACGTGCGTTGAAGCCGCAAAGCAGCGGAGAACCGGAAGGCGGGCTTGGTAACCCGTGGCGTGGGCAGCGGGACGGCATTGAGCGGAGCAAGGAAAAAGTCCCTGCCCTCTCGGGCACGGCCACCCGGTTTGCGCGGCGGAGTCGGCCGGATCCCGGCTCTTGGTTTGGGGTCGAACCGGAATTGCGTGCTGATCGACTGGCGGCGCCGCGGCGGTTCCCGGGACGGGTTTCGATTCGGCCTCGGCTTGCAGTTCGCTCTCCGCCTCCAGCCGTGCGGTGGCTTCATTCCGGCCCGGTCCGTCGGTGGCGCCGCGGCGGTTCGACGCGTGGGTCTGCTGGCTGACGGCTTCCGGCGAAGCTTGGGAGTGCGGATTGGCGTCCGGATGGTTGTTACGTGGGTGGGCTTGTCGCGTTCCATGTGACAGGGTGCGCCGGGCGCGGGCACGGTTTCCGACGCCGCGGTCTCGAATCGGGCAGCGCGAACCCTCTCCCCCTCAGGTCTCCGACCTCGGGTTTACTTGTAACGTATTACGTTACAAAGCCGACCTCACTTACCCCGTGCGGTCGATGGCGCCGACGTTTGAACGCCGCCGAGACCGTCTTGGTCCACTCGCTGGCGCTCGTGGCTACCCGGCAACAGGTCGCTCGCCGGTGGGTCAGGTCCTAAGATCGATCCTGATGAACCGGCTTACTTCAGTTCGCGGACCTTGATATTCTTCACCCACGTCTCGTCGCCGTGGTAGGTGAGCATGAAATGGCCGGCGATCTTCTCGCCGAAGCCGGGTTCGCTCTTGAATTTGCTCTTGGCGAGGCCGGCCTTCACCTCGGGGCTGCCGAGGATGCACGAGACCACTTTGTGCCCGTTGAGCCAGTGCTCCAGCTGGTTGCCGCGGATCACGATCTTGGAGGTGTTCCACTGTCCTACTGGGCTCGCCTTGTCGGCGGCGCCGGGAAGGACGTCATAGAAGGCGCCCGTGTGATGTGTCGGACCCACCTTGCCGTCGGGATGATTGGCGTCGTCCATCATCTGGTACTCCGGTCCGGGCGCGTTCGGCCGTTCTTCGGTTACCAGGTATTTCAGACCGCTGTTGCCGGCCTTCGAGATCCGCCAGTCCCAGATCAGCTCGAAATCGTTGTAGGTCTTTTCCGTGATGAGTTCGCTTTTGCGAAACTGCGCCATCGGAATGTTGCTCATGTCGTATTTCTCGCCCTTGGCATGCAGAGTGCCGTCCCGGATCTCCCAGCCGAGATTTTCCGGCAGGCCCTTGAGCCGGTAGCCGCGCCAGCCCTGCAGACTTTGGCCATCGAACAACACGGACCAACCCGCCGACTTCTCGGTCGCGGTCAGTTGATTGTCGGCTGCCTGGGCGGTTCCGCCGGAAAGGGCGAGGGCGAGAAGGAGCGCAAAATAACGGGGTTTCATCGCCGGTTTACCTAGGCCGCGCCCCGGGGCTTGGAAAGCCTCGAATCCGCTGTCACACTCGGCATGGAGTTCCCCCGATGGAATCTTCGTGGCGGTCGGACGGACGATGCCGATTCGAGGCCTTAATAATTCCGGACTCTGGTACGGCAATTGGGAGCACTCCCGCGCCACGGCGGTCGAGAACTGGCTCACCTTTCATCTTGCCCTCCCGGTCGGTCCAAGTGGTAGCATGTTCGACAGTAGTTCTTCCCCGCCCCCCGCCCCAGGCTCGAGTACCCGACCCCCGACCAAAAGTTATACCAATGAAAACACAGCCCCAGGAATACGGACCCTTCATCTCGACCCGGCGGCCATTGTCCCGCCGTCACTTTTTGCGTGGGACGGGAATCGCGCTGGCGCTGCCATTTTTAGACACGATGGCACCGACGTTTGCGCGGGCGGCCCAGGCGGGTTCGCCGCTGGCGCCGGACGCGAAGCCCCGCCGGATGTTCGCGATCAACAAC
>CANEVO010000049.1 GCA_947442255.1 Opitutia bacterium
ACGCCAAGGGTTACCGGCCCGACAAGCCGTTCCCGGTCCCGCCCCTGCCGGCGGGCCGCCCGGGCGAGATCCCGCCAGGCACGCGCCAGCTCCTCCTCAAGCTCGGCGCACGGGGCTTCGCCGACTGGACGCTCAAGCAGAAGCGGCTGCTCGTCACCGACACGACCTGGCGCGATGCCCACCAGTCGCTCATGGCCACGCGTGTCCGCAGCTATGATATGCTCGCCGGCGCCGATGCCCTCGCCCGCCGGGCGCCGCAGCTCTTCTCGCTCGAGATGTGGGGCGGCGCGACCTTCGACACCGCGATGCGCTTCCTCAGCGAGGATCCGTGGGAACGCCTGCGCCAGCTCCGCGCGCGCGTCCCGAACATCTGTTTCCAGATGCTGTTCCGCGGCGCGAACGCCGTCGGCTACACGAATTATCCCGACCATGTCGTCGCCGGCTTCGTCCAGCACGCGGCGGCGAATGGCATGGATATCTTCCGCGTCTTCGACTCGCTCAATTATCTCCCGAACCTCCGCGTGGCGATGGAGGCCGTCAACGGAACCCACGGCGTGTGCGAGGCGGCGCTGTGCTACACCGGCGACATCCTCGACGAGCGCCGCGACAAGTTCAGCCTGAAGTACTACGTCAAGCTCGCGAAGGAACTGGAGCGGATGGGCGCGCACTTCATCGCGATCAAGGACATGGCGGGCCTCTGCCGGCCCTACGCCGCGCTGAAGCTGGTCAAGGCCCTGAAGGAGGAGGTGGGGCTGCCGATTCACTTCCACACCCACGACACGAGCGGCATTGCCGCCGCCAGCGTCCTGCGCGCCGCCGATGCCGGCGTCGATGTGGTCGATCTGGCCCTGGCGTCGATGAGCGGCAGCACCTCGCAGCCGAACCTGAATTCCGTGGTCGCTGCGCTGCAGCACACGCCGCGCGAAACCGGGCTCGACCTCGACGCGTTGAACGAGTTCTCCGACTATTGGGAGGCGGTGCGCAGCCTTTACGCGCCCTTCGACACCGCACCCAAGAGCGGATCCGCCGAGGTCTATCTGCACGAGATGCCGGGCGGCCAGTACACCAACCTCAAGGAGCAGGCCGCGTCGATGGGCATGGCCCAGCGCTGGCCGGAAATCGCGCGCACCTACGCCGAGGTCAACCAGCTCTTCGGTGACATCGTGAAGGTCACGCCGTCGTCGAAGGTGGTCGGTGACATGGCGCTCTTCCTCTTCAGCAAGGGCATCAAGCCGGCCGACGTCGTGAACCTCGAGCCTGGATCGGTGCCGTTCCCCGAGAGCGTGATCGACATGCTCTCGGGCGGCCTGGGCTGGCCCGATGGTGGCTGGCCGGAACAGGTTTCGCTCGTGGTCCTCGGCGCGAAACGCCACGCCGAGGCGCGCAAACGCCACGCCACGGAGGTTGCGTCCGGCGCCGGAAAAAAGAAGCAGCGCGCCAAGCCGGCCGCGGCCGGCACCGCGAGCCACTCCGCCCATCACGTCGATCTCGAAAAGATTCGGACGGAGCTGACCGAGAAGCTCAAGCGGCCCGCCACCACCGACGACGTTTACTCGCACCTGATGTACCCGACGGTGTTCGCGGATTTCGCGAAACACCAGGCCGCCTACAGCGACGTGAGCGTGCTCCCGACTCCGGCGTTCTTCTACGGGCTGAAGCCCGGCGAGGAAATCTCGGTCAGCATTGAGGAGGGCAAGGTGCTCATCATCCGCCTGATCTCCGTGGGCCAGTCCGACAAGGAAGGCCGGCGCGCGATCAGTTACGAACTCAACGGCATCGGCCGCGAGACCTTCATTCTCGATCGCAGCATCACGCCGAAAACGAAGGCGCGGCCCAAGGCGGATCTGAACGATCCCCGACAGGTCGCCGCCCCAATCCCCGGCTTAATCGCGCAGCTTCAGGTGTCGATCGGATCGAAGGTCGCGAAGGACGACAAGCTCCTCATGATGGAGGCGATGAAGATGCAGAACACGGTCTATGCGCCGTGTGCCGGGGTCATCGAAGAACTCCACGTCGCCCTCGGCGACACCGTCGAGGCCAAGGATCTCTTGATCAAGATTCGCCCGGCGGGGTGAGGGTGCGGGGTTCTGGGGAGGAGCAGCTGCTTCGCGGCACGCGATGCCAAGTGGCACGGGTCTCCCGACCCGTGGAAACCGTTCCCGATCCGATTTTCATGGGTCGGGAGACCCATGCCACGCCATGACATGCTAGGCCGTGCGCCCGCTGGACATTTTTTGACTCCGGGCCTTCAGTCGCGAGGCGCACGTGCCGCGCCCCCACCCTACGCATGAAACGGATCCTCACGCTTTTCGCCGCACTCGTCCTCGTCCCCTGCGCCTTCGCCGTCGAACTCGAGACGTTCAGCGCCAAGGGAAATCCGAAGACGATGGGCGTCGATTTCTCGATCGGCCGGCCCAAGGCGTGGATGACCCGGCCGGCCAACCCGACCGGCACCTTCGCCGTGTTTTGGCAGGCGCCCAGCGGGCTCGTCGACAGCATGACGCTGATCTTCCCCCGGACGCAGTCGGCGCAGAGTGAAGATGTGACCAAGGAGGACTTTCGCACCATGTTCGAGAATCCCGCGCTCGAGCAGATGCTGGGACGCTCCCTCGCCAACGCGAAGTTCCTCGGCAAGACGATCCTCGAGGACTTCAAGTATTCCGCGGGCTACATCGAGTATGCCGGCAAGTACAAGCTGAAGTCCGGCGAGATCGAGATGAAGGTCCGCAACTACCTCATCTACCTCGGCAATGTCATGCTGCAGGTGCAGTTCTATCTGGTGCAGGAAGCCGGCGAGGATCGCCTCCAGCAATTCGATGCCGACATGAAACAGATCGTGGCCTCGCTGGAATTCAAGCAGCCGTGATCCGCCGGCGGGTGGCTCACTTCCGGCAGGATCCCAGAGAAGGCCGAGCTCCGTCGAGGCCGAATCATTGAACGATTCAAGGGCGGCGTCGGCGGAGCTCGGCCCTCCACTTTGGCGGCGGCTCCGCCGCGCCAGGCAGCCTCAGCACCTTGGACCCACCGTGCAAAACGGTGTCACAGGTGTGACACCGTTTTGCACGGCTCGTAAAACCCTCCGCGGTTCCGGTTTCGGCCGATCAGTGGTCCAGCGAGTTTGGGCGGCGGTGCATCCCTCGCCGGAAACGACACGCTCGCGTCTCACGCGGTCGAACGCCGCAATCGTCCGTTCCGATGTTCGCTTTCCTCCAACGCCTCTGGTCTGAAATCCGGGCGCTGCCGCGTACGGTCTTCGTGCTGATGGGCCCCGCGTGGTGGTATGTCGCCGGCTTCGGCGGACTCCTCGGTGCCCTCGTCATGCTGCTGCCGGGCCCACGACTGCGGGCGTCGGGCGCGACGACCTGAACTGCTCCCGGCGCGGACTAGCCGAGAGGCGTCGCGGCGGGCACCGTGCGGTTCACCGTCTCGTCGAACGACAGATTGACGAGCCACATCGCCGAGGCGAAGGGCGAGCGGCTGCCCGACGCAAAGGGCGCCACATCGCCCCGCGGAAAATCGATCATCTTCTTGCCAAAGTTCGTCTCGACCTGCGCCGAAAGATCCCGGCGTTCCGCGGACGTCAGCCGCGACGCCGCGCCGACCACATTGCCCACGGGCTTGGCCAGCCGGGTCAGCTCCGCGAGATCGTCCGCCGTGCGCCAGAGCCGGGGTTCCTCTTCGCCTGTGTCCTTGGCCATGAACTGCACCGTCCGGTCGAAAAGCGCCGCGCAGGCCCGCAGGGAAGTGGCGAGATCAGCTCCCACGCCGGCACGGTCAGCCGCCGCGTTGATTTGAACCTTCTCCGCGGCGAGTGTCGTCTCAAGTTCCTTCAGGGGAGCCTTCTTCGTACTGACGGCGACGTACACCGACTCGAGGCGTCCGAGGCTACTCACAAAATCCTTCATCGCCGCCGCATGAGCCGGATCGGCACGGAGGCCGGGAGCGAGGAGCAGCGAGAGCGCAAGGAAACGGAACGACAGTTTCATGGTGGGGATCGGCGCGAACGTAGGTCGCGACCTTGGAAAATCAATCCGCGAAGCAAGGCCGCCCGCCGACGTCGTGGAACAGGCAACCTCGAATCGGGATTGCGGGTACGCGGCGTCACCGTCTCGCTCGTCGCAACGCCATGCCCTCATGAGAAGCATGTTCCTCGTGTCACTCCTGCTTGCGCCCGGCGTTCCGACCGGGGTGACAGCGGCGGGAGACGATCGCGTGGTGGTCCTCCCCCCACTGGAAGTCGCCGCCGAGCTCCAGACGAATCCGTGGCGTTATCTGGCGGTGCCCGGCATCGAGGTCCTTTCGTCGTGCTCCGAGTCCACGACCCGCGCCTTTATCCAGGCGGAATATCGGGTCGAGCGGCTCTTCGCGGCGCTGGTGCCGGAGGAATTCCAGGTGCAACTCGCGGTGCCCAAGGTCGTGATTCTGTCGGAACAGAAGCGCACCCTCTCCGCCTCGCAGAATCTCGTGGCCGGCTTCGGGGGCGATTCCATGAACGCATCGGCGAGCGAGCCCAAAGTCCAGTTCATGCCCAACCTCCGGCTGAACGATCCGGATGCCGTCGTGGTCTTTGCCATGATCGACGAGGAACGCTTCCGGCCCGACCAACTCGGGCTCACGGCCGAGTATGTCCGGTTCATCCTTGATCGCCGCACTCCCCCGCTGCCTGCCTGGCTCGTCAACGGGCTCAGCGTTCTGGCTACGCGCATGACCTTCAGCCGCGATACGATCACGTTTACCGAGGCCGAGTGGATCTCGCCGGCCGAGACCGAGGCCGTCCGGCGCGCCACCCGCCAGCCGCCGACCCTGCTGACCCTCTGCAGCCTGTTCGAACAACCCCGACCGACCGAGGCCGCCGCGGCCCAGCTTTGGCGTTCGCAGGCGGCGCTGTTCATCCGCTGGGCGTTCGACGGCACCGACGCGCGACGGGCGGCGTTCTGGAAATTCGTGGGCCGCGTCAACGCTGCACCCGCGGGCGAAGACGTCTTCGTCGAGTGCTTCGGTCGCACGTACGACGAGGTCTTTGAACGTCTCTTGGCTTACCTGCCCTCCGCCGTTACGTCCGCCGTATATTTTCAACCGGACAACATTCCCGCGCTGCCTCCGTACCGGCTCCAGCTCGCCACCGATGCGGAGATTGCGCGGCTGAAGGGCGATTGGGAGCGACTGGAAATCGCCTATGTCCGCGCGTACTTTCCGCAGTATGCGGCCCGCTATGAAGAGCAGGCCACCCGCACCCTCGCCCGTTACGCGACCGCCCAGCCCCGCGATCCGCGACTACTGGCGGTGCTCGGATTGCACGCGTGTGATCTCGGTCGCGACGACGAGGCTCGTCCGTATCTCGAAGCCGCGGTGGAGGCCCAGGTGGTGCGACCGCGGGTGTATTTCGAACTCGCCCGGATTCGCTATACCACCGCACTCACCCAACCCGCCGGATCCACGGGCCAGTTAAGCAGCGAGCAGATCAACGGGATTCTCCATCCGCTGCGTGAAGCCCACCGCCAGTCGCCGCCGCTGCCCCAAACCTACGCCCTCATGGCGAATGTCTGGAACCACACCGGCATCCGGCTCGGCCCCGCGCACTTCGCGCTGCTGGACGAGGCGCTGGGTCGGTTTCCCACGCAGCCCAACCTGCTCTATCAAGTCGCCGCGCTGAAGCTGCTGCACGGCGCGAATGCCGAGGCCGCGATCCTGATCCAGCGCGGGCTCGCGCTCAGCTCCCATCCTACCGCGCGCGCGGGTTTCGAAAAACTCCAGATGCTGCTCAAGTCCGCCCGCTGATCCGTTCCAGTCCGAATGGAGTCAACGAGGCGTCGTGAGCGCGCGCGAGGCGTCGGCTCCATGGCATCTACAAAATGCCGTAGGGGCGTGACTCGTCCACGCCCGAATTGCTCTTCGCGGCTTCGCGCCTTCGCGTGAGCCGATTGATTCAAAGCGGACTGCCTTGGATCGACCTTGGGTCGTCTTCTGTAAACCCGCCTGCGGATTGAAATGAAAGCCGTCCCGATCCACCCGGGCATTGGCACAGAAGGACAAACCAAGGCCAATCCAAGTCCGGCCGGAACGCGCAAACTAGGAGGGAGCGAATCTCCCACCCCGTTATCGCGGCACGAACCGCGGATCGCGCCCGAGAATTTCCTGCCAAAGCTCCGCGCCATCAATCCGGCGTTCCCGGGTGCGATTCACCCACGCCACCGCCGTGGGTTCGTCGGGCTGGGTGAAACGAATGCCCCAGACGGGATCGAAGGCCTCCGTCGAGAGCGAGTAGCGCATGTCCCCGAGGATCATCAACCGGGCCGGATCCCGCGCCACCCAGCCTTCGGAGAACCATTGAAAGCGCGTAAAAGAACGAGTGGTGCCGTCGCGCGCCCGCTCCGCCGGCGTCAATTCACGTTCGTCAACCACCGGCAGCGACCAGCCTTCGCGCACGGCAGCGCTTCCGAACCAGCCCACGCGGATGCGGTCGCTGTACATGCGGCCCGCATGAACGTAGAGGGCGCGCCAGACCAGGTTATTCCCCAGCGTCGGCATCACCTCGAAGCGCTCGCGGGCATGGCCGCGAGCCGCCGCGAGGTCCGCCTGCACGGCGAGGGCACGGCGATGCTGGAAACCGCCCGCCACCAAATAAAGCGCCGCCAGCCCGATCGCCGCGACCGCGAAGCCGCGCCGCCGTCGGCCAAGCGCCACGACCAGCCCGATCCCGAGCACCAGCGTGAACGGCGGATCGATGATCGAAATGAGATCCCACCCGGCACGGTGATTGGAAAACGGCCACAGTAATTGCGTCCCGTAGCTGGTCGAGGCATCCAGCAAGCAGTGGCTGAGATAGCCGACGAGGCAGCAGGCCCACCACGTGGCCCATGTGCTGGTACCCGATTTCCGCCACCAGGCCAGCGTCGCCACGACCACCGCACCGACCGGGGCGAAGATCAACGAGTGCGTGAAGCCCCGGTGGTGCTCGATCGCGAGCAGCGGATCGCCCGCGCTGCGGATGAACACATCGATATCCGGCAGCAGCGCAGCGAGCGCACCCGCCACGGCAGCGGAACGTCCGAGCTTCCCGCCGAACGCCGCATAGCCGAGACCTGCCCCGAGGAGACCGTGGGTGAGTGGATCCAAAGCGCGCAGAGGCTGGGCGGACGCGGGCCACGAAGCAACGCCGTCGGGCGGATCCGCTACCACGAGAGCAGGATTTAACAGGAAACTCGGGCAGGACGGGAAGCGACCGCAGGAACCGGAATCACGGGTGCCCGGACGTCGGCGGGCCGTAGGGGCGCCCTTGCTGCGCCCTCGTTCCTTACCGAACTTCCCGACCTTCCTGTTCCATCTTCGAAGGTCCTGCCCCCCCGCGATGATTCGGATCGAAAGGGTGCGCAACGCGCAGCGGCGGATTACCCCTTGCCGCCTTTCCCGATTCCCACCGGACTCGCGGCACGACCCCATGAACTTATCCCTTCCCTTAAAGTTGGATGCGTCGCTCCGCGCCCTCGTTCTCGCGGTTACTCTGATGGTCGGGACCCGTGCCGTCGTGGCAGCCGAGGATCCCTTCTTTTTCATCCAACTGAGCGATCCCCAGCTCGGCATGTTCACGAACAACGCCGACTTCGTGCAGGATGCCGCGAACTTCGAGTTCGCGGTGGCTTCGGTCAACCGGCTGCGTCCCGCGTTCGTCGTCATCACCGGCGATCTCGTGAACAAGCCCGGCGACGCTGCGCAGATCGCCGAGTACCGGCGGATCGTCGGCCAGATCGATCCCGCGATTCCCGTCTACAACGTCGCGGGCAACCACGATGTGCAGAACGTGCCGACGCCGGACAGTCTCGCCGCCTACACGAAAATCTTCGGGCCCGACCGCTTCGTCTTTCGGCATCGGGGGCTCACGGGCGTGGTGCTCAATTCCAGCATCATCCACTCGCCCGACAAGGCTCCCGCCCAATTGGCCGAGCAGGAAGCGTGGCTGCGGATCGAGCTCACGCGCGCGAAGGCCGATGGCGCCCGCCACATCGTTGTCTTCCAGCATCACTCCTGGTTCCTCGCCCAGGCCTCCGAGCCGGATCAATATTTCAACATCCCGCTCGCCCGGCGGCTCGCCTACCTCTCGCTCTTTCGCGATCACGGTGTCCGCTATCTTTTCTGCGGCCACTATCATCGTAATGCCGAGGCCCGCGACGGCTCGATCGAAGCGATCACGAGCGGCCCCGTGGGCAAGCCGCTCGATCAGGCGAAGTCGGGCCTGCGGATCGCCATCGTGCGCGAGGATCGCATCGACCACCGTTACTACGAACTTGGCGAGCTGCCGACGCGGGTCGAGCTGACGCCGCCGGCCCCGGCTGCGAAGTGATTCTATTGCGGCTCGCGTGATCGACTGACGGGGAAAGCAGGTCATTACTTCCCGCTGCTCACGCAGCGGGCTACGACTCCGAGTAGCCCTGCCCGTGAGGGCAGGGAGGGGCATCGGTCTCCCGACCCATGAATTCTCCACGCTTAATGAAACGCTTTTCACGGGTCGGAGACCCGTGCCAGCCACGATTGAATCCGGCGCGGTCCTGCGTAGCGTCACTCCGATGCCCGAACTCGAAACGGCCGCCCCGGTGGCAGGCACGACGCCGGACGATCTCGTCGAGGTCGGCGTCTATTTGTCGATCGCGGCAGGTTCGCAACACGGTCTCGTGATCCTCGCGATGCGGCATCCGTACTGGCTCGTGCCGGGGAGCAACGCCATCCGACTGCTCGTCGAACCGGCGATTGCCGCAACCGCCCGCCACCAACTCGACTGCTTCGACCGCGAGAGCGTCGGCTGGCCGAACGCCGTAACCCACGCTTCCGGGCGCGGCGCCGGCCTAACGCGGGGGAAGCACACCCCGCGCCACCCGGATCATCGCTTCGATACTGCGATCGACATCGGCGTCGGTGGTGGCCCAGGAGGAAACGCTGATTCGCATCGCGGTGCGCCCCTGCCACACCGTGATTCCGGCCCAGCAGGTACCCTCGGCTTGAATCGCCTCAATCACGCGCTTGGTGGTCGCGGCGTCGCCAAAGGCCACGAGCACCTGGTTCAGCACGACCTCGTTGAGAATCTCCCCGCCCGCAGCCGCCAGCCGCTCCGCAAACCGGCGGGCCTGCGCGCAATTGCGTTCGATCAATTCCGCCACGCCTTCCCGGCCCAACGCCCGCAGCGCCGCCCAGACCTCGACGCCGCGCGCGCGGCGGGATAACTCCGGCGTGAAGTCCGCGGGATTCCGCTGATCGTTCTGCGTGGGCAGATACTCGGCCGTAATCGCCATCGCCGCCTTCAGCGCATGGGGGTCGCGCACTAGCGCCAGCCCGCAGTCGTAGGGCACATTCAGCCATTTGTGCGCATCGGTGGCCCAGGAATCGGCCCGCTCGATGCCGGCCGTCAGGTGGGCCCGCGAGGGCGCCGCGGCGGCCCAAAGTCCGAACGCGCCATCCACGTGCACCCACGCTCCGGTGCCTTCCACCCGCCGGCAGATGGCCCCGATAGGATCGAAGGCTCCCGTGTTCACATTGCCGGCCTGCAGACAGACAATCGTGGGGCCAACGACGTCCGGAAAAGCCTCCGCGCGCAGCCGGCCCTGCCCGTCGACCGGCACGGCGACGACGCGGGTCCGGCCGAGCCCGAGCAGGCCGAGCGACTTGGTCACACTTGGGTGGGTCTCGGATCCGATTACGACCGTGATCGGAGGTGCGCCAAACAACCCGTCGGCCTCCACGTTCCATCCCGCGCGCGCCAGCACCGCATGCCGGGCCGCCGCCAGCGCGGTGAAATTAGCGACCGTCGCACCCGTGACGAAGCCGGCGCCGCACCCCGGCGGCAGACGCAGGATCTCCAGGAGCCAGCGCAATGCGACCTGTTCCAGGTGAGCCGTCCCCGGCGTTGGCCGGTAGAGCCCCGTATTCTGATCCCAAGCACCGGCGAGCCAGTTGCTGGCGAGCGTGACCGGCAGCGAGCCGCCAATCACAAAACCGAAGAACCGCGCGCCGGCCATCGCCGTCGTGGCGGGCGAGCCGACTTCGTCCAGCAGCCGCAGCGTTTCGCCCGGACTACATGGCTCGACGGGCAGCGGCTCGTCGAAACGCTCCAAGCCGGAGATCGCGGCGGGCGTGGGCGCCACGCCGCGGGCGTCGAGACCCTCCAGGTAACGTATCGCCCGCTCGGCGGCGTCGCGCAGGAGATCGTTCGTCGCCATGGCAGCCGCGGCGGACTACTCACCCACCCGGTTGCCGATCGATTCGAGCTCCGCGTCGGTATACGACTGACCGCGGATAATGATCGCCCGCCTCATGTCAGCGATGACCGACGGAGCGACCGCCGGAGCCTCGTGACCCCAGTTCCGGCGAATGTAGGTCAGCACGGCCGCCAAATCGGCATCTGCCATCATCTCGAGTGCGGGCATCGGGGCGGCGAACCGACCCGTCTTGCCCTTCAGGAGAATGCGCGCAAGCAACTGCTCGTCGCCGAGGACCCACTTCGAATTGACCAGCGGCAGCGCGAGGCCGTCGAGGCCCATGCCGGTGGGCTGGTGACACGCGGAGCACACGAAGGTGTACACGTTCTTGCCCTTCTCGAATTGCTGCTGTTCTGCGGCCGTCAGCGACTTTGGGCCGCCCGGGTGTTTCCCCGGCCAGTCGAACCGGGTGACCAGGTCACCCGACAGCTTGGCAATCTCGGCGTCGGCATCCTTGGAGGCCGTCTCGAGCGCCTTGGGGAACGCCGGAATCTTCCGGACACTCGTCGTGCGCATGCCGTTCAGCAGCGCCAGGCGATGCCACTTCGGCTGCGCGTCGGTGCGGACCAACTCGAACAGCCGCTCGACCTTGGTCGCGTTGCTCTCCTGCAACACCGAGGCCGCGAGGGCTTCAAAGACATTCGCAAAACCGGGACGCGCCTCGCGCCACTCCGGCGACGCCGCGAGCCGCTCCATGAAGCCAAGCTCGTTGCCGGCGAGGCTGCTCACCACCGCTTGGATCACGAAAGGCGTCTCGGCGTCCCGCAACAGCAGCGCCGCGAGGGCCGCATCACGCGTGGCTGCCGAGGCCTCGCCGAGCGAGAACGCCACCTGCCAGCGAACTTCGCGCGATGGGTCGCGGACGCGAGAGGCGACCTTGTCGACCAGCGCGGCGTTGCCGGCGTTAAGCATCGGCTCGCTCAACCGAATCGCGGCGGCCCGAAGCTTCGGGGCCGGATCGTCCAGCACGTTGGCGATGGTCTCGGAGTCGATGTCGCCAATGCCTTCGAGAATCCAAAGAGCCTGCAGGCGGGTCGGCACCGTCGCGGTCGCGGCCAGGGCCTGCTTGCGCAGGCTCGTCGTCACTGACTTATCGGCCCGCTCCACCAGCAGCCGCCGCGCAGTGTCGCGCCACCAGCCGTTCGGATGGGTCAGATGCTCGACCAACTGGGCGGACGTCGCCTTCGAGAGATTCGGCTGTGGCCCGGGCGGCTTGGAATCATGGACGATGCGGTAGATGCGGCCGAGCCGGGTGCCCTTGTCCAGTCCGCGCTCGATGATCTGCTTACGCAGGTAGCTCGTCATGAACTGCCGGTGCTGCAGGATGCCGCGGTAGAGATCGACCACGTACATCGTGCCATCGGGAGCGGTGTAGAGATTGACGGGGCGGAAACGCTCGTCGGTCGAGGTCAGGAATTCCTGCTGCCCGTCCGCATAGGCGTTCCGGCCGCTGAGGATGCCCTCCTCCTCCTTGATGATCGAACGCCGGATCACATGGGCCGAGGGCTCGGTGGAGAAATAGTTACCGTAGAACTCGGCCGGAAAATTGTCGCCGCGATAGATGAGCGGTCCGCAGGCGGCCGTGAAATCCTTCAGCGTGCCGTTCTTGCGGAGCTGGCCTTCCCCGTAACCGCGGTTGATGCCCGCGGTGACGCGGGCCGGCCAGAGTTCCTGGTTCGCATCGACGAGATGATTCACGCCGCTGCCGCGATTCTCGACCCGCGCGTTGGTCAGGTTCAGGTTCGGATTGCGCGAGTGATAGTGCAGCGGGACCAGGTCGGAGCGCAGGTAATCGGAATTCGAATTCGTGAAGGTCCGGCCGTAGTCGTCCATCGCCTGGCCCCACTGACCGCGGGAAACCACCGGCGATGAAATCCACTTGCCGTCCTTCAGCCGGAAGCGCCGTCCGTATGAACTGGAGACGAGCCAGTTGTCCATGCCCCAGAGCAGCCCGTTGCCGCCGCCTTCCGGATTGGTCTCCCGGACCGAGTAGTCAGTCGAGATGGCGGTCTTCTCGTCGGCCTTGCCGTCGCCGTTGGTGTCGCGGGTGAACCAGAGATTCGGTGGCTCGGCGACGATGACGCCGTCCTTCAGGACCTTCACGAGGCGCGGCAGGTGTAGGTTGTCCATGTACACCGTGCTCTTGTCCATCCGGCCGTCCTTGTCGGTGTCCTCGAGCATGACGATCCGGTTGATCGGCTCGATTTCGCCCTTCCCGTCCACATCGGGCATGTAGCTGCGCATCTCGACGACCCAGAGGCGCCCATCGGGATCGATGTCCATCGCCACCGGCTCGGTGACGAGCGGCTCGCTGGCCACGAGTTCAATCCGGAACCCCGGCTGCAGACGGAACGACTTCAGGGCGTCCTCCGGCTTCAGGACCGGCGCCGGCGGGATATTCCATTCCTTCGGCGGCGGGGCCTGCACCTGGCCCGCGGAGTCACGCTGGTCGCCCATTTGGGCAAACAGCGACGCGGACAGGCCGAGGAAGGTGGCAACGCGGAGGAGACGGCGGGGGAGTGATCGCATGGCAGTAAAAAAGTTAAGGATACAGCGAAGCAGGCAATAAAAAGCGGGCAAACGCAAAGGCTGCTTTTCCGGGGGCGGAATTACTTCGGTCGCGCTGCCTTCGTGCAGGGGGCAGTCTTGCGGCGCCCCTCCGCTTGAAAGACCCGGCCCCTACCCTCGCCCGATCCCCGCTTAACCCGGATGTTTCACGGTACCAAGATAAGATCCAACACTCTGTCGCAGCCGCTGGGAGTGGCGCCGGTCTCTGACCGGCGTCCCGCCAGTCGGAGACTGGCTCCACGGGCGGCAATCGCATGCGGGGGCTGTGAAATATCCGCCTAAGGCAGCCATGGATACTTCCGCGGATCCGGTTTCCGTTTCTCGCGCTGCGCGGTCATGAAGTGCTGTGCCTCCTCGCTCATGTAATAGAGCAGCGTGGCATTGCCCGCGAGTTCCTGCACCCCGGCCTGGCCGTCGAGCTCGGCGTTGAACGCACTCTTGAGCAGCCGAATCGCGAGCGGGCTCTTCTCCAGAATCTCGTTCGCCCATTTCACGCCCTCGGCTTCGAGGTCCGCCACCGGCACCACGGTGTTCACCAGCCCCATTTCGTGCGCCTCCTTCGCGCCGTATTGCCGGCAGAGAAACCAGATCTCGCGGGCTTTCTTCTGACCGACCACGCGGGCGAGATAGCTCGATCCAAAGCCGCCGTCGAAGCTCCCCATCTTGGGACCGACCTGGCCGAAGATCGCATTGTCGGCGGCGATGCTCAGATCGCACACGACATGGAGCACATGGCCGCCGCCAATCGCATAGCCCGCGACCAGCGCAATCACGACTTTGGGCATCGAGCGGATCAGCTTCTGCAGATCGAGGACGTTGAGGCGCGGTACTCCGGCTTCATCCACGTAGCCCGCGGGGCCGCGGACACTCTGGTCGCCGCCCGCGCAGAAGGCATATTTCCCGTCGGTGTGGGGCCCCGCGCCAGTCAGCAGGATGACGCCAATCGCGGGATCCTCCCGCGCGTCAGTGAAGGCGTCGAACATCTCGGCGACCGTGCGCGGCCGAAACGCATTGCGCTTCGCCGGGCGATTGATGGTCACACGGGCGATGCCGCCGGACTTGTGGTAGAGGATGTCCGTGTAGGTCTTGGCGACCTTCCATTCGGGAATCATCCGCGCAGCGTGAAACCATTTTCGGCGGTTGTCCACCGGTCAGCCAGACCGTGACTCACACCGTCTCCACCCGCCGGTAGGTGGCCAGATATCGGTTCTGGCCGGGCGCCGTCTTGAAATCCCCGGGCACCTCGCCCCCGAGGCCGTAGCAAATCCGCAACACGCCGCCGACGCGCTGGTACAGCCCGGAGATCGTGCGGCCGGCATTCGGACCTTCCGCGCCGTGCATCAGAATCGCCCCGGTCCCGCCCGCGATCTCAAAGCTGCCGCGATCGGACACCACGCCGTCGAACTGCACCCGGTATTCGTTCCGCGACAACTCGAGGACCGTCTTGAGCACGACCAAATCGGGCGCACCTTCCCCGTCGTACTCCGCGCGGATCAGTTGCCAGAGGCCATTCAGGGAAGCGGGGGCGACATTCATTCGGTGCGAATCAGACAAACCCGCCGCCGCTCCACGGAGCGCAGCCGGCGATCGATTACTTTCCCGCCGCCTGGGCTTTCTCCAGCACGAAGAAGGCCTCGGCGTAACGCCGGCCGAATTCCCGCAGCGACGGCGCGTCAAAATGTGTCTGGTCACCCTTGTCGAGCAGGCCCTGGGACGAAACGCTGGCGCAGCGGGCAACCGATTTCGGCAGCGAGGCCAGCACCGCATTCATCGGGGCATTGGTCTCCCGGCCGGCAAACAACTCGCCCACCACGATCGGCACATCGGCGGCGTTGAGATCGGCCCGCAACCGTGCCACGAGCCCGGCGAACCGTGCGGCGTAGGTCACCCGCTTTTCCGGGCCGCTGTCAGCCTCGCCCTGATGCCAGAGGATGCCGCGCAGCCGGCCGCCCCCGGCGAGTGCCAGCCGCGCGCGCTCGATCGCGTTCGTGTAGAGTTTTCCGGCCGGGGCCCACTCGTCGAGCGAGGTCCCGCCAAAGGCCGCCGGCACCAGGCCGATGATCGCATTCGGTTCCGTCGCCGCGACTGCGCGGGCGAAGCTCGAACCGAGCCCGACGCCGATGATCGTGGGCTTGTCGAAATGCAAGGGATCGATCGCCGGCACCCAGGCCTTCGCCTCGGTCTGCTTGAAGATTCGCGGATGTGGCACCTGGTCCTGCGGCTCGACCGCGCCGCGGCCCGCCATGTTGGACTGACCAATCAGGAGGAAGATGTCTTTCGGTACCGGTTCCGCCGCGCACGCGGCCAGCACCGAACCGAGCCAACAGGACGACGCCAACAGGATTCGGGCGATCATGGGAAGAGGATCAGGTCAGCCACTTCGCCGCCGCCTGGGCCTTGAGGCAGAGCTCGGCCGCCTTGAAGGCATGCGCCTGGGTCATCGCCTTCTCGGTCCGGTTCAGGCAGTCGAGGATCAACTCGCCAAAGAACTTGTAGCCGACGCGGCCATCGCACGGGACATAGTGCTCCTTCTCGCCATCGACGATGAAGAGATGGTCCCCCGTCTTGTCGCGGGCGAGGTCGACGTACTTGCGCAGTTCGATGAAGCCCTTCGTGCCCAGGATGAAGGTCCGTCCGTCACCCCAGATGCTCAGCCCGTCCGGAGTGTACCAATCGACGCGGATCTGGTTCGTCGCGCCGTTGTTCGCGACAAAGGTCGCCTCGCCGAAGTCCTCGAGTTCGGGCGTCTTGGGATTCGCAAAGTTGCCCACCGCCGCATGTACGACCGTGGCATCCGTCGCGCTGGCAAAGGTCAGGAACGCCTCGCACTGGTGGCTGCCGATGTCGCACAGGATCCCGCCGTACTTCTCGCGTTCAAAGAACCAGGCCGGGCGCGTGTGCAGGCCGAGCCGATGCGGCCCGAGGCCGGTGACACTGACCACCCGTCCGATCGCGCCACTCTGCACCAACTCAGTCGCGTACAGGCCGGCCTCGGAGGTCAGCCGTTCGCTGAAATACACCATGTACTTCCGTCCCGTCTTCGCCGCGATCGCCTTGGCCTGCTCGAATTGCGCGGAGGTCGTGAACGGCGTCTTGTCCGTAAAGTAGTCCTTGCCCGCCTCCATCACCCGGCACCCGATCGGCCCGCGCACATTCGGCACCGCGGCCGCGGCGACGAGCTGCACCTCGCGGTCCGCGAGAATCTCGTCGAGCGAACGCGCGGCCTTGGCCTGGGGAAACCGCTTCTGGAAATCCGCCAGCGCCTTCGCGTTGGGTTCGAAGACCCACTTCAACGTTGCGCCGGCCTCGATCAACGAGGTGCACATGCCGTTGATGTGGGAATGATCGAGGTGCGCCGCGGCGAAGACAAACTCGCCCGGCTTTACGACGACACCCGAGGTCAGGCGCGGTACATACTTCGCGCTCGGGGCGACGGACGCCCCGGTGGCCGCGGCGCCCAAAGCCAATTGGGGAAACATCGAACCGGCGGCAACGGCCCCGGCGGTGTGAGTGAGGAAATGACGGCGATTCATGGCGGCAGGGGTACGGGGTTGCGTCGCAAGAGCCGGAGTTAGAACCGCGTCCCGACGCCCGGCAAGTCCCGGTGCGACTTATCGCCGCCGCGGGCTTGTCTCAGTTTTCTGCCACGGGAGGCGGTTGGTAGTTCCGCCTTCAGGCGGAAGGAGGATCCGATCAAATTCCGCTTAAAAGCGAAACTACGAACAGGTGCCCGGCGGGAGCCGCACGAAAGTGAAACGCCCCCACCACCCCGGCGACCTGATGCTTCGCACTTGTCTGCGCGGGCCGACACCGGAACATCCCTCCTAAATGCCTCTGCTTTCCATCGATCAACCGCTCATTCCTCTGGCCGGCGGTATTCTCATCGGTCTTGGCACCCTGCTCGGTGCCGGCGCCAGCGGCGTGCCGCCGGGGATCTCCGGGCTGTGCAGTGAAATTCTCCGGGCCCAGAAAAACGCAGCCGGCTGGCGACTCGTGTTTGTCGCCGGCATGATCGCCGGCGGTCTCCTGGTCTTTCGGCTTTCGCCGGCCGCAAGCGTTTATCGTCCGTCCGGATCACTGTTGCTGATGATCGTGGCCGGCCTGCTCGTCGGCGTGGGGACCCGCGTGGGAGGCGGCTGCACCAGCGGCCACGGCGTCTGTGGCATCGGACTCGGGTCAAAGCGAGGCTTCGCCGGCACGCTGCTCTTCATGGGCGCGGCCATGGTCACCGTCTTCGTGGTCCGCCAAATCGGAGGCGCCACCCCATGATCCATTTTTTCACGCTCCTCTTCGCGGGCGCCCTCTTCGGCGCCGGACTCGGTCTCTCCGGCATGACGGATCCATCGCGGGTAATTGGCTTTCTGGACGTGACCCGCAACTGGGACCCGTCGCTGGCCCTCGTGATGGGCGGGGCCGTCGTCAGCTTCGGCCTCGGTCTCGTTCTCTGGCGTCGCCAGAGCGGCGGCCAGGGATGGTTTGGCCACGTGTTGCCCAAGGCAGATTCCTCGCCACTCGACCGCCCGCTGGTCCTCGGCAGCATCGTCTTCGGAATCGGCTGGGGACTGAGCGGATTCTGTCCGGGTCCGGCGATCGTCAACTTCGGTGCGCTGCGCCCTGAAGCGCTCGCTTTCGCGCCGGCGATGGCGGTGGGGATGATCCTCGCCCGCGTGGTGTTCGGCGCGGATCGCGATTGATCCGGGATCTGACGGAGACGCCGGAGACCATGCCGGACGGTGAGTTGTGGCTGCGAGCGTCAGCGAGTGGCCGGAGTGTGCTTCGCCCGATCGCTTTTCAATCACATGGCCACGAGTGCCAGCGAGTGGAGGACAGGGCTGCGCTCGCCGGCAGTCCCAAATTGACAAGGGCCGGCGCAGGCGCCGGCCCTACAGCAGTGCCTTCGGCAACTGCTGCGTGATCTTCTTGATGTCCTGCACAGCGTCGCGGTGACACACGAGGATCGCATCGGCCGTCTCGACAACGACGAGATCCTTCACCCCGCAGAGGGCGATCAGCCGTCCATTGCTCAGGGCAATGTTGTTAGTCGCATCGTTCGTCAGCACGGCGCCGCGGACTGTGTTGCCCGCGGCGTCCATCGGGAGGTGCTTCGGCAACGCGGTCCACAGGCCCACGTCGTCCCAGTCGAATTCGGTCAGCAGCATTTCGACCGCCCTCGCCTTTTCCATGATCGCGTAGTCGACCGAAACCTTCGGCAGACCGATGAAATTCTTCGCCAGGTACGACTCGGTTTCCCGTCCACCGGGGAAGCTCCGCACAAACGCAGCCAGTTCGGGGGCGTTACGTTCCGCCTCGGCCAGAAACACGCCGACGCGCCAGAAGAACATCCCGGCGTTCCACGCAAAGCGGCCGCTGTCGACGTACTGCTTTGCGGTCGCGAGGTCGGGCTTCTCGACGAAGCGCTTCACCACGCGGACCACGCCGCCCGTGCCCGTCGCCACTGTGTCGCCCATTTCAAGGTAACCAAAACCCGTGGCCGGATGGTCGGGCTTGATGCCGATCGTCAGGATCGCGTTTCCGGTCCCGGCCCGCGTCAACGCCGCACCCAACTGCCGCCCAAAGGCCGCCGTGTCCGCGATGAACGCGTCCGCCGGCAGCAGCGCCAACGTGGCGTCATCGCCGCCCCGCGACCGCACCAAGGCGGTGGCCAGCGCGGCGGCCGGGGCCGTGTCCCGTTTGGCGGGCTCGGCAATAATCTGCTGAGGCGGAAGAATCCCCACGAGCGCTTCCCGGGCCGACGCGAGTTGCGTGACATTCGTCAGGACAAAAATGTTGTCCGCCGGCACCGTCGTCTGCGCCCGGCGGACCGTTTCCTCGAGGAGCGTCCGTTCCGAGAACAGCTTCAACAGGTGCTTGGGCGTCTGGGTCCGGCTCATCGGCCAGAAACGCTCGCCGCTGCCACCGGCCATGATGCAGGCAAAGTGAGAGGAAGTCATATTTGAATTTTCGATTTTGGATTCTCGATTTTCGATTGGGGAATTCCGATCCCAAAAATGGTGCGAGATCCAGGCGGCCCAATCCGCGTCAGCCCTGCCCGGGGCATTTCCCGAATCGAAAATCGAGAATCCAAAATCTAAAATTACAACGTCACCACAATCTTCCCGAACTGCCCGCCCTGCTCCATCAGCGCGAAGGCTTCGCCGGCCCGGTCGATGGAAAACACGTCGCTGACCACGGGTCGGATCCGCTGGGCGGCCACCAACGCCAGCATCGCGGCCCAGTCCGCTGGCGAACCCATGGTCGTGCCGAGCAGGGTCAGTTGCCGCCAGAAGACCTTGCGCATCGGCAGCACCGGCGGATTGCCCCGCGTCGCACCGAAGAACACCACGCGCCCGCCAAGCGCAGCGATGTCGAGGAGGCTTTCGAAACCCGCTCCGCCGGCGCTGTCCACGATGACGTCGAACAGGCCGGGCGATTTCGCCAGACCCGCGTTCCAGCCCTCGGTCGTGTAGTTGAATCCACCCTTCGCCCCCAACGCCACGGCCCGGGCGATCTTGTCCGCGGAGCTGGACGTCACCCAGACCTCGGCTCCGGCGGCAACGGCAAATTGGAGTGCGAAAAGCGCGACGCCCCCGCCGATGCCGCTGATCAGCACGCGTTCGCCCGGCTGAACCCGCGCCCGCGTCATCACGGCCCGATAGGCGGTCAGGCCCGCGAGCGGCAGCGCCGCTGCCTCTTCCCAAGTCAGGTGTTCTGGCTTGGCCGAGAGCTGCACCGCAGGAACCGCAATTTGCTGCGCGAGCGTGCCGTCACGCGGCAAACCGAGAATCGAGAACTGCGGGCCCGCCGCCGCCTCCCGATCGCCCCAGCCGAAACTGGGATTGATGATCACCTCCCGGCCCCGCCAGGCCGGGTCCACACCTGCTCCAAGTTCCGTTACGATTCCAGCGCCATCGGATCCCGGGGTGCACGGCCACTTCAAACCCGCGTACTGCCCGGCCTTGATCCAGACGTCGCGATGATTCAACGCCGCTGCGCGCACGTTGACGACCACTTCGCCAGGTGCTGGGCGCGGATCGGGAACGTCGACCACGCCGAGCTGATGAACAGCGGAAAATTGAACAGCGCGCATGATGGGTTTACCGGCCGGACAAGTGACGCCCCGCTCCGCCGGAAGCAAGTTTCCCTCGCCCCCCACAAGTCAACCGACCTCCACCCCACGAAGCGCCCCCAGATCCCCACGCCCCGATCCTTACGCCCCGCAAACCGCGCCCAAGCCGACGTGTAACGTATTACGTTACATTCAGCGCGACGCCGGAACAGCACGCCCCTTCGGGAGTTGGAGTCGTTCGTGGTCCGGCCACGGTGCGTGCTTCGTAACGTATTACGTTACAAACCTGCCTTGGGCGCTGGGTGGGAGGAGGAGTTGGTCGGAGCCATTCGGTTGCACCGCGAAGGAGAAGCGCGCTCCGCGCGGTGCTTTCGCCCGTCACCGATCGATGAACCGCGCCACTCGCTCACGCTCGCAGCCACGGCACACTGCCGGCTAGGGAAACCGGGCCCGGCCCATGGTGGGCGTGCGCGACACTCCCGCTCACCACGCCCGGGCGTACTGGGGCGGCGGCTCCGGCAGGGGTTTCACGTGCAGCGCGCGCGCGGCTCGCATCGGCCAGTTGGGATCGCGGAGCAGTTCGCGGGCGAGCAGCACGATATCCGCCTGCCCGGTGCGCACAATCTGATCGGCCTGCGCCGGATCGGTGATCAATCCGACGGCGGCGGTTGCAATGCCCGCCTCGCGCCGGATCCGTTCGGACATCGGCACTTGATAGCCGGAGCCCACGGGAATCTTCGCCGCGAGGGATGTTCCGCCCGAACTGCAGTCGATCAGGTCAACCCCTTCGGCCCTCAACCGCCGCGCCAGCTCCACGCTTTCGTCGACCGTCCAGCCGCCGTCGATCCAGTCCGTGCATGAGATCCGCACCGTGAACGGCAAATCCGCCGGCCACACCGCACGCACCGCCCGCGTGGTCTCGAGGAGGAAGCGAATTCGGTTCTCTAAGTTTCCGCCGTACTGATCTGTGCGGTGATTTGAAAGCGGCGACAGAAACTGATGACTCAGGTAGCCGTGGGCCGAGTGCAGCTCCAGCCATTGATAACCGGCGGCGAGGGCTCGGCGGGTCGCGCTGACGAAATTCGCCTGCACCCGCGCGATGTCCGCGAGTGACATCTCCCGCGGCGTCTTGGTGAGGCTGCCTCCGAAGGCGATGGGGCTCGGCGCGATCACGGGCCAGCCGCCGGCGTCATCCGCCACCTGCGCGCCGCCCTCCCACGGCCGCGCCACGCTCGCCTTGCGTCCCGCATGGGCGAGTTGGATGCCCGGGACGGCACCCTGGCTCTTGATAAACCGGACCACGCGCGCGAGCGGCTCGACATGACGGTCCGCCCAGATGCCGGCGTCTTGGGGCGAAATGCGGCCTTCGGGCGACACGGCGGTGGCCTCCGCGATCACGAGACCGGCGCCACCCGCCGCCCGCGCTCCGAGATGGACGAGATGCCAGTCGTTCACGGTGCCGTCCTCGGCCGAGTACATGCACATCGGCGAGACGCCGATGCGGTTGCGGAGCGTGATGGACTTGAGGGTGAAGGGCGCGAACAGGTGCAACATGAGCGAGGAACCGAATCCCAACTCAAAGCTTTCGCAATCCGATCGTGCGGCCGGACTTTCCGTTTGGGGAGTCCCTGCCCCTGAGGTCATGGACTGCTCCATTGCTCCGCATAAGGAAGTCCCGGCGCTCACGCACCGGGCTACAAAGTTTGGCGAAAGGAGGCTGGTCCGATTCCTGGCTTCCTGGATTCCGGCTCAAGCCCGGCACGATCAATTCAACAAACCCGAATACTCGCGATGACGGTCGATGAACTTCGCCACGTAGGAACAGGCCGGCACGACCCGTTGCTTCCGCTCGCGGGCGAAATCGAGCCCGGCTCGCACCAGGGCCTCGGCCACGCCGCGGCCGCGCAGTTCGGGCGGCACAAACGTATGCGTGAAAACCAAGGCGTCGTTTTCCTCCACGTAGTCCGCCACCGAGAGATAGCCGTCGACCTCCGCCTCGAACCGATTCTCGTCGACATTGTGTCGTACTGGTACGGCCGGCTTTTGGTCTGTGCTCATGGTCGGCGTGCTGGGTCGAACGTTGCGCGAGGACGCCCCCGATGACAAGTGGCCTCAGGTTTTGGAAGCGTAGCCACGAACGCCAGCGAATGGATCGGCGGGCGATCCATCCACTCGCTGGCGCTCGTGGCTACCACCGCATCGCGGTTCCCCGGCTCAGCCCTTCGCGCCACCAAAACGGCCGCGCAGCCGGACGAACAGCGCCTCGAGATCGTCGCGACCCTCGACGCGCAGGGCCCAAAGCAGGCCCGCGTACACGGCCACGCCGACCGGGATCAGCCCAAAGAGCGTCACGACATCCCCGATCCGGCCCGCCAGTCCCAGCCGCGGCAACGCCCACCACCCGCCCGCCACCGCGGCGGACATGACTACGGTCGCGAGAAGCACCTTGCCCACGCTGCGCCACAAGGAGGCGAACGCCATTTCCGGCCGCCGCCGGACGAGAGCATATTGCAACATCAGCGTCTGCACGACGATCGCCACGGTGCTGGCGATCACCAAGCCGCGGGCACCGAGCTCATCCTTGAGCGCCAAAGTGAGCACGAGGTTGATCACAAAGCTGATGGCCGCGATTTTGACCGGCGTCCTCGTGTCCCGCAGGGCGTAGAACGACCGGATGGTCAGCGTGGTCATCGAGAAGAACGGCATGCCCAGCGCAAAGAGTGCGAGGAGGGGCGCCATCAGGCTCGTCTGGCTGGCGGAAAATTCCCCCCGTTCGAAGAGCAGCCGCACGATCGGCTCGCTTAGCACCGCCAGACCGGCCGCCGCGGGGATGTTGATCACCAAAATCAGGCGGAGTCCTTTGCGATAGTCGGCCGCCATCGCGGCGAAATCCCGGGCCACGGCATGACGCGCCAGCAGCGGGTAGATCACCGTGGCGACCGCGATCGCGAAGACTCCAATCGGAAGCTCCATCAGCCGGTTGGCGAAGAACAACGCCGAGGCTGCGGAGCGCTCGAGCGAGAATGCGATCAACCGGGAGACGTAGATATTGATCTGATAGATCGCGACGCCGAAGAGGGAAGGCGCCATGAGCGCGGCGATCTCGTTGACCGCCGCCGTGCGCCTGAGATCGAGGCGCGGGCGCCAGCCTTCGCGCATCAAGGCCCAGGCGGGCACGGCCATCTGGAAAAAACCGCCGACCAGGACGCCGGCGCAGAGCCAGTGCATCCGCGCGAGGTCACTGGCGTCGGTCCGGGCCACGGCGAGCACGAGCGATCCAATCATCGCGACGTTAAGCCAGATCGGCGACAGCGCCGGCTCGGTGAACCGACCGAGGACATTGAGGGCGGCGCCCAACACGGCCGCGACGCAGACGAAAGCCAGGTACGGAAACAGCACCAGACTGAGGTGCGCGACGAGGTGCCAGTCATGGTTCTCGAAGGCGAACTGCTGCGACTGCGACAACGCGAGCATCGCGAGCGCCACGAGGCCGAAGGTCACGGCCGCCAGCCAGGTGGTGATGTTGCTCAGGAGCGCAAACGCCCCGGGCTTCTGCCGCGCCGCCAGTTCCTCCTGTAGTTTCGGAACGAAGGCGGCGGTCAAGGCGCCCTCCCCCAACAGCCGGCGAAATAGATTCGGAAGGCTGAAGGCGGTGACGAACGCATCCTGCAATCCCCCGAGCCCAAACACCGCCGCACTGAACGTGTCACGCGCGAGGCCGAGGACCCGCGAGGCGATCGTCAGCAGCGAGACGATGCCGATGTTCTGCAGTTTCTTCGACACGGGCGGTTTTCCGCTCCGCGGAAAAATTATCGGGCGAACGGGGTCCGGAGCTTAGGGCATCGTCAGCGTGAGGGTGTTTCCCTCGATCGCGACGTTGGCCAGTTTCGGCCAGGCGGCGGCCAAATCCTCGGGGATGGACTGCGAGTCGATGAACTGGCTGCGCACGTAGCCGGCCACGAACGGCAGCCGGTGCAAGGGACATGAACCCAGGTACATGCTTTCGGGATCGAAGACGAAGCGATCGCCCTGCTTCGCAAACTTGCCCTGGGCCACCACGGTCAGCTTCTGGCTGAGTCCGGCGGCGTTGACAGTAACGGGCACGGCAATCTGGAGCGAACCGTTGTGAATTCGAAAATTCGGCGTGTCCGTCGCCAAGGTGCCGGCGGCTGGCGGCGGGGCCTCGCCCGGCTTGGCCGCGGGGGTGGGAGCCGCTGGCGCGGCCACGAGCGTGTTCAGTTCTTCCTCGATCACGCTGATCGACTGGCCTTGCGCGAAGGCCGCACGCTTCGCGGGGGCCTGCCGGGCCTTCCCGGCCTCGCGGCCGCCCTCGAGATAGTAGACGGCACCGGCCTCTGGCTCCTTGGGCATTTCCTTCGCCACGACGACAGGCTTGAGCATCAACAGCGCGGCGCTGAGGACGATCCCCAGGCCAAGGCTGAGGAAGATACCGAGGATGATTTCAGACCAGCTCGGACCATGGGTTGCGCGGTCGATTTTCTTGCTCATGGAAAATTATTTCTTTTTCGCGTCCGAGCGCGACTTCGTGGGGGTCGGCGCGGGCGCGGGCTTCGCCGGGGCGGCCGGGGTGCTTTCCGCGGCGGGTTTGGCGGCCTTCGGTTCACTCGTCACCGTGGCACTCGGAGTCTTCGAATCATCCGGCTTCCCGGACTTCGTCTTGTAGTCCGTGATATAGAAACCGGAACCCTTGAAAATGAGCCCGGCTCCGGCGCCCACGAGGCGCTTCAGTCCGTTCTTGCCGCACTTCGGGCATTTTTTGAGCAGCGGATCGCTCATGGACTGAAAGTGATCGAATTCGTGGCCGCACTTTTGGCAGGCGTACTCGTAGGTCGGCATGGGTCGCGAACCCGTGTTATGGGAACGCTGCTGGAGGTTGGCGAGAGCGGAGTATCGCCCGGGCGCGTCCGAGGCCGCGAGCATGAGCGAGTGGGAGTGACCGAAACGACTGGCGGAATGTTGCGCCACCACTCGCTCAGCCACGGATTGTTTCGTGGCTTCCTGGCTTCAGGTTCAATCCCGATCCATTTTACAGAAGGCCAATCCAAGTTCGGTCCAAGACAGTCCACATTGATCGGACCTTGGATGGACCTTGGTTTGACCTTCTGTGCCAAGCCGGGGGCTCAATCCGGCTCACGCGAAGCCGCGAAGAGCGCGAAGCGCGGAGAATTTTGGACCGCGGATGCCGCGGATACCAAACCAAGGCATCGGATGGATGGGCCAGCATCGGTCCGCGGTGCGGACCAGCGCTGGCACATTCGGGCTAGGGCGGATTCAGATGCGACAGGGTCGCCCGATCCGCCGGTCCCGATCGAAGCGACCAGGCGCCTCGCGCCGCCGATTGCTTCGATCATCTGGATCGAGGCCTTTATCCGCGAGCTCCGCGTCATCCGCGGTCCACCTGCCTGGGGCCAGACTCCTTCGACGCGAAATCGGTCGGTTTCTTCCTTCATCCCATCCGCAACTTCGCTTTCACTTCGCCCCGTCATGGACTACGCTCTCGAACTCAAGCGCCAGGTCGCGCGCGTCGAACGCGGGATCGAACAACACGTCCCGGCGGCCGCGACCCGGCCCGGCCGGCTGCACGCCGCGATGCGCTATAGCCTCGAAGCCGGCGGTAAGCGAATCCGTCCCGTCCTCGCCCTCACCGCCGCGGAACTTTTCGGCCCGGCTGACGACTCCGCCCTGCCCGCTGCCGTCGCGATCGAGTGCGTGCACACCTACTCCCTCATCCATGACGATCTGCCGTGCATGGATAACGACGATCTGCGTCGGGGACGTCCCACGGCGCACAAGGCCTTCGACGAGGCCACGGCGCTGCTCGCCGGCGATGCCCTGCTCACCCATGGCTTCGGCCTGGTGGCTGAGGCCTATGCCGGCCAACCGGTGCTGGCTCATGGGTTGATGCGCGAACTGGCGGCTGCTGCCGGCAGCCGCCGATTGGTGGGCGGCCAGATGGAGGATCTCCTCGCGGAGAAGAAGACCAATGCCACGGCTGACGAACTTGAATTCATTCACCTGAACAAGACGGCGGCCATGATCGAAGCCGCGCTGGTGATGGGCGGACTCGTGGGTCTGGCCACCCGGTCTCGCCCGATCGATGCCGGCAATGTGGAAATCCAAGCCCTCCGCAACCTCGGCCGGCACCTGGGACTCGCGTTCCAAATCATGGACGACTTGCTCGATGCCACCGCCGACACCGCGACGCTGGGAAAGACCGCCGGCAAGGACGCCCAAGCGGACAAGACCACCTATGTGAAGCTCTACGGCCTCGACGACGCCCGCCGGATGGCCCGGGAACACACCACGGCCGCGCTGGCTGCGCTCGGTACGCTGCCCGGGCAAAAGGACTTTCTGCACGCGCTGGTGACGGCGATGGCGGAGCGGAAGAGTTAGTGCCGTTGAGGTTGAAGCGTTCCCGACCTCGTGGGCGCGCACGAGGCGCGCCCCTACAAAGGCGCGTAGGGGCGTGGCTCGTCCACGCCCGATTGACGACAGTCAGGCCTGCGACAGCTTGAACTCCACCGACTCGCGCAGCGCTTCCCAGCTCGCGTCGATAATATTGTCGCTCACGCCGACGGTGCCCCAAATCGAGTTCGCGTCGCCGCTCTCGATCAGGACGCGCGTGCGCGATCCGGCGCCGCTGTTGCCCTCGAGGATTCGCACCTTGTAGTCGCGCAATCGCATGTCGCTCAGTTGCGGATACGTGCCCTCGAGCGCAAGGCGCAGCGCCTTGTCGAGCGCGCCGACGGGTCCGGTGTCCTCGGCCACGGTGTGCTTCGCCACGCCGTCCACCTTCAGCTTCACGGTCGCCTCGGCCCACAGTTCCTCACCGTGGCGCTCGATGATCACGCGGTAGTTCTGGATCTCGAAGAAGACACGGCGCTGGCCGAGCGCCTTTGCCACGAGCAGCTTGAACGACGCGTCCGCCGCCTCGTATTCGTAGCCGCGAAACTCGCGCTCCTTCAGCTCCTCGATCAGGTCCTTCATCTCCGGCCGCTTCTCGTCGATCTCGATCCCCAGCTCCTTCGCCTTCAGGGCGAGGCTCGTACGGCCGGCCATGTCGGAGATCAGGACGCGCGTCCGGTTGCCCACCTCGGCCGGGTCGATGTGCTCGTAACTGCGGGCGACCTTGTTGGCCGCGTTGGCATGGAGGCCGCCCTTGTGCGCGAAGGCGGACTGGCCCACGAACGGGGCCTTCGGATCGGGCCGCAGGTTGGCGAGCTCGTCGAAGAACAGCGAAAGCGCCCGGAGCTGCGGCAGATTCGGCGCGCAGTGGGCGGTGCGTCCCATCTTGAGGAGCAGGTTCGGCAGGATCGTCGTCATGTTGGCGTTCCCGACGCGCTCGCCGTAGCCGTTCATCGTGCCCTGCACCAAGGTGGCGCCGGCGGTGACGCCGGCCAGCGAAACGGCCACCCCGACCCCGCTGTCGTTGTGGCAGTGCACGCCGATCTTTTCGCCGCCGAACTCCTGCACCGCGCGTGCGACGATGGCCTTGAACTCGTCGACCAGCGTGCCGCCGTTCGTGTCGCACAGCGTCAGGTTGGAGGCGCCGCCCTTCATCGCGGCCGCCAGCGTGCGGATCGCGTAGTCGGGATCGGCCTTGAAGCCGTCGAAGAAATGCTCGGCATCGTACACGACCTCGCGTTCCTGGCTGACCAGGTAACGCGTCGAGTCCTCGATCATCGCGAGGTTCTCCTCGAGCGTCGTGCGTAGGATCTCGGTGACATGCAGCGTCCAGGTCTTGCCGACGATCGTCACAACCGGCATCCCGCTTTCTAGCAGGGTGCGGAGCTGGGCGTCCTCGTCCGGCTTCGTGTTCGCCCGCCGCGTCGCACCGAAGGCCGCCAGCCGGGCATGCTTGAGGCGCAGTTTCTTCGCCTCCTGGAAGAAGGTGATGTCGCGGGGATTCGAGCCCGGGAAACCGCCCTCGATGTAGTCCACGCCGAAGTGATCCAGCTTTTCGGCAATCAGCAGCTTGTCGGTGACGGAGAAGCTGATGCCCTCGCCTTGGGTGCCATCCCGGAGCGTGGTGTCGTAGATTTTAACGGTGGACGTGTTCATGGGTTGAAAAACAAAAAACCCCGGGCTTTCGGCCCGGGGTCAGAGAATCGGCGTTTTATAGTGAACTCACGCCATTTCTCCGCGCCCGGGCGCGCAGCCAATAATAATGCTGCTAATCGCGCTGCGGTTGGCGGAGGGCTGGTTCATCGAGGGAGCGGACAAAAGGCGGGGCCTCGACCGTTGTCGAATCGAAATTTCCGGGTGAAACGAGGCGGGGCACATCCGGGCTTTCGGTCCTGGACCGTGGTTGGTAGTTCCGCCTTCAGGCGGAAGAAGTGAGCCGCCCGGATTCCGCCTGAAGGCGGAACTACGAACCAGGCGCCCAGGACGGATCTGCCAGAGAGCTGCGATACGCCCCCCACGGCGTTGCGCCACACGTCGACCACACGCGAACCGGGAGCCGGCCCGTGGCGCCGGTCTCCGACCGGCGAGAACCTTTGCGCGATCGGAACCTCACCGGTCGGAGACCGGTGCTACTTTCGGAGATCAACCTTTCACGGCGTGCTGCTCGATGAACTCGCGGATCGCCGCCGGATCGGTCTTGAGCCGGTGCTTCACGATCGGCTTCGTCTTGAGCGCCTCGAGGCTCGGATGCGTCGGCTCGATCCCAATGGCGTCGCGGATCGTATCGGGAAACTTGGCCGGGCTGGCCGTGGACAACACGATGCTGACGCGGTCCGGACTCAGTTCCTTGAATCCACAGGCGGTGTGCGGATCCGCGACGTAGCCAAAATCACGATGCACGCGCTGGATGATCGAGCGGATTTCGGCGTCGGTCGTCCGCGAGGCCGTGAAGGTGTCGCGGTCGAAGTTCGGAAACGCATAGCGGCCGGTGCACTTGAAGGTCGCCATGACCTCGCGGACCTTCGCGGGATCGCGGCCGACGGCGAAATAGATGAAGCGCTCGAAGTTGGACGCGACCTGGATGTCCATCGACGGCGCGAGGCTGGGATGGACGTCGCCCATTTGGTATTCGCCGGTGGTGAACAGCCGGTAGAGGATGTCGTTCTGGTTCGTCGCCACGCGAAACCCGCGAATCGGGACGCCCATCTTCTGGAGCATCCAACCCGCGAGCACGTTGCCGAAATTGCCGGTTGGCACCACGAATTCCACATTGTCCCGCTCGCTGGCTGGCAGCTTCAGCCACGCATACAAATAGTACACGCACTGCGCCAGGACGCGGGCGAGGTTGATGGAGTTGACCGCGGACAGCCGCAGCCGCTGCCGGAATTCCTGATCGCCGAAGATCTCCTTCAGCGCCGACTGCGCGTCGTCAAACGTCCCATCGACCGCGATCGCGAACACGTTGTCCGCGCCCGTACACGTCATCTGCCGTTCCTGCAGCGGAGACACGCGGCCATCCGGATAGAGAATGAAGATCGTGGTGCCGGGCCGGCCGAGGAGACCGTGGATCGCGGCGGCACCCGTGTCGCCCGAAGTGGCCCCGAGGACATTGATCGTCTGGCGGCGCACCTCGCACTGGTGGGTGTAAAGGTTGCCGAGGAGCTGGAGGGCGAAGTCCTTGAACGCGAGGGTCGGGCCGTGAAACAACTCAAGGACGTAGAGATTCTTCCCGAGGGGCTTGAGCGGGGCGATCGCCGGGTCCGTGAAGCGCGTGTAGCTGCGGGCGACGAGGGCCCGGAGTGTTTCCGGCGGGATATCGGTGGCGAACACCCGCAGAAACTCGAAGCACAACTCCGGATACGACAGCCCCTCGAAGCGCGCGAGGCTCCCGCTGAAGTCAGGCAGGTTCTCCGGCAAATACAGGCCGCCATCCGGCGCGAGGCCGGTCGCGACGGCGTCGGAGAAGCCGAGCGCCGGGGTCTGGCCACGGGTGCTGAGGAAGTTCATCGCAGGAGGAAGTAGGGAGTAGCGGGGAGGGAGTAGCCCGGGCAGCCAACCAGTGCCGCGGTTACCCATGCGCGCTACTCGCTACTCATCGGTAGCCACGCGGCTTAGAGCAGATGCAGATCGAACGCCGCGTGCGCGACGCGCGCGGCCTCGTCGGCCTTGTCCTTGGCGATCACGACCGAGATCTTGATCTCCGACGTGCTGATGAGCTCGAGATTGATCCCGGCCTGGCCGAGGGCCTCGAAGAGCGTCGCCGCGACGCCGCTGTGCGTCTTCATGCCAACGCCCACGACGGAGATCTTCGCGATCTTCTCGTCGAGCGTGACCTCGCCGCCCACTTCCTTGAGGACGACCTCGAGGGCATGGACGGCCTTTTCCTTCTCGGTTAGCGGCACGGTGAACGTGAGGTTCGCGACGCCCTGCCGGCCGACGTTCTGGACGATCATGTCGACGTTGATGTGGGCGTTCGCGAGGGCCTTGAAGACCTTGGCGGCCGAGCCGGGCTTGTCGGTGATGTTG
>CANEVO010000050.1 GCA_947442255.1 Opitutia bacterium
GGGTCTTTTTCGTCCCCCCGCAATCGTCGCCCGGTAATTCGTTTGTCTGAAACTTACCGTTGGCATCGTCGTCGAGATCTGATTTTTCTGCACCGCTTTCACCCCCGAAGCAAAAGCCGACTTGGCAAACCTCTGTCTGCATTCTCCCCTCATGAAATCCCTCGTTCCGATTCCTGTACTTATCGCCGTTTTCGCGATCACTGGCCACGCCCAATCGAGCTCAGGCCCGGCAGTGGCCGCCTTGGGCAAGGCGCTGGCGTTTCATGCCTCGTTCGATCACGGGCCCAACGCCGATTTTGCCCGAGGCGACAAGACGCTCTACACGTTCGCGAACGCGCAGCAACGGGCGCAGGGCGGGGTCGTCGGCCTGCCGGACGACACAGTCAAGATCACCAAGGGGTCGGGCCGTTACGGCGACGCGCTGCTCTTCACGAAGAAAAACCCGATCAAGCCTTTCTTCAAAGACGGCGGCAACATCGGTTACAGCAGCACGGATTGGAATCGCACGGTTTCGGTCTGGTTGCGGCTTTCGCCGGATGTCGATCTTGAGCCCGGTTATTGCGATCCGCTGCAGATCAACGGCAGCGATGGTAACAAGGGCTTCATCTTTCTCGAGTTCGACAAGGATACCAAGCCGCGGCATTTCCGGTTCGCCGTTCGCCCGCTCGTTGAGATTTGGGACCCGAAACGGACGGGCTGGACTGATATGCCCTACGACAAGCGCCCGATGGTGCAGGTTGAGCGCGCGCCGTTTTCCCAAGCGCACTGGACGCATGTGGTCTTTACGCTGGAGCACATCAACGCGAAGAACGCCAAGCCAACTGCGAAGATGTACATCGACGGACAGCTCCAGGGCGCGATTGAAAACTGGGACCTGACCTTCGGCTGGGCACCGGATTCGGCGCAGCTCTCCCTCGGTTCGGCCTACGTTGGGTTCGTGGATGATATCTCGGTCTTTGACCGCGCGCTCACGGATGCCGAGGTGAAGGTGCTGCACCAGCTCCCGAATGGCGTGGCGGACCTCCACAAGGCGGGCACCGGCGCGGCTTCCGGACGGAAGTAGTCTTCAAGTCAAGTCGGGCGCGGGAGCCGGCTTCAACCCGGCCGCGGGATCAAGCAGTGGCTTTCATTTTATGAAATTAACAGGTTTGTTCGGAGTGGCTGTTGCCCATGCTTTTCTCGCCACGTTCGGGTTTGCCGCCGCGGCGCCGGCGGACGCCGCGCTGTGGAAGGCGGGAGTGGCGGCCATTGACATCACCCCCGAGGGGGCCGTCTGGATGGCTGGCTACGGCCATCGCAACAAGCCGAGCGAAGGCGTTTCCCAGCATCTTTTCGCCAAGGCGCTGGCCATTGAAGATTCGGTTGGGACCCGGATGGTGATGATAACCTTGGATTTGATCGGGGTGCCGAAAGCGTTGCGCGAGGAAGTGGAGCGTGTTGCGCGCGAGCGGCACGGCCTGCCCCCGGAAGCCATCCTGCTGAACGCGTCCCACACCCACTCGGGGCCTTCGCCGTATCGTCGTGGCGTGAGCGATCCGGCGTATTACGAAAAAGCGGAGGCTTACGGAAAGCTTTTGCAGGAAAAAGTTCTTCGTGTGATTGCCGATGCGCTGGCGCACACCCAGCCCGCGCGCCTCTCTTACACCCACGCCCGGGCCGGCTTTGCGATGAATCGGCGGTTGCGCGTCGGGACGGAGATTCGCAACAGTCCCAATCCCGACGGCCCGGTTGACCATGACGTGCCGGTTTTGCGGGTCACAGAACCGGAAGGGAAAATTCGGGCCATCCTTTTCGGTTATGCCTGCCACAATACCACCACCGACTTCTACAAGATTAATGCCGACTATGCCGGTTTCGCCCAAGCGTACCTTGAGGAAACGCACCCGGGAGCGGTGGCGCTCTTCATGATGGGCGCGGGCGGGGATCAGAATCCCTATCCCCGCTACGCTTCGCTTGATCAGGCGGCCCAGCACGGGCGCACCCTGGCCAACGCGGTTGAAGCGGGCTTGGCGGTGATTAATCCCCGGCCGGTCCAGGGCCCCCTGCGGAGTGCCTTCGGCTATGCCGATATGGATTTTGCCGATACGAGCCGGGTGGACCTTGAGCGCCGTGCCCGCTCGCGCAACGCTGCGGAGAAAAAGCGGGCCGAAGATTTGCTCAAACAGCTCGAAACGCAGGGCGAATTGCCCAAAAGCTATCCCTGTCCCGTCCAAGTCGTGCATTTTGGTCGCGATTTGACGCTGGTTGCAATCGGCGGCGAGACGACCGTGGAATATTCCCTTCGACTTAAGCGAGAGCTGAGCTCCGATTTTCCGGCGGTCTGGGTGGCGGGCTATTCCAACGATGTCTTCGGCTACCTTGGGAGTCGGCGCATAATCGTCGAGGGCGGATACGAGGGATACTCGGCGAACTTGGCACGACACCCGGGGCCGTGGGCGACTTCGACCGAGGATCGCGTTATCGGAAAAGTCTACGAGCTCAGTCGATCGATTAACCATTGACCGAGTGGATTCCCGCGGCGCGGCCGATGATCCACGGGGTCATGAACCGTTTTATCTTTGGTAAACGGCTCGGCACGCATTTCATCTAGCAAAGTCAGGCGCAAGGCGTGATCCTTCTTCCGGTTTCAATCGTCTGGTCGCCAGCACTTACTCCAACCCTCGTCAGCCGTTTTCCATCCATGCGCCTCAGTGTTTTATTTCCGTTACTCGCTGCCGTTTCGACGTGCTGCCTTCATGCCCAAGTCGGAGATGGCTCCGACATTGATCGTTCGAAACCACCGGCCACATGGAATATCCCCGCCGCCCCGGTGCGGACTCCGGAGGAATCGATGAAGCTTTTCGACCTGCCGGCTGGATTCCGGGTGGAGGTAGTAGCCGCGGAACCACTCGTGCAGGATCCGATTTCGATCTGCTTCGACGAGCGTGGCCGAATTTGGATGTTGGAGTGGCCGACCTATAACAAGCAGTTGCGGGGTGTCTTCCCCGGCTTGGAGAATCTGCCGACTCCGAAGTCGCGCGTGGTCATACTCGAAGACACCGACGGGGACGGACGAATGGACCGGCGCACGGTCTTTTTGGAAGATTTCGATTTTCCGCGTGGATTGCAGGTCATGAAGGACGGCGCACTGGTGCTCAAGCTTCCCGAGCTTGTCGTGGCGCACGACACCAATGGCGACGATCGGGCGGACCGGCAGGAGGTGCTGCTCAAGGGCCTCGAGGTGCCGGTAAATCCCCACGGAGCGCAGAGCAATTTGCTCCGGGCGATGGACAACTGGATTTATGGTTCTCGTTTTACCCAGAGAATGCGCGAGTCCGGCGGTTCCTGGCTCTGGCAGCCCAGTCTCAGCCTGCGGGGCCAGTGGGGATTCTCCCAGGACAATTACGGTCGTTTTTTGTACTCCTCTAATGGCGACCACCTGCGGGGTGACCTGGTGCCGGAACACTACTACACGCGGAATCCGAACTACCCGGTCACGGCCGGGATCGATGTTCGTTATCCCGCCGACCAGACCACCTGGCCCCACGCGGTGACGGCGGGCATCAATCGCCGCGCCCAGCTGCGCGGCGAAAACGGGACGCTCCAGTCTTTTACCTCCAACACTGCGCCGACGGTTTACCGCGGAGATCAGTTTCCAGCCGAATACGTCGGCAACGTTTTTCTCGGCGAAGTCGCCGGCCGCTTGATCCGGCGCAGCGTGCTCACGGAAAAAGAAGGCATGATCACGGCCGAAAACGCCTACAACAAACGGGAGTTCCTTTTCTCCCACGACGAGCGCTTCCGACCGGTTTACACTTCGAATGGACCGGACGGTGCCTTGTACATCGCGGACATGTACCGCGGCCTGATCGAAGGCCACCTTTTCATCACGAGTTATCTGCGTAATCAAATTATCGAGCGGGGACTGCAACAACCCTTCGCGGGGATGGGACGCATCTATCGCATCGTGCATGAAGGCCGTCCGCGCGTGCCGGTTCCCAAGGTTGACCGCAACGACCCCGCTGCGTGGGTTGCTCTCTTGGCGCATCCAAACGGTTTCTGGCGAGATGCCGCGCAGCGGATCATTGTCGAAAAGGCGGACCGGCGGGTGACCTCCGCGGTGCGCAAAATGGCCCTTGAGCATGCCGACGAACTCGCACGACTGCATGCGCTCTGGACCTTGGAGGGTCTCGATGCGATCACCCCTGAAATTCTGACCCAAGCCCTGGCCGATTCCTCGGTTCATCTGCGCAAGGCGGCTCTTCGCATCTCAGAGCCGTTCCTGCAGGATCAAGGAGTGGCAAGCCGTGTCCTGGCACTCGTTGGCGACCCTCGGATCGAGGTCCGCCGCCAGTTGCTTTTTACCCTCGGCGAGGGCAAGGGAGCAGCGATGGAGCAGGCGATGGCCACCATTCTCCAGCGTGACGGCGAAAAGCCAATCATGGTGGAGGCCGCACTCAGCGGGTTGCACAATCGGGAATTGGCGTTTCTTGACTTGCTGCTGAAAATCGCCGCTTGGAGTCAAAAAAGCGCCAGCGCCACCCGTCTGTATGGAGCTCTTGCGCAGGCGATCGTAAATTCCGGTAAGCTGGAAGAATTGGAACGACTCCTGGGCCATGTTTCGGATGCCGAAAAGCGGGCACCATGGGTTAGGGTTGCGCTGTTGGATGGCATGGTGGAGGCCAAGAAGCGTGGTTTGGAACGCTTGCCGGCAGCCTTGGCGATCGTCGAGAAATCCAGTCAAAAAGAGGTGGAAACCCGGGCGGCGGCACTGCGAAAATCGTGGAGCACAGCAGTGCCCGCAGCCCCGACGGCGGGCGGCCGGCGCGGTCGCATCAATTCAAACTTTGATCGCGGCGAGGGTTTGTTCGCAATTTGCAGCGCCTGCCACGGCCCGGAGGGAAAAGGCCAGCCAACGATTGCGCCGCCGCTGGTTGAATCGGCCGTGCTCGCCGGCCCGCCCGAGGAAGTCATTCGCAGCGTGCTCTTTGGCCGTAACCAGGATCGCAAGAACAAGGCGTTTCCCGATATGCCGCCTTTGGGGGGCTTGGGCGACGAAGACATTTCCGCGGTCATTTCTTACGTCCGCGCAAAGTGGGGTGCAGCGGCGAGCCCGGTCACCGCTGCGGACGTAAAAAAGATTCGCGATGCCGGGGCCGCCAACGCGCCGGCAACCAATCGATAAAACATTTTCGACCATGAATATTTTGCCATCAAAAGTCTGGGGACTTCTCATTGCGGGATTTTGTCTCTTTAGCGTCGGGCGTGCGGCCGACGCCGTGACGCTGCGGATTGGTGCTGCCCGGGCTGACATTACCCCCGATCCCGAGGTCCTGAACTGGGTGACGGGCAAACCGTATAAGGAGATTCTCGATCGCATCTTCGTGCAGGCGCTCGTGGTCGACGATGGCAGCCAGAAAGTCGCAATCCTGCGGTGGGATCTGGTCGACGTCAGCGAATCGGCGCGCGACGAAGTGCGTAAGCGAATTTCTTCCGCGCTCCAGATTCCGGCTGAAAACATCCTGATCAACGCGAGCCACAATCACTCCGCCCCCTGGGCGCCGGTCTATACCGACGATTACCGCGGGACGGAACGCGATGTGTGGTGGGTTCTCCGGCACATGCCTTCGCAAAATGACGAACCGCATTTCAAAAAATGGATGGGGCAACTTCTCGACCAGTCGCTGAAGGCCACCCAAGGCGCCGTCGCCGCGTTGCAGCCGGCAACGCTTTCCATCGCCCGCGTTTCAATCGGCGAATACGTCCAGAACCGGCGGCCGCGCGCACCGCGGTGGGGCGTGGTTCCGGCCCCGGCCGGGGCCGGTCGTAATCGCAACCCGGATCCTGCCGTGCTGGCCGGCGGCGCAACCTTCGGAGCTCTCGATCGAACGATGAACATTCTCAGTTTTCGCGATGGCACCGAGCGCATCATCGCCTCGCTGTTTCAAATGTCGTGCCACTCGGTTTCAATCTATCCGTCGAATCCCGGTCTATCCGCCGACTGGCCCGGACCGGCGACGGCGAAAATCGCGGCTGCGTTGGGTGGTGCGGAAGCGATGTTTCTGCAGGGTTGCACGGGCGACATTAATCCGTGGCGGCGTGGCCGGGAGGCAGTCGAGGAAATGGGGAAAGCCCTTGGCGAAAAAGCCCGGGCGGCGGAAGCGGAGCACGCACGGCTCGTGCCCGGAAAGTTGCACGTCGCGCGAGCGGAATTGGGCTTGCCGCTGACACCGGCGGCACAAGCCCGTACCGGGCTGGAGTCCGTTCGAGCGGAAGTTCAAGTCATCGTCTGCGGCCCAGTCGCAATCGTCGCGCTGCCCGGGGAAGTCATGACGGAAATCGGCATGGCCATTCGGGACCGCTCGCCGTTTCCGCAAACGCTGGTGCTAGGGTACTCCAACGGCAACGGTGTTCATTATGTCGGTTTGCCTGGCGAAAAGGCGCGTGGAGGGTACGAAGCTGGAGTCGCAGGTGCCGGTACCGACGAATGCGGGGCCATGCTGGTGGAAACTGCCCTGCGGCTGATCAACGACGTTTACGGACGCGCGCAACCGACGACACCTACCCGCACCACTCAAGGCACCAGATAACGGGCAGATCAGGTCCGATAACCCGCGCCCGGCGGAACGCGGGCATCAACTGCGATCGACTTCGCGCGCCGTCGGTCTTGGATTGCCCACCGGCATTTGACGGTCGAGACATTGGCGCAGGCGCGTTAGGGAAGGACTCCGGCCTAACACGCCCTACTACTTAAGCGACCTTGCGTGTCACGAAGCTTTAAAGCATGCGTCGAACTCACACGCGCTCGTCCTTGGTGACCGTGAGGCGTTGGCGTTGGCGCCAAACCTGCAAGATGGAAGCTCAACCTGATACTACCCCCCCTATGAACCCGACCAGCGCCAGTATTGCTCGATTGTTCCGCGGAGGCTGCGTCCTCCTCGTTTGTTCCTGGATGTCCCTGATTGCCGCCGGTCAAACGAGAACCGGTGGAACGATCAGCGGCCAGGTCAGTAATGCCGCGACCCGTTCCTACCTCGAAGGAGCCGTGGTGGAGATTGAAGGCTCCCGCCTTTCGACCGTCACTGATCGCGAAGGCCGTTATCAATTGTTCGGAGTTCCCGCCGGCGCCGCTACCCTGTTGGTGATCTTCACGGGCTTGGACTCGCAACGAATTCCGGTGACAGCGGCGACCGGCGAGACCGTGGTCCGCAACGTGGAATTGACGTCGGAGGTATACAAACTGGAAAAATTTACCGTTGCCGGCATGCGCGAAGGCACGGCGCTCGCGGCGACACTGCAAAGGCAGGCGCCCAACGTGAAAAACATCGTTTCGTCCGACACCTTCGGCAACGTGGCCGACGGCAACATGGGAGATTTTCTCGTCCGTTTGCCCGGAATCACGGCGAACTACACCAACGGCGACATCCGGACCGTTTCCATCCGCGGCGCCAGTTCGGAGCTGAATTCCGTAACGATGGACGGCCAGCGGGTGGCCAGCGCGCAGTCCGCCAATGCCGGCCGGGCCTTCGAATTCGAACAGGCTTCCATGGCGAACGTTGAATCCATCGAGGTAACGAAGGCACCGACGCCGGACATGGACGCCGATTCGATCGGCGGGGCGATCAATCTGGTGACCAAGAGCGCCTTTGGCCGTGCCGGCCGGGTCATCGGCTACACGCTCGGAGCCATCTCGCCCTCGCGATTTAAGATCTATAAGGACAACAAGATGATCCAGCCCATTCCCGGAGTGGGACCGTCGCTGGCTCTTTCCTATTCGGAAGTTCTCGGTGAGAAGAAGAACATCGGAATTTACCTCACGGGGTCATATATCTCGAAGCCGGGTGGCGAAATGCTGACCAACTTGTCGTTTCAAAACTCGCCTGTGATTGCCAAAGGTCAGGCGCCGTATGCCCATCCTTACATGTATTCGTATGTTGGTCCCCAGGAGGGCGGCACCGCTCCGCAGATTCGTGTCGCGACGGGATTGAAGGTCGATTACAAGTACAGCGAGCAGACGACCTTCGCCTTTAATGCGTCGTACAATTTCTTCCACGAGGAGAATGACGCCCACACCTTCACTCTGACAACCGCCCAGTCTTTGGCGACCTTCGACGCCTCCGGCAACCGGACCGGAACCGGGGCGATTATGCCCGGCTACAGTGAATATTATACCGAGGTATTCGCGGCCCCGGCCAGCCCGACGGGCACGTTTGGTAATATGGCGGTATCAGGTAACGACAAGTCGGGACGAACGTTCGTTTTGTCGCCCTCGGCTCGTCACCGTTTCAACGGCTTGGATATCGACTATAATCTCAGCTATTCCAACGCGGCCACCTTCTACGACATCTCACAGAACCGTCCCAAGTATGATTCAAATCCCAAGGGATCGATTGCGGCGCGCGTGAACGGGATCGGATTTATTCTGGATAGGCGCACGGGAGATCCGCGCACGCCATCCTACCGGCAGACGTCCGGACCCGATATGTATAACTTAAATAATTATTCTGGACTGACCCTGACTCAAAATGACCGTCGAGGATTCGATCGCATTCTTGGCGCAAAAGCCAATGTGAAAAAAGATTTCGATTTTGCCCTGCCCACCTTCGTCAAGACGGGCTTCTCCTGGCGCAAGCAGTCTCGCGAACTCTGGAGCCAGAACAATATCTACAACTACACCGGACCGGACGGTATTCTAAACACCGCTGACGACAACAGCGCGATCGGGCAGTTTCTAGAAGTTGATGGCCGGCACGATCGCGAGCATGGCATCTATCGCCAGCCGCCGTTCCCCAGCAATTTCAAGGTGGCCCGCCACCAAAAAGATTTCCCCGAACTCTGGAAGCTAAACGTCACGACCAGTGAAACTTCGAAACAGCAGAATCTGCAATCAGCCGACGAGACAATTTCCGCGGCCTATGTCCAGACGAACGTCAAGTTCGGGAAGTTCTCCGTCCTTGCCGGCGTCCGGTTTGAGGAAACCAAGGTTAACGGTGAAGGCCCTCTCCAATACGTGTCAAAGGAGGAAGCCGCCCGTCGGGCGTCATGGGTGGGTACGGTGACCGATCCGGAGGCCCGCCGCCGCGTGATCGCCGAATGGGGCGGCCGGGACACCGCCACGGGCAAGTACACCAACAGCTTCCCCGGTATCCACCTGAAATATGAACCCTTCCGGGGATTTGTGGCGCGGGCCAGTTATTCGAACGGAATCGGCCGGCCGCCCTTTGGGAATATCATTCCGCTGACGGTGGCGAACGACACCGCCCAGACGGTTTCGATTCGTAACACCAGTCTGAAGCCGCAGTATGCGGACAACTACGATTTGAGTGCCGAGTATTATTTTGAGCCCGCCGGCCTGTTTTCCGTCGGTGTCTATCGCAAGAATCTCACCAGTTTCATTTTTTCGGACAACAGTCAGCTGGTTGGGGCCGGACCCAACAACGGCTTTGAGGGCCTCTATGAAGGTTACCGGTTGACGACCCAGGCCAATGGCGGCTCGGCCCGCCTGCAAGGCTTTGAATGGAACTATCAGCAGCAAATGAAAATGAAGTTCCTTCCGACCTGGATGAATGGATTTGGTGTCTATGCGAACTACACCTATCTAAAAACGGAGGGCGACTATGGTGTTTCTAGTGCCGCTGCCAACGTTTCGAGCGAACTGGCGGGCTTTGTTCCCCAGTCCGCCAACCTTGGGATCAGCTATCTCGGACACAACTGGGACGTGCGCCTGCAGTGGGTCAACCGGGGGCATTACCTGACGTCGAATTCCACCAATGTGATGCTGGTTCGCTATCAGGCCAGCCGCACGACCCTGAACGTGAAAGTGCGCTATCTGTTCTCGGAAAAATACATCGCGTTCCTCGACGTGGAAAACATCATGGCTGAACCCTATACGAGGCAGAATTACGTCTCACTGGATTCGAATCTCCCGCAGAACACGGGTAACATTTCTCCACGGTGGGTGTTTGGTATGCAGGGTCGTTTCTAAGGTTCCCAGCCGGGCAGACAGTTTTTTGGTCGAAGAGCCTGCCTAAAGGAGCAGGCTTTTTTGCAGTCTTTCTTTCGCTGCGCGAGCCGATCCATGACGGACGGGAAGGCGATGCCCCGCAATGGCGGACTGCTGAAATCATGGCCGCTCTCCAAATGGTCGACCACCTCGTTGCGGGTTCGGGGCTCGGTGCCTGCCTCACGGAGTGGCACTTCCAGTCATTACTGTCAGCGGCTCAATGGGGTCCGCGAATCAGCGACTGATTAGCGAACACGAAACCCTTGACGGCCGATTCTCGACCACTAGGTTCCGCGAATTGCGTTATTCGCCGTGTTTCGCAAACGTGGACGGGTAGACAGCGGTTGGGTTTCGCCAGAGTAGCTCAGTGGTAGAGCAGAGGACTCATAAGCCTTTGGTCGCGAGTTCAATCCTCGCCTCTGGCACCAAATCCGTCGGCCCTTTTACTGCCCCGATAAGCGGGCGCCGAGCAAGCATTGGCGTTCCGACAGAACGTCCTAGCGCTCCAAGCTTGGCTAAAGATCTGCAAGTAGCGCCCGGAGTTCCCGCTCCGGATCTTCGTGATGCTGCTCCACGGCCAGCTTGAGCGCGGCTAAGAACAAATCGCGCGCTTCCTTTCGTCGCCCGAGTTCAACGAACAACTTTCCAAGCAGGATGTTCGGCATCATCCAATCGGATTTTTTCGCGATACAGATCTCGTAGTGAGCGACTGCCTCGGGACCGCGAAGGCCAGACACGAGCGACTGCGCCAGACTGAACCGAAAGAGTTCGTTGTCCGGTTGCTGTTGGACCAGCACCGCAAACTGCTCGATGCGGGAAGAAACCATTAGGTTGCGTCAATACGCAGGGCGACGCCCGTGGCGTTGTCCGGTCCACCGCGACGGACCGCGAGGCCGACGATTTCCCGCAACATCGCAATCGGTTCATCAAACTTAGAAATTAAAGCGCTCAATTCAGAATCGGGGAGCATCCTCGTGACTCCATCCGTACAAAAAAGATAGCGATCTCCCGGATGGAGCGGGCATTCGATAAGATCCACCTCAGGCAGAGTGGGCTGTCCAAGGCAACGGGTGAGCGCGTTGCTATTTGCCTCGTGATAGTAAACGACTTCCCCCCGGGCACGCCGCAGACGCGCTTCATTTTCGACTGAATGGTCTTCGGTCAGCCGACGAAGGTCCCCCTGGCGCACAAGGTAGCAGCGTGAATCACCAACATGGGCGATTTTTAGCGTTCCTTCACGTACACAGCCAAAGGTTAATGTTGAGCCTATCCCAATGGCGGGGCTCATTTTTTTCCCCAAAGCCGCGACAACCTCGTTGGTGTGGTGAACAATCTTTGTTAAGTCCGGCTCGCGGTCCCTTGGCAGCGAATGCAAGGCCCCGGCAACGTCTTCCACCGCAAGCTGGGCGGCTTCGCCTCCCCCGGGCAAGCCCCCGACTCCGTCCGCAACGCCAAACAGCAATATCTGTTCGTCGATCAGGAACCGGTCTTCGTTTTCTCGGCGAACATGGCCAATATCGGTAAGCGCGGCAGAGCGTACTGAAAGCATGAAGGACAACAGGCTAGCTGCGCGCCTCTTCAGGCGAAAGGATGAAATTTTTCTTTACGCGTTAAGCGCGTGAACGTTTCGAATTCCGGCTGCGGCAGGCAATCGAGGAAGCGCCGTCCGTAAGTTTTGGCCAGCACGCGGGAATCCAGCACCGTGACGACTCCCCGGTCTCGAGCAGTGCGAATCAGACGGCCGACGCCCTGACGAAACTTGATCAAGGCGTCCGGGAGCGTGAGTTCATTGAACGGATTGCCACCTCGATCCCGGATATGGTCGCAACGCGCTTCGGTAATCGGATGCGACGGGGGATCGAACGGAAGGCGTGTGATAACGACCTGAGCAAGCGCATCACCGGGCACGTCGACGCCAGTCCAAAAACTATCCGTGCCAAAAAGCACCGCGTTGCCCAATTTGCGCATTTTTCGCGCCAACTCGGTGCGGGACATGTCCGCGCCCTGCATCAAAAAGGGCCGGCCCGCCGCGCGATAGACGGGTTCCAGCGCGGTCGCGATTGCTCGCATGTCGCTGTAGCTGGTGAACAAGACCAGCGAACCACCAAAGACCCTCTGCGTGCACCAGCCAATGTGGTCGCCCAAGACGTCAAGCGAAAGCTTTGCCTCGCGTGGCGAGGGCAGGGGAACATCGGCGGCGACGTAGACCCGCATATTTCGATCGAAATCGAATGGAGATTTCACCACCACGGCGCGGGTATTCCCAGCGCCGATCCGGTCCGCAAACGGCTCGATCTGTCCGCCCATTGCGAGAGTGGCACTGGTGCAAACGACGCTCGTACCCCGACCGAAGAGATGTTGACGAAGCGCCGGCGCCACATCGATCGGCGCACTGCGCAGCGAAATAATCGTCTGTTTGCGTCCGCTGCGTTCACCCCAGTAAACGTGCCCGGGATCGCCCAACGTGAGCCACTCGGTGATACCGGTTTGCAGCGCCTTGATCCGTTGCTTCTGCTCGAGAATTTCATCTCGCTCGCGTCCGTCCTCAAGTTTGTCGCCCATTTTTCCCAGCATTCGGTGCAGGGCCCCGAGCGGGCCGTCGAGAGTCGCCTCTGCCACTCCAGACTCTCTTATCCGCACAATCGGGCGCTGGGCGAGGAGAGTGGTCGAAATAAAATCAAAGAAGAGCCGTGAGGCGTCGAGAGCGTCGATCACGAGCTGTTGTGCTTCCGCCTCCCCAAGCTTGCGGAACACGCCCCGCTTGCTACGGGGATTGAAAAGAAACTTGAGCGCTCGATCGACGCTATAACTGGAAAGCGAAAGTCCGAAGTTTTCCGTGGCGACGTCCGGAACCGTATGCGCTTCATCCAAAACCAAGAAATCGTCAGGAAAGAGCACTCCACGCGTATCCACCCTGGCGTCATTGCCCTGCGCACCACCGGCGTTGATCAGTGCGAAAAGCAGAGCATGATTCACAATAATAACATTTGCGGCCCGCAGTCGCGTTCTTGCTCGCTGGTAAAAGCATTTCTCGCAGTCGCAGTGCTTGCGGGAGCAGGACGAAGAATCGGCACTGACGACGTCCCAGACCTCCGGATTCGGAGCAGGCTTTAGTTCGTGCCGGATACCCGTTTCGCTCGTTGCGGCCCACGCTGCGATTCGCTTCAATTCGTCGTAGTCGGCATCGGCCAGCAACGTCGCACGGTCGGCGAGGGCATGACCGAGCCTCGTCGTGCAGAGGTAATTCGCCTTGCCGACGAGCACGGCCGATTTGAAGTCAGCATAGCCGGCCAGCGCAGGCTGCAACTTGAAGAATCTCCGGCAGATCGGGAGGTCGCTGGTCTCAATCTGCTCCTGAAGCGAAATGGTATGGGTCGAGACAATCAGAGGTCGCGTCTGATCGACGGACTGAATGATGCCCGGAATCAGGTAGGCGAGAGATTTACCGACACCGGTGCCGGCTTCGAATAGCAGCGGCTCATCCCTCGTGAGTGCCGCGGCGACGGCACGGGCCATTTCTTCCTGTTGGGGCCGATGTTCGAGTTGCAATGTGTGATGCAACCAGCCGCCATCGGCGAAAATTTTCGCTGTGAGGGGAACAGCGTGGCTGATGCGCGGTGGCGCCGAACCGGTGTCATCGCGAAGGCCGATCATGTAGAAAGGAGAGCCGTGACTGGATTTGAGACTGATTTCAACCGGCAAGCATCGGGGAGCCCGCGAAACACAGCAGTTTTGCTGCCGGCTGTGGCCGCCGCGTGTCCTCGCTTCGTATCCGGTGCCGCACCCTGGCGACGTAGCTCCTGGAAATGCATTTGCGATATGGGATCAGCTGCGCATTTTCGAGTCGCATGGAGAACAACGCGACTCCCGGCCCACCTTGGGTCGATGAACTCGTGGAGTTTCTCCGAACGCATCCCTCGCTTAGCGCGGTGCGAATCGATCCCGACGCACACCGGGTCGCCGTGGCGACCATTGGCAAAATTGCGATCGAAGGTTTGGCGGAAAAACTCGCCGCTACGGTGGCAGCAGTCGAAGCGCAGCTGGCGGCGAAAGAGGCCCGACCGCTGCCCGCAGGTTATTCCATTCGCCAGGAAAGCGGAGTAACGGTGGTGGGCCGCGATACCTGCGTCACCGCGGAAAAATTGTGGTTGTGGCGAGAGATGGAGTGGCCGGAAATCAAAGCCGAACAGACGCCCGAGGATCAAGAGTGGCGAACGCTGGCCGTGCTCGCCGCGGTGTGCGGCGCAGCCGGGATAGGCGGAGTGATCGCCGGCCACTTCTTCCCCGGAATACCCTGGCTGGCAAAAATTCTGTTTCTCGCCGGGCTGATTACCGGGGGTTGGGATGCGGCGATTGACACGTGGGCCAATCTGCGAAAACGCGAGATCGACATCCACTTTCTGATGCTGGCAGTGGCGGTCGGGGCGATGTTCATCAACGCGTGGGGTGAAGCGGTAATGCTGCTGTTTTTGTTCTCGGCCTCCGGCGCAATGGAGGAATACGCACTGGACCGCACGCAGCGCGAGGTGAGCGCCCTGCTCAAAACGTCACCGAAGCGCGCGACGCTGATCCTGGCAGATGGAAGCGAAAATGAAATTCCGGTTGAAGAGTTGCAATTGAACTACCGCGTTCGCGTGAAGCCGGGAGGAGCGTTCGCTGCCGATGGCGTGGTCCTGCATGGCCGAAGCGCCAGTGACGAATCGGCGCTGACCGGCGAAGCGAACCCGGTGGAGAAAAATGTAGGTGATCAAGTTTTTAGCGGCACCCTCAACCTCTGGGGAGTAGTCGAGTTCAGCGTCGCCCGGCTGCCGGCCGAGAGCACACTGCAAAAAATCATCCGGCTTATCCAGACTGCGCAAAAACTGAAGGCGCCCAGCGAGCGTTTCACGGACAAGTTCGGCACGGGGTACACCTACACTGTCATCGGCGGATCGACTGCTATGTTTTTGGTCTGGTGGCTGGGGTTTCAGCTGCCGCCGTTTGAGAACACCCCGGATGTCCGCTCGGCTTTTTATCGGGCGATGACTTTGATGGTGGTGGCGAGTCCATGCGCGCTGGTGCTCTCGATTCCGTCGGCAATTCTGGCGGCAATCGCTTGGGGGGCGAGGCATGGAGTGTTGTTTCGCGGCGGCGCGGCGATCGAAAAACTCGCCGACATCACGGCGGTCGCGCTCGACAAAACCGGCACGTTGACGACTGGTGAACTGGCCGTGGTCGGTTGCGAAAGCTATCCGCACGGCCGTGAGCGGGAGGTATTGCAACTGGCGCTTACCCTTGAGGCGAAATCCCAGCACCCGATCGCGCGCGCGATTGTGCGCCACGCGAAGGCCGAGGGCCTGGGCGAGCTAGCGCTCGACGATTTTCAGTCGCTTACCGGACAAGGGGTCCGCGGAAAAGTTGGCGGAGCGAATTTGCTCCTTGGCCGGCGGGAATTGTTGGAAAGCGGCCCGCTCGCCGAGTGGGCGAAGCAACTCCCCCCGGCGGCCGCGGAGTTGAGCGAAGTTTGGGTGATTGGAAAAGACCTCGTGGGTCGCGTGCTACTCAAGGATCAGATTCGCGCCGAGTCACGCGGCGTACTGGCCGAATTGAAAAAAATCGGAATTAAGACGGTCATGTTGACCGGAGATCGCCGGCATACCGCTGAGGCAGTCGCCAAGGAACTCGGACTCGACGAGGTACGCGCCGGGCTCTCACCGGAAGACAAGGTCGCCGCGATTCAAGAACTGCGCGCCGGAGGCCGAAAGGTCGCGATGGTCGGCGACGGCGTAAACGATGCGCCCTGCCTCGCCGCGGCCGATGTGAGCGTGGCCATGGGAGCCCGCGGTAGCGACGCCGCCCTGGAGCAGGCCGAGGTGATCTTGATGCACGATCGGATCGAAAACTTTCTCTCGGCCCAGCGGCTGAGCCGCCGGGCCCGTGCGGTCATCCGGCAAAATCTGGCCATCTCGCTCGGCGTGGTGATCGTCATGGTCGTGGCGACCGCTTTCGGAGCGATCCCTTTGGCCATCGGTGTCGCCGTCCACGAAGGGAGCACCCTGGTGGTTTGCCTGAATTCACTGCGCCTGCTTTTCGGCCGTAACGCTTGAGGGATTGGCAACAATTGGGCGGTAACCGGCTCCCGCCGTGACGACGTCTTTACTTCCATGAAAACGAAGCTCCCTTGGTTTCTCTCGATCAGCGGCATTCTCGGGCTTTCGGTGGGCTGCAACTTGCCTTCGTCGCGGCGGACAATTCGGGCAGCCCAAGCCAACACGAGGCAACATGTGGAAATCGGGACTGATACCGGAGTCCGTGAAGTAAACCTTGAGGGACAAAGGTCCAATCTAGGAATATTTGGCGGCGGACTCGTTGGCGGGGCGACGGCAAGTGGAGGACGCGGAGTCACTGGCGCCGTTGTTCATGCCGGCGGGAGCGTCGTCGGGGCGGTGGCGGGCTAGGCAATCGAAGAAGGTGTGACACGCAAGCGAGCGCAGGAAATTACCATTCGGCTGGATGATGGACGCACCGTTGTCGTGGCACAGGAGGTCTCTGGTGGACTGTTTAGCGACGGTGATCGCGTCAGACTTTTGGACGGTGGTGGTGGTGCGCGAGTCGCGATGGACGCCGGAAATTAGCGTAACGATCACGGCTAGTCTGCGATCCACACGTGATCGCCGCTGCGCACCGACTCGTAGAGTTCAACGATGTCGAGGTTCCGCAGTAAGATGCACCCGGCGCTCAGCGGCTTTCCGATTCGGTCCTCGTGATTTGTGCCGTGGAGATAAATGTATCTTTCGTAGGTATCCACGTCACCACCGCGGTTGACGCCCGGTTCCAAGCCGCGCAGCCACAGGATCCGGCTCGTGATTAAATTTTCGTTCGCCTCGGCGTCAGTCAACTCGGAGAAGTGCCGGCCGGTCGGAATACGCGCCTTAAACGTCATCCCCGGTGGCTGGCCGCCGCCGATGCGCTCGGCGATCTCGTGCAATCCACGTGGTGTTCCGCGCGAGTGTTTCACATTCGAAGCCGACCGTTTGGAGGTGGAAATAACGTAGCTCTTCATCAACTCCCCCTTACGAAACATTTGCAGTGTCGCAGTGCAGATCCGCACGACCAGAATCCGCTCTCCGGGCTTGATGCCAAGCCGGACGCACGTTTTGTTGACCTGCTCCATGGGAGACTCACTCGTGAACAAAGCATCCATCAATGTCGGTATCGTCGGCGCGACAGGCGTCGTCGGTCAAGAGTTGCTGCGACTCCTGCATGAGCGCAACTTCCCTGTGGCTACGCTGAGGCTTTTCGCTTCGGCCCGGTCGGCGGGCAAGGCCGTGGAATGCGCGGGAAAGAAATACACCGTGGAAGAGGCCAAGCCCGGTGTTTTTACGGACGTCGATGTCGCATTTTTTGCCGTCGACGGCTCAACCACCCGCGCACTGGCACCCGATGCGGTGAAAGCCGGCTGCCTGGTGATCGACAAGAGTTCCGCCTATCGGATGGATGCTGACGTGCCGCTGGTGATTCCGGAAATCAATCCGGGGCAGCTCCGCACGCACAAAGGAATCATCGCAAACCCGAACTGCTCGACCGCGGTTACCTTGATGGCCCTCTGGCCTTTGCATCAGGCGTTTGGCTTGAAGCGCTATTTCGCGGCGACCTACCAATCCGTTTCTGGAACCGGCGCCGACGCGGTGGCGGAACTCGACCAGCAAGTGCATGCCTACGCCAAGGGCGAGCCGATCACTAGGAAGGTTTATCCATATCAAATCGCATTCAACGTGATCCCCCAGGTCGATTCGTTCGGTGACAACGGGTACACGGGCGAGGAGACCAAGATGATGCAGGAGAGCCGCAAGATCATGGGCCTGCCGAATCTGAAAGTTTCGGCTACGACCGTGCGCGTGCCCGTCGTTCGCGCCCACTCCGTGGCGGTAAATGCCGAGTTCGAACGACCGGTGAGTGTCGAGGCTGCCCGCGCCGCGATCGCGGCCTTTGAGGGCGCCCAATTGGTCGACGACCCGGCGAGGCAATTGTATCCGACACCGCTTGATTTCAGCCGGAAGGTGAAGTGCGGCGTGGGTCGCATCCGCATCGATACCGCGCTGGACAACGGCCTCGCCCTCTGGGTAAGCGGCGACAACCTCTGGAAGGGCGCGGCGCTGAACGCGCTGCAAAATGCCGAACTGATGGTGCGTCAGGGGCTGCTCAAACCGAAAGCGGCATTGGCCAGCGTCTAACCGTGCATAGGCTCGTACGCGCGGTTGCGTCCCGATCATCCCGGCACGGGCGCCGCGGAGAAAACACGCCTCCTTAATTCTCATGGCTTACGACTGGCTGAAAGGTGTCGCCGACGAATACGACGTCATCGTCATTGGCAGTGGCTTGGGCGGCCTGACAGGCGCCAATGTCCTCGCGAAGGCCGGCCATCGCGTACTGCTGCTGGAGCACCACTACCAATTTGGTGGTCTCGCGACCTGGTTTACCCGCAAGGGCGGGCACATTTTTGACATCTCGCTGCACGGTTTTCCCGTCGGCATGATCAAGTCCTGCCGCAAATATTGGACGAAGGAGATCGCGGACGCGATCGTGCCGCTCAAGGACATTCGCTTCGTGAATCCCCAGATGGACGTCTGGACGACTTTCACGCGCGAAGATTACACCCGCGTGCTTGTCGAAAAATTCGGCCTTGATCGGACGAGGGTGGAGGAATTCTACGATTACCTGCGTGGGATGAATTTCTACGACAACAACCCCGAAACCACGGGGCAGATGTTGGAGCGTTTCTTCCCGGGCCGCGATGACGTGAAGCGCCTGCTGCTGGAGCCGATCGCCTACGCCAATGGCTCGACGCTCGACGACCCGGCGATCACCTACGGCATCGTCTTCTCGAATTTCATGGGAGCCGGCGTCTACACCTTCCGGGGCGGATCGGATCTGCTCATCGAGAAGATGATTGCGGAGTTGAAGCGAAACGGAGTCGAAGTTCGCAAGAAAGTGCTGGTCGAAAAAGTGCTGGTGGAGGACCGGGCCGGCCAAAAAGTCGCTTGTGGAATCGTGGCCGGCAACGGTCGGGTCATCCGCGCGAAAGCCGTGCTGTCGAACGCCAACATCATGAACACTGTCTTCCGGCTGGGGAAGGAAGAGAATTTTCCTGCGGAATACGTCGCGGCCGCCCGGGCCGTCCGGATTAACTCCAGTTCGTGCCAAGTTTATCTGGGTATCCGGAAAGGCGAAAGCATTCCGCATATCGGCGATCTCGTCTTCACGTCGGAGAATCCCAAATTTAGCAGCGCCGAGTTGACGGATTTCCACACCACCAGTCGCACGTTTTCCGTCTACTATCCGGAGACCAGACCGGGCTCGGACCGCTACACGGTCGTGGTTTCGCTCAACGGACTCTACGGCGACTGGAAAAAACTTTCCGACGAGGACTACGAGCGGGAGAAGCAGCGGTTGATCGAAGAGTCGCTTCATGCCCTCGAGCGATTCATTCCCGGAGTGCGCGCCAAGATCGACTGGATGGAGGCCGCCACGCCCCGGACGATCGAACGCTACACCACGCATATGGCCGGAACTTCCTTCGGCACCAAATTTGAAGGGCTAAAAGTTTCGATGGATCTGTCGGAAAAACTACCCGGCCTCTATCACGCGGGCTCCGTGGGCATCATCATGTCGGGTTGGCTGGGGACGATCAATTACGGGGTGATCGTGGCCAACAAAATCGACAAGGCGCTTTTTGTGCAAAAGCAGTCCGCTCCGGCAGCCCGTGCCGCGTCCTGAACGAAGAGGCGGCGGGACGCCGGTTTTTCTCCTCGCTACCCATTATCCTGTCCTCGCACCTTTTCCCATGGCCGCCGTCACCGACCTGATTCCGCATCGCCCTCCGTTCCTTTTTGTCGATGAAATCGTGAGCCACGACGCGGATGGCTTGATCGCACGCCGGACGTGGCGCGCCGAGGAGGACTTCTATCGGGGGCACTACCCCGGGGCGCCGATCACGCCCGGCGTACTGCTCTGCGAGGCTGTCTTCCAAACGGCCGCGTGCTTCATGGCGCTCAAAGCGCAAGCCGCCGGCGCGAAGCTGGGTGACGGAGTCCCGTTGATTGCCAAAATCAGCGATGTCCGGTTTCGCAATCCCGTTTACCCGGGCGAAACGATCCTCCTCGAAGTTAAGCAGAAGGATGCGATGGGCGGTTTCACCCTGCTTGGCGGAACGGTAAAAAAGGCGGACGGGACGCGCGTACTCAGCGTGAATTTCGCGGTGGCGTGGAAAGTCCCGGAGGGTTTGCGCTAGTATCTCCTCGATCCACTCCGCACTGTCCAGATTTCCGCCGTCTTCTCCGATGCCAGATTTTCTCCAGATCACGGGCCGAACCTTCCTCGTTTTCGGCGTGGCCAACCGCAAGAGTGTCGCGTGGTTCGTGGCCAAATCCTTGGAGGAGCAGGGCGCGAAGGTGCTTTACAGCGTTCGCTCGGAAGCCCGGAAGAAATCGCTCGAGACGTTGCTGGCGGGCAAACCTGTGTTCCTGTGCGATGTAGAGCAGGAGGGAGCAGTGGGGCGTCTCGCAGCCGAGATCGCGCAAGCCGGATATTCGACATTGCACGGCATCGTTCACTCGATCGCGTTTGCAAATTACAGCGAAGGATTCCGGCCGTTCCACGAAACCAAACGGGCTGATTTTTTGCAGGCCATCGCGGTATCCGCCTTTTCTTTGATCGAAATCGCCCGCGCTTTTAAGTCGATCCTGGCGACGGATGCATCCGTCGTGTCGATTGGAATCTCATCGTTGCTGGTTACGCCCGACAACTACGGCTACATGGGTCCGATCAAAGCCGCGCTCGAGTCAGCGGTTCGTTTTCTGGCAAAGTCGTTCAGCGCCGACACCGCAGTTCGCTTCAATGCCGTTGGCGCCGGCCCGCTGAAGACCAGTGCCTCCGCGGGCATCCCCGGATACCTTGAAAGTTATCTTTACGCCGAGAAGTTGACGTTTCGAAAGAAGAACCTCGAAACCCAGGAAGTTGCGAATGCCGTGACTTTTCTGCTCAGCTCCCGCAGTAGCGGAATCAACGGATCGACCGTCATCGTCGACGCCGGATTGGGTTCGAATTACTTCGATCAGGAGATCATCCGCCTGGCGATGCGTTCGGTGAAATAATCCGCGCCGCATGAAGTTCGAACATGTCTGTATCGAGTCCCTGGCGGTCGCGTTTCCCGACGAGATCTGGACCTCGACCGACCTCGAAGCGCGGCTCCGCCCGCTCTACGAGCGATTGAATCTTCCGATGGGGCGACTGGAGTTGATGACCGGAATTCGCGAACGGCGGATGTGGCCGGCAGGAACGAAACCGTCGGATGCGAGCGCCACGGCGGGGCGAGCGGTCCTGGCGAAATCGGCGCTCCGTCCGGAAGCCGTCGAACTTTTTATTCATGCCGCGGTTTCCCGAGACATGCTGGAGCCGGCGACCGCATCGTTCGCTCACCGCAAGATTGGGCTCCCAGGAACGGCTCAAATTCTTGACGTTTCCAATGCCTGCCTCGGTTTCTTGAATTCACTCACGCTGGCCGCCGGCCTGATTGAGTCCGGACAGATCCGCTGTGCGTTGGTGGTGGCGGGAGAGAACGGCCGGCCGCTGGTGGAACAAACCCTCCAGACCCTTCTGGAGCGAGCGTTGACGCGCAACGAAATCAAACCGTTCTTCGCCAATCTCACAATCGGGTCGGGCGCGGTCGCAGCGGTGGTGTGTCATCGTTCGCTGATTCGTGGTCACGCCCACCGTTTGCTCGGAGGCATTGCACGCGCCGCCACCCAGCACAGCGACCTCTGCCAGGGCGATACCCATGGGGCGGAGGCGCTCGCGATGCAGACCGATTCCGAGCAGTTACTCCTGGCGGGAGTTGAGCTCGCACGCGAAACCTGGCGCGATTTCAGCTCCGAACAGGGCGGGGAATTCGATCGCTATATCTGTCATCAAGTGGGCCGGACCCATCAACGAAAACTCTACGAAACCCTGGGGCTCGACGTGTCCAAAGACTTCTCGACGTTCGAGTGCTTCGGTAACACCGGGTCGGTGGCCGTGCCCGCGACTCTCGCGGCAGCCGTGGCGGCAGGCGCAGTCGCACCGGGTGACCGGGTCGGACTGCTCGGCATCGGCAGCGGATTGAACTGTCTCATGCTTGCGCTCGAATGGTAGCTGCCACTCCGATTCCCGTTTGGTTGGCGCACCTCTATCCGTTTGTGCCGAAGTCGTTCCTTACTCCACAAGGCGCCCATCTGAGCTACGTGGATGAGGGGCCGCGGTCCGACCATGCGATCCTCATGCTCCACGGCAACCCGACGTGGTCGTTCTACTATCGCGATCTGGTCAAGCGCCTGGCTCCAACCCAACGTTGCATCGTTCCGGATCACGTGGGAATGGGGCTCTCCGCCAAGCCGGAAGATTACGACTATTCCCTTTCTGGACGAATCGCGGACCTCGAAGCGTTGGTGCATGCCCTGCAGCTGCGCAGCGTCGATCTCGTGGTGCATGACTGGGGTGGAGCCATCGGATTCGGCTTTGCAGCCAAAAAGCCGGATTGGATCCGTCGAATTGTCATTCTCAATACGGCGGCCTTTGCCATAAATCGGATTCCCGCGCGCATTGCGATTTGCAAGGCACCGGTGATCGGGCCGTGGCTGGTGCGGGGGGCAAACGGATTTGCCGGACCGGCGACGTGGATGGCGATGCATCGTCGGGCACTCACGACCGAGGAGCGACGAGGTTACCTTTTCCCGTATGATTCGTGGGCGAATCGCGTGGCGGTGAGCGCGTTTGTGCGCGATATCCCAATGCTGCCTTCGCATCCAAGCTGGGCCGCGTTGGCCGAGACGGAGAAGGGGTTGGCGCACTTCCGCGATCGCCGGGTTTTGATCATCTGGGGTGGCCGAGACTTCTGCTTCGACGATCGGTTTCTCGCTCGTTGGCGCGAATTTCTTCCTGCTGCGGTGGTGCATCGCATAGCCGATGCGGGGCACTACGTGCTTGAGGATGCGCGCGACGAAGCGGTGCCGCTGATCGCGACTTTTCTGCGGTAACGAACACGTCGCCTGGAGTCAGGCGACCGAGCCGCCGCGGCCATAAAGCGCGGCGAGGTCACGCAAATGAGAGCCGGCGTGGTCGCGGAGTAGTTCCAGTTCTCCCGGACGATAGCGCCAAGTCCAATTTCCCTGGGATTTTCCAGGAGTGTTGAAACGCGCCGCCGATCCCAAGCTCATCAAGTCCTGCAAAGTGACAACAGAGAGATTGGCCACGGACTCGTAAGAAGCGCGGATAAAATCCCAGCCGACTTCCTGCCCGCTGATCCGCAGATAACGCCGGACGTGGTCGCGAGTCTTCTCATCGGCAGTCGCATACCAACCGAGGGTGGTGTCGTTGTCGTGCGTCCCGGCATAAACTACGCTGTTTGCCTGATGATTGTGGGGTAGGTAAAGATTGTCGGCGTCGCCGCCGAAGGCGAATTGCAGCACGGCCATGCCCGGAAGTCCTGTACTCTCGCGCAAGGCAATCGTGTCCGGTGTGAGCAGACCAAGATCCTCGGCAATCAGTTTCACCCGGGGCATCGCCGCCTGGACCGCGCGAAAAAAGCCAAGACCGGGGCCGCCAGTCCATTTCCCGGGTCGCGCCGTAGGCGAACCGGCCGGAATGGACCAATACGCCTCGAATCCACGGAAATGGTCGAGCCGCACCACGTCGCCGAATTCGAATGCGGCACCAAGACGGGCCAGCCACCAAGCATAGCCGTCAGCCCGATGAGCCTCCCAGTCATAGAGAGGGTTACCCCAAAGCTGGCCATCGGCGGAAAAATAGTCCGGTGGCACGCCCGCGACTGCCGTTGGCCCCAGGGTATTGGGATCGAGTTGAAAAAGGTGAGGGTTCGCCCAGACGTCGGCACTGTCCAAAGCGCTGAAGATGGGCGTATCACCGATGATTTGGACGCCGCGGCGCATGGCGTGCGCCCGGATTTCACGCCACTGGCCAAAGAAAAGATACTGCACGAACTCGTAAGCCTCAGCCCGTTCCGCCACTTTGTTTCGCAACGACGACTTGTTGGCTGCAGCGAGTGAGCGGACCTCGGCCGGCCAAACCCACCAAGGCTGTCCGCCAAAATGGTCCTTGAGCGCGGAGAACAACGCGTAAGCGGCCAGCCAGTCACCATGCTTTTGGCAAAATTCGCCAAAATCTCCGTAGGGCAATGAGTGTCTTCGATTTCTCCGCCAGCGCGCATGGGCGGAGAAAAGGAGTGGGAGCTTGAGTTGATAGAGCGCACCAAAATCAACGTTCTCGGCACTCAGCCGACTCAGCGGGACAATGGCGGAAGCATCGAGAAGACGGTTTGCAACGAGCTGGGCGGGATCGATCAGGTAAGGATTCCCGGCAAACGATGAGAAACATTGATAGGGCGAGTCGCCGTAGCCCGTGGGACCCAAAGGACAGAGTTGCCAATATTTGATTTTCGCGTCCGCGAGAAAATCGACGAAGGCGATTGCGGCGGCATCGAATGTACCGACCCCCAGGGGACTCGGCAGAGAGGTCGGATGCAGCAACACACCGGTCGCGCGGTGATCGAGCCAGTTAAACAGCCGAGAAACGAGGGGAGGCAGGGACATTCCGGAAACGCTCATCTAATCGGCAAAATAGAATTCTAAACAACACATTCGGTTAAGTGATTGCATCCACATGGGCCAATCCGGTACTCGGCAAATGGATATTCGCCCCTTGATCGCGCGGGTAGAGCGTCTCCGCTTGCGGGTTCGGACTCGTAGCAACTCCGTTTACCTCGGTCATCCGGCCCGATGATCTCCATAGTGGACCCAAGGTGGACACGAGCACCTCCCGGAATGAGCTCCAGGACGGGGGGGAACCAATCGACATTCACCAACTTAACATAATGTTAATTGTGCGTCTTCTACCTGTAGGCGTTCGCTGTCAACGCGCCGGACCCCAATGCCTCGTAAAGGGGTAATAAACGAACAACGGCCGGCCAACGACATCCTTGGCGGGAACGAAACCCCAATACCGACCATCCTGACTGTTGTTTGAATTGTCCCCCAGGGCGAAATACTTGTCCTTGGGAACGGTGACTGCTTCCCCTCGATTCAAATACGTGAACGCCACGGGACTGTTGAAATATCCACCATACTTTCCGGCCCGCTGCGCATTCCCGTCAAACGCCGTGGAACCGGTGATCGGCCGACCATTCCGATAGAGCACGGGCTCCTTGATCTCAAGTTTGTCACCCGGAACACCCACCAACCGCTTGATGTAATACTGTTCGATCTGCCTGCCTTCCCGGTCACGCATATAGTCGCTCTTGATGTGGTCGGTGCGAAAGACAAATCCCTGACCGGGATTCGGCGCCAAAAAGTGATACGTCATGCGATCGACGAAGAGCTGGTCGCCGGTGATGATGTCGAACGAGAGAAACGGCTTCCCTTGGATTGCAGGTCTTGGCAGCTGCACTCGAACGCCGCCGGCACCCCGGCTGGAACGTTCGGCGAGACTGGCGAGTTGCTGAGCTGTCAGTCCGCAGGCATCCCGAAATGCCCAGTCAAAATCAAAATCTTCCGGCACCTGCAACCGCACCGGCGTTTCATTGACGTAGAACGTGTATTCGCGGTTCACCGCCGGGAAGATCAACCAGCTTTTCGCCGGTTTCAGCTCATACGGTATTCGCCCGCCATATATCCCAACGGTTACGGGGCCCGATTCGGGCGCCACCAACTCTTTACGTTGCGCTCCGAATAACACGAAGCGGGCCGCTTTCTGGAAAGCATTCGGCGCATCCTCGGGGTTCTTCCAAACCTCCGGGGTCATGCCGCTGTAAGTCGGCCACATGGAGTTGGTGGGAATTTTGAACGGCTGAACGAAATACGTGCGGATCCCGAGAATCACGATCGCGGCCACGAGGAAGAATTCCACATTCTCCACCAGCGCCGTTTTCGGATAAATCGCCCCGCCCGTCCGGCGCAACACCTCCTCCAAGCGCTCGATCCCCACCTTGAGCTTCTCGGCGCCGGCCCGCTCGTGCAGGAGCACCTTGAGTTCCGCCGTTCGCGACTGCAATTCGGCCAATGGCGCCGCGGGAATGACATCACGGCGGAAATGATAGACCTTGCTCGCGAGCTCGAGCCAGTTGGCCGCGTTGTCGCGCATTTTCTTTTGCTGGGAGGCGAAGAAGCCGAACATGGTTTTAGCGGATAGGGGCGTTGGCGGCTGCCTGCCTCACGGCGAACGCAGTGAAATCGGTCGGGACGAATCGTTCATCGGACCAGGCGCACTGGCGTCAATTGTTCTGCAGAACCTTGATGAAGGCATCCGGCGGAATGGAAACCTTGCCGATCTGCTTCATCTTCTTTTTTCCCTCTTTTTGTTTGTCGAGTAACTTGCGCTTCCGGCTGATGTCGCCGCCATAGCATTTAGCCGTAACGTCCTTGCGCATCTCCTTCACGTTGTCGCGGGCGATGATCTTACCGCCGATGGCTGCCTGGATCGCGACCTTGAACATTTGCGGCGGAATGATTTCGGCCAGCTTTTCGCAGAGTTGCCGGCCCTTGCCCTCGGCCTTCGCGCGATGAACGATGCAAGCAAAGGCATCCACGGGATCGCCGTTAATCATGATGTCCATTTTTACGAGATCGGAGGCGATGTAGTCGCCCAACTCGTAATCCATCGAGCCGTAACCGTGTGTGATGCTTTTCAGCCGGTCGTTGAAATCGACCAGGATTTCGTTCAGCGGCAGCACGCAATGCAACATCACGCGGGTGGCGTCGAGCGTATCGGTGTGGTCGCACATCCCCCGCTTTTCCATGATCAGCGCGAGAATATCTCCCATGGAATCGTTCGGGATAATGATGGAGGCCCGGATCGTAGGCTCCTTGATTTCCAGGATCGTGCCCGGGTCCGGCATATTGACCGGATTATCCACGTCGATCTCCTCTCCGCCATGTTTGACGATGTGATAAATGACGCTCGGATAAGTTGAGATAATCTCGACGTCGTGCTCCCGCCGAATGCGCTCTTGGATAATCTCCATGTGCAGCAATCCCAGAAACCCGCACCGGAAGCCGAAACCCAGCGCGAGCGAGCTTTCCGAGGCATAGACAAATGCGGCATCGTTGAGTCGCAGCCGGCCCAGGGCGGCCTTGAGCTTTTCGTAGTCGTCGCTTTCGAGGGGATAGAGACCGCAAAAAACCAGCGGCCTCACTTCCTTGTAACCCGGGAGCATTTCGGTCGCCGGTTTGTTTCCGAGCGTAATGGTGTCGCCGGTTTTGACGTCCGCCGTGTTCTTGATGCTGGAAACGATATACCCTACATCGCCGGCGCCCAACGCCCCGATCTTTTCCATCTTCGGCATGAAGACACCGACTTCCTTGACCTCCGCTTTTTGGCCCGTGCTCATCAACATCATCGTGTCACCGGCCTTGATCGTGCCGGAGAATACGCGCACGTAGGCGATGCAGCCGCGGTAAGCGTCGTAGAGCGAGTCGAACACCAGTGCGCGCATTTGGGGATAGGTCGCCCAGCGCGGTGGTGGTACGCGAAGCACCACGGCCTCGAGGATGTCGACGATTCCAATGCCCGACTTGCCGCTGGCCAGAATGGCCTCTTCCGCGGGAATGATGAGAATATCCTCCAGCTGCCGGGTGCAGAGTTCGAGGTTCGCGCTCGGCAGATCGATCTTGTTAATAACCGGGATGATCTTCAACTGCTGGCCGACGGCGAGATGGGCATTCGCCACCGTCTGGGCCTCGACGCCCTGCCCTGCGTCGATCAAAAGCACCGCGCCTTCACACGCGGCGAGGCTCCGTGAGACTTCGTAGGAAAAGTCCACGTGGCCCGGCGTGTCCATCAGGTTGAGCTTATAGTTGTGCCCATCCTTCGCCCGATAGGTCATCGTGACGGGATGCGATTTGATCGTGATCCCGCGCTCCCGCTCAAGGTCCATCGAGTCGAGATGCTGATCCGTCATCGCACGCTGCGCGACGGTGTTGGTGTGTTCGAGCAGGCGATCGGACAGCGTAGTCTTGCCGTGGTCGACGTGTGCGATAATGCAGAAATTGCGGGTGTATTTAACGGGCATCGTTCAGGCGGCGAGATCGCCGAATTCGGAAAAACTTTTAACGACCCACGATTTCTCGGTGCGTCGTGCCAAACCGCTGAGTACACCGCTCGGCCCGAATTCCCAGAATTCAGTCGCGCCAGCGATTGCGGCGCTGCGCATGCAATCCTCCCATAGAACGGAGGATACAACCTGCTTCACCAGTGCCGCTTTAATGGCGTCGGGATCGTGGATGGCCTGACCGGTGGTGTTACTGAACACCCGGAACCGGGGTGCCGAGAACGGCATCGTTTCCAAGAAAGTCGCGAAAGTCGTGCGGGCCGGTTCCATCAGTCGCGAATGATAGGCGCCGGCGACTTTCAGCGGGATGATTTTTTTGATCCCACGATCCTTGGCCGCGGCGACAGCTGAAAGAACCCGGGATTTTTCGCCCGATACGATGATCTGTCCGGGCGCGTTGAAATTTGCCGCCTCGAGGTCAAATTCCCGGCAAAGCTCGTAAACTTTCGCACGCTCTTCGCCCATGATCGCAGCCATGCCACCCGTCGTCTGTTCGCAGGCCTGCTGCATCAAACGGCCACGCTCAGCGACAACTCGCAGCCCGGTTGAAAAATCAAACACGCCCGCCGCGCAATAGGCGGTAACCTCTCCCAAGCTGAGGCCGAGCGCAAACTGCGGTTCGCCGGCCGGTAATCTACCGAGTTCGCGCGCTGCGGCTACCAGTGCAAGTCCATGCACAAATAACGCCGGCTGGCAGACTTGGGTTTGGGTCAAATCCGCTTCCGGACCCTCGAAACTGATCTTGGTCAAATCCCAGCCCAGCACTTGGTTCGCTTCCGCATAAAGCGCCCTTGCCGCAGCCGATTGCTCGAATAACGACCTCCCCATGCCCACTTTTTGGGCGCCCTGACCTGCAAATAAAAATGCCAATGCCATAATGGAACCGGCAAGAGAATCGCCCGGCGCCAATGAATCCAAGCCCTAAAAACGCTTTAACGGCTTGAAATATTTATCATCCGTGAGCGGTTTCGCGAAATCCGGGCGATTCGGCCGTGTTGGGACTTCTAGCGCGGGTGCCGGGCCCGGCAGGGCAAGCTGCAGGTAGGGATTCTCCAGCGGGTTGCCGGATACCGGCTGTTTGCTTCCGCCGGCCGGAGTGAGCGTAGCTCCGTCGATGGCCGCCATCCCTGAGGGCTCGACGGAAAGGCACCCACTCGCGGCGGGCAATCCGTCAGCTGGAGACGTTCGGGACGCGTTGGTCGCGGCGGCACCCTCTCCTTTGGTCTGCAAGAGGGCGTAATCCTTCGAGGTCATCCACCCCGCCATGAATCCGGCCAGCGGATTGGGAGCGGGGGGCACGGGCTCGCGTTCAGTATTTTTACCGTTGGGCGGGTCCCGAAAAATGGGCTAGGTGGAGTGTTAGTCTTTGGCTCGGGTTGATGTGATGACTGCGGTGGCGGTTGGCAATTCCAAGCGGAGGGATGGACCGGCTTGGCGGCCCGGCCCGGAGCTTGGGATTGGTAAAGATTTTTCCGCGACGAAGCGGTGCGGA